>NZ_JAMPQL010000002.1:0-492786 GCF_028482435.1 Providencia sp. PROV119
TTAGCTAAATTTTTGTCCGTTATTTAGCCACATCTCATTCTTTTTTAAATAAAGCAAGTTGGATAGTTGCTTTATTTCACTTAGGTTTAAAACGTGATACTGATAGAGTTAACAGTGCTACCAGAAGCATCAATATTATAGGACCAACTAATTTTACTCGTTGATATTGAAGAGCCTGTTACTTTTGGCACTGAAACACTTACTGATGGCACTGTAGTAGCCGAAACAGTAGGTTGAGTTATAGGTTGAACATTACTAATAGATGGTTTGCAGATATTAAAAGTACCACCAGAAACTAACTTAACTTCTTTTAGTGTTAATACTTTCATAAAATCCTCTCATATTATTTGTAAAGTTAAAATGAAATATGAATCTTTAATACTTTAAAAACTCATTTTCTGCTTAGTTAAATTTTAATGCACAATTTAACCGCGTTAATAATTAAATAAGTGAATCATTGCTGGAATAAGAAAAATCTTAATAGGTATAAACACTTATTCTATCAATCGATTGTTTTTTATATATTTTTATTCATTAAATTTAGTATACATATGAAAGATATAATTATTTTTATAATAAATAATCTTTCGATATTTATTATATTACTCGAATTTTCATTTTCATATTAATGATTAAATAAATGATTGATTGTTTATATATAGTTATATTATATCAAAATCAGCATATAGCTAGAAAATAAACGGATACATTAAGTGAATAATTACGATATGTAATTTTTGATATTTCGGATGGGGTTATAGTTTACTGCGCTTCAAAAAACTGTCTTTCGTATAGGTGTGTATTATGGAAAGCTATTATTTTTCTTGATGTTATTATTCTATCAAGAAAGTAGGGGGGTAATGACTCGCGTTGTAAAAAAGAATATTACTTAATGTGTTGCCTTTTCTATAATTCAAATTTAAAAATGTCACTTTCAATATAAAAAATGTTTTTATATATTAAATTGGAATAAAACGGTAACAAAGGATAGGTTTGTACGACTAGTAATATTAAATAAAAAATGAAGCTACCCCTTGTTTCTTCGATTAGTTTTACAACTCGCTATTTTTAATACAGTGCTTGAAATTGCTTTTGTGATCATGCTGCCATTGCTCTAGTTCTTATGGTTCAGTTTATTTAGCGTGATTATCATGTGCTAAAGCGCTGTTGTTTCCGAGAAATAGAAAAGCCTCTGATGAGAGGCTTGTTTGCGCCTCAAAAATTAGAAACTCTCGAGTTTTCAAGTGAAAGGTATGGCATTCAAAATTAATGATATGCACTTAAAATTAAGCGGGCACTCGCAGTTAAAAATAGCTATTTCCCGCTTTTCTGTCAGAGCTGAGTCTATGACTTTTGGCTCTTTTAAGGCATCAAGGGTAAATTTTGCGTCAAAAAGCACTGAGATATAACTCTCTAATGTTCTATGATATTTAATCACATCCTCAACAAACCAAGAAGTGGCGCATAACAGACATACAGACAAATTCACTGTTTTCATTTTTCATAAATGATGAGGACTTTGCCGTACACATCGAGTATTCGACAGAAAAATAAAGATAGTTCTAATTCGAATATGTAAAGCGACATTGACAAAATTATTTTCTCTGGCGGTGCCAAGTATTCTTAACCATATAGTCAAAATAACGCTCTGATTTAACATGAATAAACTGTAGCGGTTTTTTCATATTACCAAATAAAGGTATTCCATCACCTAACAGAATTGGGACAATAGTGATTATCATTTCATCAATTAAATCTTCTGCCAAACACTGTTTCGCAACAGAACCTCCGTCAATATAAAGCGTTTTAAACCCAGCGCAGTGTATTGAGCTTATTACATCTTTAATCTCGCCACGCACTAAATGAACAGCTTTCCCTATGAGTTTTACTGGTATTTCTCTGATTGAGTTCGACAAGACAAACACTGGTTTATCATATGGCCACTCTCCATCAAAACCACATACAGTTTCAAAAGTCGTTCGACCCATAACAACAGCATCAATTCTTTGCATAAAATCCGAAAAGCCCATATCGTTTTGACCTGGGTTAGGGATAGAGAATAACCAATCTAATTGGTTATTTGCATCTGCTATATAACCATCTAGGCTCGTTGCAATATAAATGATGTTACGATGCATATAGTAGCTTCCTGAAAAATAAAATAGTTAAATCAGTGAAAGTTTTTCTATTTGTCAGTATCTCATTTTTTAGCATTACATCAATGCGAATGGATCCATAATGTCACAATAGAGCACTTAAAGAACCACATAGAAGATGTATTATTGAAATCTCAGGCTTGTTTAGTAGTATTATGACTAATGTCGCTTTTCTTATGTCAAGCCCACTCGTTAATAAAGCTAAAATGATAGTTATTTTTTATAAACAAACCATTCCGTTATCTCGATTGATTTCGCTTTACATTCATAACTATTTGTTTAAGCTGTGATATCTTATTAACTCACTATGGTCATATCAGCTATGCGTGTTCGGTGTTCATCCCGATTACTGATTATTAATTCGTCTAGACAAGTATTACTATTTCGCTTTGTTCATACGAACGATGCTTTAGCTGGCAGATCATACTGGGCAACGCCAGGTGGTGGTGTTGAGCATGGTGAATCTTTTGAACAAGCGGCTATCAGAGAGCTGAAAGAAGAAACCGGCATTATCAGGGATAATATTGGAAAATGTGTTGCACAAAGAACTTTTGAAATGACACTTCCCAGTGGCGAAACGGTGCTAGCAAAAGAGCGCTTTTTTATCGTCTTTTCCAATGAAGAAGAGATCCACACTAATGGATGGTCTAATAACGAAAAATCTGTTATTAGTCGCTACTATTGGTGGGAGTTAGATGAACTAACCCGGAGCAACGAAATAATATATCCTAATGATATTACAACGTTAATCTCTAATAATTTTGATAAATGATAGCCAATATTTAATTTGTTCGCCCCTGTATGGCTTTCAGCATACCATCACCATACAGTGGTAGATTAGAGAGCGTGAAAGCTGTCATCTGTAGATCAATGTAATTTATTCATCTTTATCATAACAAAAAAGTAAAGCTCTTCGCTTTGTAAACATTTAATTCTGCATTTCTTAACATGGTTAAACTACGAGATAATTAAAAAGGAAAATAAGGAGATAATGATGCAGAAGTTGATCATCCAAGTAGGGGTGTTAGTGTCGTTAGCCGTAATAAGTAATGGGTATGCCTCAAATCTTGAATTAAGCCCTGAATCAAAAAATTTCTATGAATCCTGCCTAAATATGAGTGAAGATTTGGTCTTTAACGGAAGTTATCAATATCTCTGCGAGTTTAAAGGCCAAAAAATTGCACAGATTTATACAACGTACAAAGCTAATCTATATCGTCAAGAGCGACTTAAAAACCAGTTACCTAAAAATAATGTTGAGTATCAGACTGAAAATGTCGAGGTAATTTACAAGTGGTTACCACCTAATAAACTCAGATTAACGATAACTTATGATAACGGTATTGAGCAGTACATATATTATTTTATCGAAAACAAAGACAGCACAATTGTTTTCCATGAAATAAATACCGGCTACTAGTACTAAAGTAGCCGCAAGTAAATCTTCAACAAGGCAGGTGGTGTCGAACTGCAGTCAAGCTAGTCTGGACATACAGACGAAGAACGTACACTTCACATGTAGACAAAATTTGGTCTAAAAAATCGATTAACAAACAGTGTGTGAATATTGTGTATATTTTTTGATTTAATTTCGTTACTTTTACCTCACATTTTTCTGCCCATAATAATTTGACTTATGAAGAAAAAGAGCTTAACTTGTGAACCCATTCCATTAAGCATCATCCCTTTTTTATTGCATCTAATTTAAGATAAATTGAACAACAAAGTCATAAGGATATCGGATAGGTCTTAGTATGCATATTATTATAGCAGCAATTTCAGCATTAGCTGCGCTTGTATGGGCGCTACATTCATTACAAAACTCAGGTGTAGACCTTAATTCCTTTAATCCATTTACTTGGGCCCGACGGAGAAAGTGGCAAAAACAATATGGGGTAAAACCAATCTATAATTTGACGACGGCAACGGAAGCCGCTGCGGTTATTATTGTTGGTGCATTGAAGCAGGAAGGTGAAATATCCCGTGAACAAAAACAAACGGTTATTAACCTGTTTATAGAGAATTTTAATCTAGAAACTCAAGATGCGGTGGATTTGTTTTCTTCATCATCACACCTTGTACATAATGAAATAAACTTTGATCAAAGTATCCCTCATATACTGAAATTAAGTATTACTCAGTTTACGCCCGCAATGGTTGAGACATTCCTATCATTATTGGAGAAGGTCATCATGTTAGAGGGTGAGCCGACAAAAGGGCAAATAAATATAATTGAAAATGTGCGGAACGAATTTAAAAGAATGAAGAAAAAGAGTTTAGGCTGGAAAAATTAGTTCTTTCATTTAAAGAAGGGCGCTGAGCATTGAGTAACATGAGAAGTTTATAGTTATGCTGAATGGCATTACACCCTGTCAGTAAACATGAAAGAACAAGTAAAATGCTACAGTGCCTTCCTACTTTGCATCCCCCCGATAATGCAGGAAAGAGTACCGATGAGAAGACCTTATCGGTATTCAGACAAATTTATTTTGTGACGAATAATAAATAATCAAAACATTAGGGAAAGCAAAACATGTATTCATGAGGCTATCTAAACGGTTTCATTTGTTGAAGGATAAATAAACAGAATTATTTACAAGCGCTTATTTTGTGATATTTATTGAAATAGGAATATTGACTGCAACTTCATACTCTAAGCGATTGACGGTAGTTGCTTTAAGTTGCAATAACTTAGAATGATATTTTCACAGGAGTAAAGTTACCATAAACCGTCCATAAAATTTTTGGGCTTCCCGTTTATACTCCCTTATCATGAAAAACCACACATTGAATACATAGCGAATTTTAGTTCCATTGAGCAATTAAACCTATATCGTTATGGAATGTTCATTATTAAATGGTTTAATTGGCTTTATTTCTTTCAAATTAAGATTGCTTTTAAAAAAGTAATCATCAATTAATAGCTAATATTAAACGAATAATTTTTTTTTGACCTTTTAATTTGTAAAATAAGAAAAATACACAATAATAATAAGTAACCACCAAAAATATTTTTATAGATAGTTTGATCACAAAGGTAGTTGATTCGCCTCGCTATGGCAGCTTAATACAAATATATTCAGCTCAATATTCTCCTATTTCAGACACACCACATTGCTTACAAATAAGTGGTTTTTACAACGATGCAAGTTGGGGAACTGATTGCGACCCAGAAAATAAAGCCACATTATTTAAACAGGATATGAAAGGTCATTTACAAGCAATGTACTACGTTGATAATCCGCTATCACCAAATCAACCAAATGAATATTTGTATTTATTTAACTACTCAATTTACTATGATTTGTTTTATGGGAAAATACGTACAACTCAACAATTAGATGAAAATAATTGGAACAAATGGCTAATCGAACTTGCACCAAGTAATAATTAATTTGTGCTTAAGCTGCTCTGGTAGTTACCGGTTATTTATACTGGTACCTGCCAGATTATTCTGTCGTGCGTCAGTGATTCAAAAGGCACTGTGGTAATCAGCGATTTGTCGCTAAACTGATACCCCGTATAAAGTCTATAAAACCTTGCCTATATAGATTAGATGCTCGTTTTTACACATTGAGGCACTTCAATCATTGGTTAATTATTTGATATAGAGATAGCATGGCAGCACCAAGCGAGGCACTCTCTGAACCTATTGATGAATGAACTACTTTAACCATAGGTCTTTCCGGATCAAGACGATACTGCAACCAATCCGTGATATCTTCTGCAAAGCGAGAAGTTATCTCTTTCGGCATTGCTCCGCCAATTATGATAAGTTGTGGGTCTAACCATTGAAGGCATCCTAAAACAGTGTCTTCAAGTTGTTTTAATGACCGTTGATACCAAGTCTCTATAACTATATCTTTTTTCTTTATAAGACCAAGCAATTCCTTTTCATCGTAACCCGCAGCACTGAGAGTGCCGAGCAAATCTTTATAAGATGGCCGATGAGTTCCAGTAGGAAAGGCCATACCAACTTCGCCAGCATTTCTAAAGCCGCCCGTCAGTAATTTATGATCTGCAATAATCCCTGCACCTATACCATATCCTAGTTCTAATACGGTTAAGTCTCGGTATTGATTCCACTGACCTGAGTACAATTCTCCAATAGCAGCAGCATTAGCGTTATTCTCAACCCAAGTCGGCCAAGGGAGGTTAGCCTGAAATTCAGCTTGCAGATCGGCATCGCGCCAGCTTTTTAGCCAAGTAACGCATTGTCTTTTTTTTCCATCTGATTTCACGAAGCCGGGTACAGCATATCCTACGCCAAGGATCCTGGCATGTTGAAGCTTCAATTTTTTTAGCGTGCTATTAACCATTTTCTTAATTTGGTCAAGAGTGGCTATGAGAGGTTGGTTTTCTAGATGTACTTCTGATGTGCTGAAAATTTTTTTTCCACAAAAATCAACAAGCGCAAGATCAATAAAACCAGAACTAAAGGAGACGCCAATTGAGCAAGCTCCTCCGGGATTTAGTTTTAGAGGAAGAGAAGGTTGGCCTCTTTGTCCAATATTCTTCTCACCTTCAACAATTAACCCAGAAAAAATGAGCTCACGGCATTGTTGTGTTATCGCGCCAGGTGTTAAGTTGGATAATTTAGCTAACTCGGCCCGGGAAATCGGTCCGTACCTGCGAATTAATTCCAGTAGTAACCGTTGAGTTGGCTTTAGGTCCAATACTTCTGGTTTATCTGTCATTGACAACTTCCGATACTATAAATTAATTCCATTGTAGCCCTGCATCCTCAATTAAAGATTGTAAATACGGAATATCATCATGACTGAGAATGTCAATAAGGCCTTCTTGAAGCCATTCAATGATTTCAGCACGACAGTCACAGCCAAATTTAAGTAGATATTGCTCTAAAGGGGAGATGCCGTTTTTATTTTCATGCAAGTACAGCCGTACACCCAACCCCGCCGCCTTATATGCTCTCAAATCGTCGATATGTGTATACTCATATTCCACACAAACACAACTTGCATTTGAGGCAGAAACGGCAGCTAATTGGTCATTGTATCGCTCAATAGTGACAACCTGCAATGCTAATTGCGGTATCTTTTCTTTTACTTTGTTGATTAATACGTGATTAAATCCAAGTAATTGAATGTGTGATATCGCATTCGGAACTGAACTTAAGACGTCGACTAGATGTTCAATAAATTCATCAACTCTACGCCGCTGCTTAACTTCAACAATCAATCCAACCTGATTGGCCACAGCCCATTTTATAACATCTTTCAGTAGCGGTATTTTTGTGCCTTCAAACTTATTATTAAATTTTACGCCGAAATCATACCGAGACAGTTGTGTGTACGTCATCTCCTCAACAAAACCCGTTCCTGTTGAGACTCTATCTATACGATGGTCATGAGTAACCACGATTTGATTATCTACGGTTAAGTGAATATCTATCTCAATGCAATGTGTACCAGCTTCCAATGCACCAATGAATGCAGGCATGGTGTTTTCAGGGTATTTGCTGGCATACCCTCGGTGACTGTTTGCTAAAACAACACCTTCTTTTGCTCTATGAAATTCAAAATCCATGATAAAACCCTCAATTTATTTTCGATTAAGTTTATCATTTAAATTTAATATGTAAAATAACATTTAAATTTTTAACTTTATGTGCGCCATGTATATAGTTGATTTAAATAGGATTAAAATTAAATTTCTACTTTTATTTTATTTTGATGAGCTAAATCACATTAATATAACATTTAATATGTAAATTTAATAAGAAATTATTTCGATTAAGGAAGGCCGATAATGTCTACCCTGATATTAAAAGGTGTTACAAAGCAATTTGGCGATTTTTATGCCGCCCGCGATATCAGTCTTACCGCTGAAGAGGGGGAATTTGTCACTTTGCTCGGGCCGAGTGGTTGTGGAAAAACCACTTTGTTAAAAATGATAAGTGGCTTTCACCAACCAGATAGTGGAGAGATCATTTTAAATGGCAAGCCTATAACAAACCTTCCACCAGAAAAAAGAAACACGGCCATGTGTTTTCAATCTTATGCTTTGTTTCCGCATCTCAACGTTTCACACAATATCTGTTTTGGCTTGAAGCAAAAAAAAGTCTCCATTAGCAACCAACAAGAAAGATTAGAAGAATCCCTAAAACAAGTCGGTTTAGTAGAGCAGCGTTTGAAGATGCCATCACAACTATCAGGAGGACAGCAACAGCGTGTAGCTTTGGCTAGAGCGATGATCACTAGGCCGGATTTGGTTTTGTTTGACGAACCACTATCTAACTTAGATGCGAAATTACGCGAAAGTGTGAGGTTTGAAATTAAAGAGCTACAACGCCTCTACCAACTAACTTCGATTTATGTCACGCACGATCAGGCTGAGGCCTTGTCTATATCAGATAAAATCGTTGTGCTAAATGGAGGGAGTATTGCGCAAGTGGGCTCGCCAGAGGACGTTTATTACCACCCAAACAGCCGCTTTGTTGCGGATTTTATTGGTGCAGCGAATATTGATGAGGCACATGTTGAACCCGCTGAGCAGCCAGAATACTACCGTATCGCCTGCAAGCTTGGTAACTTCTATGTTAAATCCGCAAATCCTCCCTCAGCAAAACATTGCTATATTTGTTGGCGTCCTGAGGATGCGAAATTTGTTCAAGCCCCATCTTCTATCCAAAATAGATTTTCTTTAGTCATAGAAAAAATGGCATTCATGGGCAATCTCACTGAAGCGTGGGGTTCCAACGATAATAAATCACTCTCAGTTCGTTTGCAGCTTGTGAAGAAACCGCCTATTGCCATCGGAGAGCGTGCCGAATTTTACTTGCCAGAGGATGCAATTCACTTTTTAGAGCCGGTTACGGAGGGGAAGAGATGAATTGGAAAAATGAGGTAAAGGCATGGCTATTAATGAGCACAGGGCTTGGAACGATCCTTCTTCTGTGGGATCAACTTTTTATGTCGTTATTACCCAAAGCTTCGGTTTATTTAACATGACGGGGGAAAGTGAATTTTCACTGGCGTTTTGGGCAAACATCATAGGTGACTCCGTCTTACTTAGTGCGTTGTATTACACCGTAAAAGTTTCGGTGCTTGGTGCGTTTGGTGCAGTTCTGCTTTCATATCCTATCGCACTCTGGCTAAGACAACCCATGTACGGAAAAGAGGTTGTGATCGGAGTGCTTCGAGCACCCATGTTCATTCCAGGTTTAGTGGCTGCATTTTTGTTTGTAAATATCATCGCCTATCATGGAGTGATAAACAGTTTACTGCAACTGTTGGGAATAACAGACTCCCCATTGCGTATGCAAAATGATGATTTTGGATGGGGGGTTATCATTCTTCAAATATGGAAAAACCTTCCTTTTGCATTGATTTTAGTTGGCGGTGCTGTCAATTCGATTAGAGATGAGATACTTGATGCGGCAAGTAATTTCGGTGCTAATAGATGGCGGAGATTCGTAGATGTCGTCTTCCCTCTAACACTCCCCGCGGTACAAGTTTCTCTAATACTTATCTTTATTGGTGCGGTAGGGGATTTTGCATTCTTCTCTGTGGCCGGTCCCCGTAACACTTACTCCCTTGCGCGCCTGATGCAAGCTACCGCAATGGAATACGGTGAATGGAATAACTCAGCCGTTATTGCCGTCATAATAATGTTAATTTCCGCGATTGGAACGCTGCTCATTGCGACTGTGTTAACCCCGTTGGCTACCAAGAAGGGGGAGGTTAAATGAACACCATAAAGACCAATAATGGACAGAAAGTTGTAAAAATTTCATTGATTTTTTTCATCTTCATTAATGTTGTTTGGTTAGGTTTGCCTTTTACTATGGCAATCTTGTGGTCCTTGGTTGACCCACAACACCCATGGAGTTATCCAGACCTTTTTCCTCAAAAATTATCTTTAGCGCGGTGGAAAATTGTTTGGGAACAAACATCGCTAGCAACCGCGCTTTTCAATAGTTATACCATCGCTCCTGCTGTTGCTATTTTGAGCTTATTGCTTGCGACACCTACAGCCTATGCTTTCGGAAGAATGACATTTAAAGGCAAAGCAGTTGCGGAAATGCTAACGCTCATTCCACTGGTTATGCCGGGCATGATTATCGGTATCTTCTTCAGTTCAATGTTAATAAGTTTAAATATCAGCAATACTTTTATGAGCATTGTAATTGGCCATACCGTTCTTACGCTCCCTTACTCAATTCGCATAATGTCAGCGGGGTTCAAGTCGATACCACAAGACATAATCGACGCGTCGCGTGACATGGGAGCTAGTTTTTGGGGGACGTTCTGCAATGCTTTTTTACCCATGCTAAAGCCAAGTTTACTGGCTTCATTAATATTTTGTCTGGTTCGAAGTTTAGAAGAGTTTAGTATTTCATTTGTACTGGGCTCGCCAGATTTTATCACTGTTCCCACGATACTGTATTCATTCTTAGGGTATTCCTTTGTACGTCCAGATGCCGCTGTTGTTTCAATGATCTTGGTGATACCCAACGTTATATTGATGATAATTATTGAGCGCCTGTTAAAAGGCAATTATTTGTCTCAATCCACAGGAAAAGCATAACATTCACTAGAGGTAGTCAAATTATGAAAAAAATATCATTGGCGCTCTTACTGGGAGTCGCAGTTATATCAACCTCTTACGCTCAAGATGTAGATAAAAATTCCTTTCCTAACTGGGATGAGGTGATAAAGCAAGCAAAACAAGAAGGAGAGGTTACATTTAACATTTGGTACTTGCAGCCGCAGTGGCGTAATTTTGTGAAGGGATTCGAAGATGAATATGGAATAAAAGTACAAATCTCAGAAGGAACCATTGATGGAAATATGAATAAACTTTTAGCCGAATCAAAAAAACAGAGTGGTAAAATTGATGTAATGGCCTTATCCATTGCTCAACTGCCTATTACTTTAAAAGCTAATGCAATCAGTAAAGTTGACTGGCTCCCAGGCTATAAGAATGGAGTTCATACAATACAAAACATCGATACACAGGGGTATGCCGTCGCTTTTTGGGGAAATCAAACTGGATTCGCCTATGATCCCAAACAATTTGGCGATCAAGCTCTTCCTCAAACGCTCAATGACCTTCAGGCGTTTATCGATGCAAATCCCAATCGTTTTGGATATAACGATCCCAATAACGGAGGCGCTGGTGAAGCCTTCATTCAGCGTATTGTCACACTCAAAAGCGGTGAGTTTGATAGCAGTGCAACGAAGATTGATCCAAAGGTGATTAAAGGTTGGTCTTCTGGCTGGGCGTGGTTTACTAAAAACAAATCTAGTATTACGCAAACCGCATCTGGCGCCGATAGTCTCACACGTTTAAATGATGGAGAGTTGATGTTGGTTCCAGCTTGGGAAGATCATATGCTAGGCTTGCAACACAATGGAGCAATAACTTCAAGATTAAAATTTTATGTCCCCAAATTTGGTATGCCAGGGGGAGGGAATGTTGTAACCATCGCTGCAAATAGTCAACACCCAAATGCCTCCGCTGTTTTTATTAACTGGTTGATTCAACCTAAAACTCAGCAAGCGCTGAAAGAGACCTTTGGCACTTCCCCCATGACTAAAATGGCTACTGCTAATCAGGTGTCAGACGTGAAATTCTATGGGAAAGACTATAGTATGCTCTTCCGCAAGGAGTTCGTGCGAAATGTGACAATGAAGTAAAATTTTTATTGTCGACCCGAAAAATGATACTTTCTTGAGGGGAGAGGTTAAAAAATCAAAATATTTTCTCCAATCCCCAAGTTCTTTATAAACCGCTCTCCAGAGGCAATCTATTTGCACGCAATATAATATTCTTTCAAAGGTCATTCGGTGTTCAAATGCCTCCATATTAGCATAAGTTGAAATGGTCTACGGCCCTGTTGCTCTGTTTACATGGTTTTAGGCATAGTCATTTTCTGTATTTTGAATTTTGGTGAAACCATTATAACAGCCTATTTACTGATTTTTATACCGGAAATATCAACACGCTCTAGTGAAATATATGATAGCTCGCTAAATAATTTTTATATAAAAAATATTTAAGTCATCATAAAAAATGTCTTTGACCTTAATATCCATTTTTATTATTGCCGCTGTGGTTTTCATAAAACTGACAATGCAAAAAAAAATTTAAAAATACAATCAAGCATGATATTTTTTACATACAGACACAGTTGGATATAGTTTTTTTTGTGTATATCACTGAGGTAATTTATTTATCGTTATGATAAATAAGAATATTGTGTTTTTTTAAAAATCATTATCAAATTATCTAATTTGGATATGCTATATATTTTATTTAAAAGTATTAAAATATTCTAATTTAAAAATTAATAACTTTTCTCTTAACCTGACATGTTCATTTTTGGTGTTATATTTCGTCGCTTAAAGATGATTCATAATAGACTGTTCCGTGAGATTGCCTGTTAATGCCATATTCAGGCCATTTGTAATTTTTTGTACACAAAAATTCGTTTACTCGTTGTAGTAAATTATTGGCTTTGTGTTTTTTAGAAATTTGATTTTGTAGGCAATCTCACGTAGGTTAGTAATAAGAAAACACAGAAAACGTGTATTTTTAAGTGATGCTGATGTAGGTTGGAGTTAGGGGGATTAGGATTGGTATAATATGAAGCTGTTACATTCACAAAAATTTCTTAACTTAACACAGCGTCAAATATACTCTAAGGCTATCAGTGACGAAATTTATTCAGCGTTTAATGATAGGAAAGGGAGGTAACTGAGTGACTTGATATTTTTCAATAGCAAGTTTCACGTGTGAACGTAATGTATCTCGTATGATTTTAGATTTTCTTATATTGATATTGAATATATTTGCTGTACCTATAGAAAAATTTATTAGTCGGATGTTAAATCGATTCTCCTATTTAAGATTTAAAAAATTATGCTGATAGCAGTGCTTTATTGAATTAAAAGAATTACAAGGTGCTATAAACTGAAAATAGCAATACCATGACTCCCTATAGTAAAGAGCTTTTCTGTAATCTAACAATTAATTCATATGTTTTATTTTTTATATGGCCAATTCTATATGGGATGCTCTGATATTGATAGCAACATTTAAATAGACCTATTCATTTATAATTAGCTTAAATAAAGCACATGCTTAAGTGTATTTTTATATTACAGTAACTTAAGTGTACGTATGACCTTTTTTGATTGATTTTTTGTTACCTAAATGCACTTAGAATTATAGAGAAAATATATTTTAATTTTGATTAAATTCAACAAATCTGATGTTTATTTAAAACTACACTGAGGTAAAGGCAATGCTCTTTTGGACTAAAGGTAAAAGAGCATGACCTTTATTTCTATGGACTGAAATAAAGAGGTATTAATCAATGACTCTTAAAATTGAATGTTTATCTCAATTTATTATTTAACCTGATTCAATAGGAATTTAATTATGTCGTTTAAAACTAACCTGCTTTCTGCTGCTCTATTAGCTGGTTTTTCTGTCGCTAGCTTGAATGCAATGGCAGCACCTTCTGCAGAAGTGACACTGCAAGGGATCCTGACTAAAACTACCTGTGATGTCACTATCAACGGAGGCAAATCAATATTAAACGTCGGCGTTTTCAATAATAAAGTTGGTGGCGCAGACGCAAGCTTCCCTGCAATTAATGCCATCACTAAAGCTGTCGATATGCCTGTGACACTAGTTGGCTGTGCTGACGGTGAAAACGGTGAATTGATTATTCAAGGTATTACCTCTACGGGTAATAACGAGCAAAATGTGTTCGTTGCTAATGATTCACAAACTGTTGGTTTTATGATTCAAGATGATGCCAATACCATCATCACTAATGGTAAAGGTCCTGTAGTTGATATTGGTGCGGGCAATACTGAAGGTCAATATACATTTAAAGTAGGTATGGCAACAACCACAGCAACTCCAGATGTAGGTGCATATAGCGCGCCAGTTCTGATCGCTTACATCGTTGACTAATACTATTAAGTCGACAGAGCATAACTGGGTAAGGCGGCATAGCTGCCTTGCCTTCTTCTCGTGAAAGAGTTGAGGATCCGTAAATGCGAAACATTCGATTAGTGCAAGGGTTATGCAGTACGCTGCTATGGTTATCTACAACCTCGTTGGCAGGCATTGCCATCGATACCACTCGAGTGATTTTCACTGCAAATGACAATACGAGAGGAGTCAGCGTCGGTGTTACTAGCTCAAGTCAATCACTAACCCCTTATCTTGTTAAAGCTCAAGTGCTAAACAACCCATTCGGTGATAAAGGAGAAACACCATTTTTGGTATCACCTTCTTTATTTCGTTTAGAGCCTGGTACTACGAATCAAGTGCGCGTCATGAAAAAAGCCACCGTTTTACCACAAGATAAAGAGTCAGTCTTTTATTTACGCACGGTAGCGATTCCAACCAGTGAAAATAATTTAGAGCAGCCACAAAACAATATCGGTGGCACAGTACAGGTATCAACAGGGAATGTAATTAAACTGTTTTATCGCCCTAATAATCTGGGGATGACCCAGCAGCAAGCGACTAAATTACTAAAATTTACCCGCGCGAATGGGGGGGTCAAAGTTTCAAATCCAACGCCTTATTATATCACGTTAACAGGCCTCAAAATTGGCGATAAAAATGTGCCATTAAGTGTGAAACTTAATAACAACATGATTGCACCTTTCAGTGATTATACCTACCACCAAGTACCTCAACAAGGCGCCGTCGAGTGGATATCCATTAATGATTACGGTGGAGCGGAGGTATCACATGGGCAAGTACAATAAACACCTTGGCTTTCTCTTCCTCTTCTTATGTGGGGGGGCTTTTGCTAAAGGAAATGAAACAGAAATCAGTGCCATGATTAACGATGATATAGGATGCGAGATACGCTTACCCAGCTCATTGGAGTTTACCCCTCAGCGAACATCCGCTTTTCAAGGGGTAACGACGACCTATGAAATTAAACCATTAAGAGCACAATTATTGTGTGTTGATAAAACAGCAGAGCTGACCCCTAAATTAACATTGGACGGCAATACTCCTTATAGCGAAAACAGCATCTTTCTTGATGGTATACCGAACAGTGTGGGTTTTATGTTGCGCGTGAGTGATGGCACACCAATATCATTGGGAGATTTTTTCCAATTAGATAAGGCTATTAAACGAGGTGAGCCAGTGTTCCTGACGCCATTAAATTTAGCCAACCATCATCAAGTTGAAGAAATTTTTTTAGTGGGGTTAGTCGGACCTATTGACGGCAATGCAGTGCCCGGAAAGTTCTCTGCAGCATTAACTTTTAATCTTATTTTTCAGTAACAACAAATAGGACAAGAATATGCAACGCATGAAAAAAATAACCTCCATGTTATTGCTTACAAGTGTGTTAGGTATCTCGCTCACGGGGTATCCAGCGATAGCTGCACAAACTACCACCACCACCATCACCGCAAGCATTGTGGGTGGCGCCTGTGATATTTCAGTACCGCCGTCTGTGCCTTTTGGAGAAGTACAAGCTGTCGATATTATCAATGAAAATGGTATTTCTGAAATGTTTGATATTAAGCTAGATGCCTGTAATGGATATGGTTTAACCCCATCCATTAAAGTGACCGGTGATATCGACTCGAGTTCAGGTGAAGACCTTTTTATCACCCCGACAAGCACCAGCCAAGGCTATGGCGTGTTGCTATCAACTGCGGGAAATACCTATTTTGCTCAAAATGACAATCTTGCCAAAAATGACACCATTAGTGCCAAAGGTAACGATTGGAATACCAAATTTGCCTCAGTTTTGGACGGTACAATCCCAATGAAAGCCACTCTAAGTTGCGGGGGATGTGTGGATACTAAACTGAAAGGTGGCGCATTGAACGCCTCGATCACTTTTAATTTTTTATATCAGTAGAATACAAATTCTCGATAGGGTAATAGGCGCTATCGAGTTAAGACAAGATTAGGCTGATTTTGAGGCACCCTATGACAATAACATTAAAATTTTCGTTACTCACTTTCATGACTGGGCTGTTATTGCCAATGGCTGAGCTTCATGCAGGCACAGCATCTCAAGATGTCAAATTTCTCGCTACCTTTTACGGAGGCGGTTGTGATATCTCTGTTCCACCAAATTTTAAATTTAACAATGGTGACCCAGTGATGCGGGACTCCGTTGCCGCGGGGAATGAATCCCTTGAAATACCATTAACGATATCGAAGTGTGATGGCTACTTTATGAAGCCTAAAATTATGGTATCTGGTACATCAAGTTCAATGCAAGGAACACAATTGTTTGCAGATGCTTCAAGTAGTGCGAAAGGCTACGGCATTTTACTGTCAACAGCAGGGAATTCAGGGTGGTCTGAGAATACTAACCTTGCTGAAAGTGGGGTAGTGGATGCCAAAAATTGGCCTTCTGGTGGTACAAATAGCGTCATCGGTTTGAATGGGAATTTAACGTTTAATGCCAAATTAAGTTGTGGTGCCTGTGCATCAAATGCCAATTTAAATGGCGGTATTTTAACATCGACCGTGACCTTTACTTTCGCTTATAACTAGCCTCGAGGTAGATATGTTAACCCATCGTTTTTTCCGTTGTGTCCAATTGCAGGTCATCTTGATGTCTGCGGTATTTTCTGTCACTTCATTGGCAGCCGAAGGGGGATTGCGTTTAACACAAACTCGAGTCGTGTTTAATGGTGGCGATAATAGTGCCAAAGTGGCTATTAAAAATAATAGCGAGCAAGTTTATTTGGTAAAAGTGGATGTGATGAACACTCAGGAAGGGAATGCAGATATGCCAGCCCCTCCATTTTTAGTAACGCCACCGTTGTCGCGGTTAGAAGCCTTGAGCCAAAATACCTCACTGGTTGTGCGCAATGGTGCAGAAAAGCTGCCAAATGACCGTGAATCTGTCTTTTATCTCAGCTTTTTGGCGATCCCTTCCACAAAAAAATGGGCTAATAGCGATGAAAACATGACCAGCGCACAAGTTTCCGTTGGCGTTCGTAATGTGATCAAGCTGTTTTATCGCCCCGCTAATTTACCCATCACCGTGGAGCAGGCGGCGCGTAAATTGACCTTCAGCCAGAAAGGCCAACAATTAAAGGTCACTAACCCAACACCTTATTACCTGACGCTTGCACAATTAAAAACAGATCAGCATGGGGTCGATCTTCGTAATGCCGAGCCCATGCTCGCCCCATTTTCAACCCGTCATTACTCAGTCCATGGCAAAGTGACCCAAGCGCAATGGGCGGTGATCGGTGATTTTGGCAACATGAGCCAGATGTATCAGGCTACCGTGCAAACAGGAGCGGAAGATGTTAATCCATAAGCAAAACATTATCATCCGTCGGAAGGGCTTCGTGGGGCTTATGCTATTATTAGTGGCCTTCGTGGCTCCTGTACAGGCAGATAATATTTCTAATCAGATGAATGGCATCACGCTCAGTACCACGCGGGTGATTTATCCTCATGATGCCAAAAATGGTGTGACTTATAGTGTGACGAACAATACGTCGTCGGCGTATTTATTACAGGCGTTAATTTTGCCGTGGGAAGGACAAGCACCTAGCTCGCCCGAAGATGAAGGCAAATCACCAAACTTAAACTCAGACGAAACCCAAGGTATTGGCTCTTTTATCGTGTTGCCCCCGTTGCAGCGTTTCGAACCGGGAGAAACGGTAACATTGCGTATCCGCCAGAAACATAATTTGCTAGCACAGGACAAAGAAACAATCGAGGTCTTATCACTTACGGCAATCCCTGCGCAAGCAGATCCGAAAACGTTAACGAATAACAATGCTGCCCAACTTTCGATGGTGCTGCAAAATAACCTAAAACTGTTTTATCGTCCTGCGGGGATACCTGATTATCAGATTGAGAAAGTCGAAGAACAATTACAGTTTTCACAGACGAAAACCCAGCTCATCGTTAAAAATCCGACACCATTTTATGTCACTTTTAGTTCCCTCTCATTGGGGGGAAAAGCGGTAGATATAAGCAATGCTCGCATGATAGCTCCGTTCAGTGAGCAATATTGGCCACTGGATAATCGTGCCACCAATAATGAAGTGCGTTGGCAATTGATTGATGACAAAGGTGGTACTTATGAAGCAAACAGCCGTCATCTAACACAATAATCGGAAATTGACAAAAAAATTACCTGATGCCAATTAGCAACGGGGGGTTCCTTGCACAAGCGAGATAGAGTGAAATTATGAAAATATCAAATAAAGCAATTTATAATAACAATTTAAAGTCAATCTATCACTATCATCCACTGGTCTGGTTACTCGTTGTTGCCACGTTTCCTACCTTGGCAGATGATTACTTTGACCCCAGTTTTTTGGGAGTGGTTGGCGAAAGTACGGATGTGGATTTGTCGGCTTTTTCACAAGTAGGGGGTGTGGCCGAGGGAGAATATACGGTATCGGTGTTTGTGAACCAACAAGATACCGGGCAATATACGATGAACTTTGTGAAAACAGAGCAGGGGAATGTGGTTCCTGAAATCACTCCTGCTCAACTTGAGTCCTTTGGCGTGAATGTGCCACAGATTCCCGATCTCAAAAATTTACCAGCAGAAGAGCCCATTTTAAATATTGGTTCGCTGATCCCTCAAGCGACGACAACATTAGATCTGGCGCGGCTGCGATTGGACATCAGTGTGCCACAGGTTGCCATGAAACCGAGTGTGTACCGCAATACAGATCCCTCACTGTGGGATGAGGGGATCCCCGCGCTGATGGCTAACTATAATTTCAGTGCTGGGCGCTCGACAAATAGCTATAGTCAAGGACTAAAAACCCACAACAATAACCTGTTTGCGTCGGTACGTGCAGGGGCAAATGCGGGGCCTTGGCGTTTACGCAGCACCTTGACGCATACGCGATTTGAATACAGTGGGGGGCTTAACCAATCCTCTTCCACAGACACGCAAACCCGCTTTTCAAGCACCACGCTATCCCGCGATATTCGCGCATTACGTTCAATTTTGGTGATTGGCGAAACCAGCACGTATAGCGATGTTTTCGATGGCGTTCCTTTCAAAGGGGTACAGCTGACCTCTAGCGAGCAAATGTTGCCCACTCAACTGCGGGGTTATGCACCGACGATAAGCGGTGTGGCTAACAGTAATGCGCGTATCACGGTGCGCCAAAATGGTAACGTTATTTATGAGACCTACGTGGCTCCCGGTGCATTTTATATTAATGACATACAACAAGCAGGATTGTCGGGTGACTATGATGTGACTATCACCGAAGCGGATGGTAGCGAACGTCAATTTGTAGTGCCTTATTCCTCATTGCCAGTGATGCTACGGCCAGGGGGCTGGAAATATGAACTCGCCTCCGGCCGTTATGATGGGAATTTGACTACAGACTCTCGCCGTTCAGATTTTGTATTAGGCACCGCGGTATACGGTTTACACAATAATGTCACTTTGTACGGTGGAACGTTATTGGCGAAAGATTATCAATCCTTGAGTTTGGGAAGTGGATTCTCTTTAGGGAACTTCGGGGCGCTGTCAACGGATGTGACCCATTCATCAGCCAAATTTAGTGGTGCAGCGCAGCAAGGCAGTGATCGTCAAACTGGTCAATCTTACCGTATTCGTTATTCAAAAAGTTTGATGTCGACGGGCACATCGGTCGATCTTACCGCATTGCGTTACTCAACCGAGCATTTTTACAGCTTTAGTGAATTTAATAGTCAAGGTTATCGACTTGAAGAAGGGCTGAGCCCGTGGACTTTACAGCGTCGTCGCAGCAGTTTCCAGACACAATTGAGTCAACAAATGGCGGAATATGGTTCACTGCATTTTCGGGCAAATCGCGATGATTACTGGGGAAGTAACCGAACCTTAACTGGGCTTTCATTGGGCTATAGTAACAGCATTAAGGGGATCGGCTATGGTGTGAACTATAACATTGACCGTGTGAAAGACCCACGAGGAAATTGGCCAGAAAACCGACAGTTATCATTCAATGTTAATGTGCCATTTAGCCTATTTGCACAGGATAAAAATCTGCAATCGATTTATGCCACCTATTCAATGACCCATGATAATAATGGACGAACTCAGAATAATACAGGGCTAAGCGGTAGTGTGATGGACGGTAAGCTGTCTTACAGCGTTTCTCAAAGTTGGGGAAATCAAGAGCAAACGCCTAACAGTAACGTGAATGTGGGTTACCAAGGAAACAAGGGCAGCATTAGTGGGGGTTATAGTTATAGCAACACCAGCCAGAATATCAACATGAATGCCAGTGGTGGGGTATTAGTGCACTCAGAAGGGGTCACTTTTTCTCGTACAATGGGGGATTCGGTAGCGTTAGTGAGTGCTCCCGGTGCCAGTGGTGTCAGTGTGAATGGTGGAGTGGCCGTGACAGATTGGCGGGGTTATGCAGTTTCCCCTTATTTATTGGATTACAACAAAAATAGCATTGGTTTAGACCCAAGTACCTTACCGATGGATGTGGATTTAGTGCAATCAAACGTTAACGTCTACCCAACAAAAGGGGCGGTAGTCAAAGCTAGTTTTACCACGCGTATTGGTTATCAAGTACTGATGACTCTAAAACAAGAAACAAAATATGTGCCTTTTGGGGCGATTGCAACATTAGTGTCTGATGATGGAGCAGAAACTATCAACAGTATTGTGGGCGATTCAGGGCAAGTGTACCTCACGGGGTTGCCAGAAAATGGCAAATTGTTAGTAAAGTGGGGTGAAGATGCTGCACAACAATGCCAAGTGAATTTTGATTTACGTAATCTCACCATGTCTGCAGACATGCCCATTCGGCAAGTGTCTTATCGCTGCATGAGTGAGCAGAAACAAGTACAACCGTAACCTACGGATCAAGAGAAAGCGGTGGCTGAGAAACCAGTTATCACAGAGTTCAAAAAGTTGATACAGCTAAGTTAAGTAATGGCCCGAATAGAAAACGTTGACTGCAACGGTCGACAGGAGAATTAAAATGATAAAATTCCATGGTGATAAACAAGTCTATAATCAAGATGACTCTCAACAATTTTATGGGCAAGCTCTCAGCTTATCTTATCTCGCTCAAAGCAAAAGTGAGAATAAATATAAAAAAATAATACAGAGATATCAATGGGCCTATCGTGTTGCCTTAATGCTACCAATGATAGTCTTTCCAACTATTTCAAATGGTATGGATATTTCGCTAAAGCCTGGAGAAAGTTCACAACTTTTTTCAGCATCTGGCGACGCAATAGGGGCTGCTGATGGCAACGGTGTTGGAGTTATGACCGCAGGGTATCTTTCTGTAACGACACTTGAAGGAGCGACTAATAGTGATAAATCGTGCGCTCAAAATTCATTAGCCAATGGGGTCGCTAAGGTTGGAGTACTTTCTAATGGCGCAGCTAAAGGTTTTCTGATTGCTAACGATCTCGTTCTCTCTGTTCAAGGAACAATAGTATCCGAAGTACAACCAATAGGTAATCCAGAGATTTATACTTTGCTTAAAGGATCCATATCCATCACGCTAGATGGAGTTTTGACAGTTTCGAATCCTATTCATATTTATAACTGTCCTTCATTCAATTATGGGGCATCCTACTCTTCGTGGGGGAATAGTCGTAGTTATAAGGTTCAGAAATCTGCATTCAATGGGCAATTTAAGGTGACTGCAGGCCCTAATGCTGCACCAGGCAATTACCCGTATTATTTACTGAATTGCTCTGCTGGAGTTGTCTGTAATGCAACTCAGGCTAGAGTGGCATCGGGGATCGTAACGGTTGACATTCCCCGTACATGTACTATTGCTGTTACCCCATCAACAATCAATTATGGCGCAGTTGAACAACAAAACACCGAAACAGTGCTAGGCACAGCTACCTCTCAACTTAAAGTAAGTTGTACGGGCGGAGACAAAAGTATGAGCCCCTCTGTTAACGTTAGTTTCACCCGTGCCTCTAGTGCGGGGACTACTGCTACACAGACAGGGTTGATCAGCCTTGTGAATGATCAGAACAAACCCGTTGGCGCAGTTAGGGCTAATCAAACTACTCTCCAAGATCTGTCTGGTGCTACATTTCCTGGCGTG
The DNA here is from genome assembly GCF_028482435.1 of Providencia sp. PROV119. NCBI lineage: Bacteria > Pseudomonadati > Pseudomonadota > Gammaproteobacteria > Enterobacterales > Morganellaceae > Providencia > Providencia sp. PROV119. The sequence goes on from NZ_JAMPQL010000002.1 coordinate 22,211, forward strand.
ATTAATGTGCATGGCAATATAACATATAAGTTAACGGGTAGTAGCTGGGAGGATCTTTCCACACCAATTACGTGGACTCTCTACTCTTTTCCAACTGGGCAGGAACGGTATCTTGGGAATGCTAGCGGGTCGGTCAAAATTAAGATTGACTGGCCGTAACCAGCTATTTTTATTGACTAAAACCTCAAAAATAAGAACACTGAAATCAGCCTCGGTGTTCTTATTTACAACCTGAAATGTATGATGGCTATACTGAGGCCCTCATCAGTTTTGTAGTTAACCGGAGCTCGGGCTAAGAAAAACAAAAAAGAAGGGAACTACAAGCGGGTTCCGTGATCAGATCTTTCGACGAAAAAATCATTTTCACTAAGGAACCCACTATGCATAATTTAGTTGACTTACTCTGTCATACCTATGGTTTTTAAGAAATTTTCATGCCCATCAATGGCAAAAATACTTGATTGAAAGTGGTGAATCTCTGCGACTATGGCAATCAAGAATGACAATCAGTGAAATGATGACGATTATTATTGTATTCCATATGTCCCATCAGAATGATTTTAAACATTTTTATATCGGCTTTATTACCCTATATCATAAAAAAGATTTTCCAACATTATTGAGCTAAACACGTTTTCTAGAAGTTATGCCAACGGCTTTAGTTCCATTAAGTTCCTTCTTTACCCATCTAAAAGATCAACCAACAAGTATGGACAGCCAAATTTTATCCCTCTACGCGAAAGGGATGACTATCCGTGAAATGTCGACCTTTAAATGCATTAATACCATGAGTCTCTGGAATTAAATCTTTAATTCAGCATGGTCTCTCACTCAAACTATGCAACAGTGCCACAACTAGGGTGTTTTCCACCTAAGTAATTTTACAACACATCCTAATATCTTTATTTAGACCTAAATTAGAATTATTCGACGTATTTTATATTATCTATCATTTAAAAATGATATTTTATCTTTTATTATAAATAACATTATCAATAGCTAACTCACATGCTATAGTTATATTATTCTAATTTTTAAATCAAAAAGCCATCTAAATTAGATTATTTATTATTTATTCTCTTTCTTTAAAAGACTAATTTATTTTTTATTGAAAAAATTAGATTAATGGTTGGTTGATAACTAAATTCCGACCCTGAACTGCCTTTTTTATTTTAACTCCAAAGGTGACATTAATGTTATTTAATGATATTCAAACTAGAAAGGTGCTTTTATGAATATTAATAGTGAATTACCAACTCCTGTTATAATCAATAAGGATTCTAATAATCCGGAGTTCATAGAGATAATGATCCCAGCTAATGCAGGACTTAGAATGTATGATTTACTTACAATACATTGGGAGAGTAATAATATATTAGCTAATAGCTACCCTCAAGCGATTACTAGTGCTCGAGAAGGAAAAGAATTTTTATATAATATTCCTATTTCTAAAGTATCTGCGGTAGAAAAAGTAAAAATTTGGTATTCGTTTTGTCGGGTCGGATTTACTGATATTCAAACATCACCGGAAATATTTGTGAATATTTCGTCATTATCACAGGTTGATAAAACTATTAATCATACAGGTTCTCTCGCTCAAACTAAAAATATAAACTTAGATGAAATAGTTTATGCAAAAATCCACCCAGGTATTGGTATTGGTCGAGTTGGTAATAGTAAAAATGAATATTATGTTGGTCCCGAATATGCAGGCCAGCCTTCACCTCCTTTTGGATCTACTCGCGATGCTTCTGGGGCAATTAAACGTCAAGCAGCTAAATTTAGAGTCTATGGCTACAATAAAAATGGTGTTGCTATCGCAGAGCTAACGACTGAAAATGCGGATATTACATGGCATGTTGAGTTAGCTAATACTAAAGCATCATGGTACGACTTTGATAATGCGATGGATCAACCAGCCTCTATAGCTAAAGCTGTAGCCCGTAGAAATCCGTTAATTAAAGGAATAGAACGTAGAGAACTTGAAATCAGACCACCAGTTAAAACAATCAATGGAGCTAATCGTAGCGGAATACAATTTGATGGAGGTAAATTTAAAAATGTTCCCGTTAATCTTGGTGAACTATTAACTGACTCAGTTGGACGTTTATTGGTATTAGGTGGACACGGCAAATCTGCTTCTCCGAGTGGGGCTCCTCTGTTAGTTATTGATGCAGACGGAAATGAACATAATTTTAATAACTCAGTTGATTGGTATGATGATACTTCTGATGGCCCAGTTTCTGCCGAAGTAACTATTAAAGGACGACGTGTACCTACTACAGATGCATGGGTTGTGATCGGACCACCTGATTATGCACCAGGCATTGTCCCATTTCGTTCAATGACTGATATGATTACACATACTGCCATTGAGTCTGGAACATTGCCACCAGTGACAGAAACATCTTATACAAGAGATATTCTCCCTCTGCTAACTAACCTTGCTAATTTACAGTGGGTTAACTTAGGTTTTGCTCAAGTATTTGGTCCCGGCGGTTCATTTCCTATTGATGCGAATCTCATTAAAGAATTACCTCTAAAAGAAAGCACCTTAAAGCGATTTGACGTTTTCTCTCAATTTCGAGCACCAGACGATATAACGTTGAATGGTGGGGATAAGATGAAATGGCCACAACTCTATGGTGATGGATTTGAAACATTACCCTTAGACCGAGTGGGTGATCTATTACCTGTCTCTCCTGTTAGTTATCAACACCTTGTTAATTTTGTTACGTCTAATTTTATTAATGATTTGGAATATAACGATGAATTTACTAATACGTTATTTCCTACGATACGTTATACACAGCCTGTTGATGAATTACCGATTGAAATGCAGCCTGATGTTTTAGATAAAGGGCCATTGTCTTACTGTTGTGCTGATGCATTCCATCCAGGCTGCGAACTAACCTGGCCAATGAGGCACGAATCGTTATACAGCGAATTTCTGCGAATTAAACGACGAAAGATAAATGAACATGAAAAAAACTATGGAGATATATTAACACCAGAGCAAGCTCTAGCAGCTGATGGGCCTCTTCATAAACAAGGTCCTGGCGATTTAACTCGTTGGATGGCGGTCCCTTGGCAGGGAGATACGGCACGTTGTCGCTCTGGTTATGATAAAGAATTTCATCCATATTTACCTTCTTTTTGGCCAGCTAAAGTACCCAATGAAGTACTTTCTGAATATAACTATAACCTTTTCAATAATAATAAGTTAAGTGAACATGAGAGAACTGAAGCATTTCAAACTCGTCATTATTGGCAACGTGGATTTTTTATAGGAAATCATGACAATGAAAGTGTCATGCAAGCGACTGTTTCTCATTTTGACCTTTTGGGAATTGTTCAGCGTCTTCCCGCACCTGATGATTACGAACCAAGCATGGACAGTGTCTTTGTTGAACAACTAAAACCTGGTTCGCCTAGCTTTCCTGAAGCAGTTGCAGCGTTTAGTGCTCATATTAATGGCGTTCCAATCAAAAATAGAACTGAACTATTAAAACAACTCGGATGGACTGAAAAACAATGGGAAGAATTCCGTCGGACTCGCTAACTCAAATAAATTGTGATGTTGTGGTTGTAGGGGGCGGAGTTGCGGGCACTGTAGCAGCACGTACATTGTCCCTTTTGGGGATACGAGTCGTTTTATTAGATTCTAGCAGCGGAGTACGACAAAAGGTAGGAGAAAGCTTGCCTGCCGCTGCTCGTCCAATGCTGCATAAACTCGGACTTCTTAACTATTTTAATGATCAAATCTTTCTGACTAATTATGGAAACTTATCCTGTTGGGGAAGTAAGGAACTGAGAGAAACGGACTTCATTCGTGACCCATATGGTTGTGGGTATCATCTTGATAGGCGCTTGTTTGAACAAGCCTTGCTATACGCTGCAGAAGATTTGGGAACTGTGCTGATTAAAGAACACGTTTCTTCTTTTATTGAAATGGATGATGGCATAAAAGTTCAAGCAGGAAAGTTAAATATATCAGCAAAATGGATGATTAATGCGAGTGGTAACTCACAATTTATTGCAAAAAAACTCAGTGTTTCAAGGCAAAAAGATCCCCTTTTATTTGCACTTTATACCTGGTTTGACAGTGACATTTTAGATACGAGAAGTGTTATAGAGGCAGTTTCATCAGGTTGGTGGTACACCGCCGGATTACCTAATGGAAAGCGTATCTTGGCCTTTTTTACCTTGCCAAACCAAGCGAAGGCAATACTCCGTGAAGAAAATGCGTTCTCATTAGCGTTAAAAGAAACAATGTATATTCATCAATATTGTCCGCTTGAAAGTGTGACTAGAAACCAATTAGAAATGATTGAAGCTACAGGAGGATATTCTGAAAAAGTGTTTGGTCACAATTGGATTGCAGTAGGTGATGCCGCATTGTCTTTTGACCCTATATCTTCTCAAGGAATTTATAATGCAATTTATACTGGTCTTAGAGGAGCAGAAGCAATTAAAGCCGTATTAACAGATAATGATCATAAATTACTTACTAAATATGGCCTACGCATTAAATCTATACGTGATGCCTATAGCAATGAAGTAAGTCGCTATTATCAACAAGAGACTAGATGGAGAAATAAAGAATTCTGGCAAGTTCAACAGGTTGCTAGAATATAGAGAAACTTTATAGCCTAGGCATTGTTATATGGATTACAAAACTGCCATATAACGTAAAAATAAAAGGAACATAATTATGGTTTAGATAATTTTTCTATATCACCCATTTCCATTCATATTATTTATGAAAACAACTGGCATTTGAATTTTAAATTAACCCATTTTCTTTTAATATTAAATTATTGTTGTTTAACCAATTTGTTGGATTAAATCTTTATATTTAATGTAATATTAAACATACAATTGTAGGTGGAGCCATGAGTAAAAGTAATTCTAAAGATCATGATATAAACATACAAAGAAATACAGGTATAGAAGCAGAAAATGCAGCTATCGAAGATATTCGCAGAATGTTTGTTGATGAAATTCAAGTAGGGCGTATTGTTAACGAAAATCAAACGCCAGCTAGACGAGCGGCTTTTGTTAAACAGCATGGTGTTGTTCATGGAACATTTAAAGTTCTTGATAATCTTCCGAGTAAATATCAAGTGGGAATATTCAGACCAGGGGCATCTTATCCGATGTGGGCTCGTTATTCCAGTGACATCGCAACAAATGCACCAGATTTAAATTCAACGGTAGGTATTGGTATCAAATTATTTGATGTTCCTGGCGGCAAAGTATTTGGTCAAGGAACGACTGTTGATTTCATATTGCAAAATACCCAAGTTTTTTTCGCCAAAGATGCTGAAGAAATGGCAGAGTTTAAACAAGCTGCAATGGCAGGTAAATTACCTGAATTTTTACAAACGCATCCGGAATTAGCGGCGGTTTTAGATAGTATGTCTAAAAGAGTAGATAGTCTTTTAACTGAACCTCTCTGGAGTTGTGTGCCATTTAAATTTGGTGAAAATAACTACTGTAAATTTAAGGTAGATATAGAAGAGGTGGCAGGTTCAACTTCTGTCAGTTATAGCGCCCAAAATTATTTGTCTTTAGACTTATCTAGAAGACTAATGAATGGTCAAGCAATACTTAATTTCTATGTTCAAATACGTAATAATCCTGTAACACAATCTATTATTAGTGCACGCAGTTTATGGAACGAGAGTGAAGCGGTTCCTTTCAAAGTAGCCACATTGACTTTTCCTAGACAAAATATCAATGCAAGAAACCAAGAAGAATATGGTGAATCTTTAGCTTTTAATATTTGGAGGACATTACCTGAGTTAGAGCCTGTAGGAAGCATTGCTGAAGCAAGAAAGGTTGTTTATGGTTCATCTTCAGTGGTGCGTCGTGATGTAAATGGACAAAGCATTGGAGAGCCATCAAAACCCAGAAAAGCCAATTTTTCTGGCTATTCAGTTTACCAACCCACAACAGAAACACCATGGCCTGTAGGCGAGCTGGGTAATGCTATTGAAAACTTCGAGCAATTTCCCCCAATAACTTTAAATGAAAACCACTATATTACTATGAATGAAGTGACAATTAGCTCCCGTGACGTACATCAATCAGTAAATATAAATAAACTATCCTCAATAGGAGGTCATCTTACTGATAAAGGTATCTCTTACATTAATCCCGGGCAGAGTGGTACCTTACGAATCTTATTTCAAGAACATAGGATGAAGAAAGTGACATTCGATCTTTTAGTTCAACCTATTTCTTACATGGGTGAAGATTTATTCATTCAGTGTCATATTACAAACAATGAAAATTTAGACATTTCAGAGCCTACAATTGTAAGAAAGATAAATGGCAACATTAATATTGAAGCAAATAACAAGCAGGGATTTGACTTAATAACCCTTAAATTTAATTCTAGTATATTATCATTTAATATAAACAATATTATTATGCATTTCGCATAGTAAATCATAACCACCCGTATAGTCTGTCTCTTGATCACGAGTCCTTTTCAAGAAACTGAGCGAACTCATAACTTTCAAGGATGGTTTGCAATTTGAGCCATCCTTCCCAGAGCGTCTTAACTGACGCTCTTCCATTTCTTTTACTGTCTTTTAAGCGCGGAGCAGAATGATGTTTAAAGGTGTGGAGCCTCGCAAATTTCCGGTGTCCACTTCCAGAAAAATACCAACAACAAAATGGGTTTATGAGCACCCTGTAAGGCTTGCCGGTTGAAAAAGTGGGATGCGTTAATTACATTTCTCCACATTGAATACATGACCGTCATATTCGTTGTCTTCACAATTTGAGCTGCTAGCCGCTGTTTTAGCTTAGATGATATAGCTAGTGATTAAAGAATTAAAGATTAATTGATGAAATATTTCCTACAGTTCGGGGTAGCTAATACCATATTTTCAGTACGAATGTACGGTACAAAGGATAATAATATCCGTGAAATAATGCTCCTTAAATACATTCACAAAACGAGCCTCAACGACGGAATAGTTAATTTAATATACCATTCACTTAAACTTTGCAACAATGCCCTATTTAACGTCTTTTATTGATGTGTATATTAATGTGCATCTTATATCTACTTTTATATTTTAGCTTTAAATTTTATTATTTTTTATTACCTTGATGTTTATAGATGTGGGGCTATCCTTATTATAAGGAAATTAGCTTATATCTAATTTCTGAGATTTGTATTTATAACCACTTACGGCGCAAGCTAAATTCTTATAATGTAATTAGTTTTTTAATCTAACACATCATATTTAGATAAGGATAATTAAAAATGGTTAAAGAAAAACAAATATATTCATTAAAAAACCCTTACTGGCTTGATAATGCAGGGTTTTCTAAAGGAAAATATCATGACAGGCAAGAGCTTGGTATTATTTTAAATGCAGGCTCTATAATTAAAATTAGATTGAAAAGTAATAACTTTGCAGGGATGTTAACTTTAAGGTTACTTAATGATGACTCCAAAACTGAAATGTCTAAAGAATTTGGAACTAATTGGATAGAAGTCAAAGCTGAGTATACTTCCGTTCCTTTTATTGATACTCCATATATGAGTGAAGAGATGAAGCTTGAAGTGGAATTTGAATATTCTTTAAATTCTAAAGAGCTTCCTATTTACTATAATGGTCTTAACCAGAATGATTTTTTCTATAAATGGGATAGTATAGATGCTGATTTTGCATTAATTTCATTAAAATACAATGTCCTTTTGGTACCTAAGCGAAATAAAGATTATTTAAAATCCCTTTCTTCTATCGAAACAGTTTCTTTATTTTATGAGGACTATTTCAATTTTATTAATAATCTAGCGGGAATATCCTTTGAACCTAATACGGAAATTTCAAATTTAAATTCACCCAATCGCTACTTTATGAAAGCAGATAAAAATGGAGCCGGTGCTGCATATTATGGCTCACACTGGACAGCAGAATCATCCTTATCGATTAAAAGTTTCTGGCTAGAAGCTGAGCTGAGTAATTGGGGATGCTTCCATGAAATTGCACATGGCTATCAAGGCAATTTTATGTCTGATTTGTATTTTTCATCAGGTGAGGTTTGGAATAATATTTATGCAGCATGCTATCAAGAAGAAAGGTTAGGGACAAAAAAATATAAAGAAGGATGGTTATATGATTATGGGGGTGGTCATAATGTTGAAAAAACAATCATTAATTACATAAATGAAAACATTCCTGTTGATAATTGGGATTTGAGATCTAAACTTGTTTTTTATATGATGATGATAAAAAAAGCAGGTGATGACTCGTTTACTCATTTCAATCAATCATACCGAGAGAGCATTAATTTTCCTGACGAAAATGACTTAATTTTATTTGGTGATAATGTTTTATTTAATATGTTGAGTAAGAGTTTTGCCGATAAAAGTCACTATAACATGGTACCTTTTATAAAACGCACTGGTGGGTTTATTTCTGAAAGGTTAACTGATTATAACATATCAACCTTTACTACGCCTGTTTATCCATTGTTTTTATTAATAGAGGAAGAAAACTTATTCTACGTTCGTGAAAAATTAAATACAAAAGAAAATATTGAATTGGTTAATACTAATCAACTTTCGACTCTTGATGATACACGAAATGTTAAAATTGAATTTAATATTAATGATTTTGATGAGATAAAGAATGATATAGTTTCAGTTTTTCGCGGTGATGAGATTATTCATGAGCAAATTATAAGTGAAAAAACAATTAAAATGGATATACCTATTGGTATATATAACTTAAGACTTCCAATAGGAAAGCGTAATAGCTATACTGTTGATAGCTGGAATTTAATTGTTGATCAAAAAAACAGAAAAAAAATATTTAACTATGATATAAAATATAATTCTAATCTATTAAACCAAAGCATCGGTTTTTTTGGGCTAGGAGACGAATCGTTTGGAGTGTTAACTGTTAGTCAAGAAAAGAAAATCATTATTATTCAAAAGGGTAATGGTTCACCGCATTCTTATTATAAAAATGAACTTTATGCAAAAATAACCATAAAAAACAATAATGGAATTACCGTGTATTCAGTCGATATCAATGGAGATATGGACGATGACATTAATGATACTATTCCGTTCGAATATGGTTATGAAATTATCATTTATCATGCAGAAACGCATGGCAGATTAAAATCGGTTAATAATTCAGGGGAAATAATAAATCCCGAGAGTAATTTTAACACTTTAATTATACATAAAAGAGGAGTTATTAATAACTCAATCGCTGATTTCACAAAGGAAACTATAATATCAAAAATAGAAAATGAAGCCTCACTTTTACGGTCTAATGTGGATTTTTTGAATAATTCTATTATAACAAAAGATAATATAAATCTTGCGATAAATAATTTTGAGTCGGAATTACGTGATAAATTGCGTAATGAATATCATGATTGCCTACCTAATAAACAGGACAATATATTACCAGGTCCTTTTGTTAACTTTATTTTTAAAGGAATAGGTGACTGGGAGTTTTTTGATGTAAATATTGATATGCTAAAAAATGAAATCACAATATCGACTAAAGAAGGGATACCACACCATTATTTTGATGAGCTATATACATCATTCTTTTATATAGGTAGAAACAATGAGATTTTATATCGAATTGAAATATATGGAAATAAAACATTAAAAGAAAATAAAGTTACACTACCTATCTCTGGTGATGGAGGGGAGCATTTCTATTTATATCATGCAGAGCCACTATCCCGTGTAGTGATACGTAATAATGATAAGCGAGTTTTCAATTCTGCTGAACATCAATATTATACATTAACCAAAAATGGATTAGCGGTTTCAGATAAGCGAAGCCTTGATAAAGACACGACCTTATTATATTAAAACTATGATAAATGAATAACCCCGCTGCAAGCTGCGGGGTATCTAAAATAGTGCTAGTTGTATTCGTGACCTTGTTTAGACCTATCATCTGTTCGTTTCCATACTTACCAACCCACGCTGGTAAATAACCACCTGTCTATCAACACCGTGAATTACACCATGGGTCATTAGAATATGATTCAGTATTATCAATCGAATTATTTTCTATCATGCCCAAATAGAGTAATTCAACTGCTATTTCGCATGATAAACTCCAACTAGTAAAATAGCGTGCATAATATTATTTTAAACTTTGCTTCCAAATACTTCTTCTGAACCAATTTTACCAGTTCTAAGGTATAACCTAAGCGTTTATTATCAACAATAGCCCCCTGGTCAACCTCAGATTGCCGATCATAAATAGAATAGGGGAGAACGCCACCATTTAAGCGGATCTCTTTTCGTCCATCAGGATAATGTCAAACTTCAATGTATTTACCAATCGCTTTACGACTTGCAGAACTGTCTTCAATTAAATACAACATTTTATCATATTGAACAGCCAGTGACTTAGAGACCCTTCTTGGCTCTCGCCACGTAAAAATAGCATCAAGATCATCATCAATATCAAGCTGACGATGAACATCAAAATCATGCCGAGGTGATTTGGCAAAACGGCGATTGTAATCAGCCATAAACTCCTCAGCAAAAGCATTTGCATCATCCATGCAGCTGATGTCTTTGAACTAAGTTAATTATTTAATAGTAGAGTACATAAAATAAATTCTTCATTATTCAATTAGGTGCCGTCTAATTTTAAATTAATTAACATAATAACCCTCAGCAATTGAATGTTTCACTTAGCATAATTATTCATTTAATCTGTGTAACACTACCTAAATTAAAGAATAATAAGCATAACCACTAATTAATGACATATATTGATGTGTATATTAAAATATATAGTGTACTTGCGGGTTTATTTTAGCTCGAAGTTTTATTTTTTTTATTTACTTGAAGTTTAGATGGCGTGGGGCTATTTTTATTGTAGATGATTAGTTTTCATTTAATTATCAAAAATTGACTCAACTTAAATTAATGGAAATTAAAGGACTTATTATGACTGAATACATTAAAACAATTTACCCACATGGTATTCCAAGAATTTATGCGGATAAAAACAAAAGAAATAGAACTTGGAGCCCATATCAATATGTACCATATTATATAAATGAAAATGAATTGCTGGATGTTTTTATAACAGGGGGGGAAGTAGAAGGCACATTTTTTGCTGTTGTTGGTTTACCCAGTGATTCTGAAAATTTATCCACTTATTCTTTAGTTAGCGGGCACAATCGTATTACTATTAAAAATAGCGGGTTACTTAGCTTTGTTAATAACAATGATAATGGCAACGTAATTATTAAAATAAACTCACCACATCAAAGAGTTCCTTTTTTTAATTTATATGAAAATAGTAATTTAGATTTTCATACAGAAATGGAGTTATATCATGATGCTAAGTATGTTATTCTAAGCAATAAATTATCTGATATAATAGTTACTTATTCAAGTGCTAAAAAATATATTAAAGACGTTACAAAGCTAATGATAAACTATGATGTAATTATAGAGGCAGAAAATAAAGCAACCGGCGTTTTTAGTAATGGTAAAGCTGATTATAAATTAGATCCTAATCGAAATTTACATATCGAGGTTAATCATGGATTCATGTTTGCAACAAATGAATATACAGGGTATAACGACGGCCAAGGTGCTATGTCGCAGCTTTTAGGGTTATCAAATGAGCGTTGGGGAGTGTGGCATGAAAACGGACACCAGAGACAACAGTTTCCTTGGGAGTGGTCGGGGGGAACGGGGTTAACAGAAGTAACAACTAATATTTACTCTTTATTTGCCCAAGAAGCTATATATGGAAAAGCCCGTCGTATTGATGAAAACATGCCTGAAATAAAAAGATTTTTAGAAAACAACAATCCTAATAAATCATATGATGATCAAGACCTTTTTTTGAAATTAGGTCTTTTTTGGCAATTAAAACTAGCTTTTGGAGACCAGTTTTATCCACAACTCCATCAACTTTATAGGCTAATGCAAGATACACCGCCTCAACACGATAATAACAAGCAAAAACAACTGTTTATTCTAACTGTTTCTAATTTAGTTAATATCAATTTATCTCCATTTTTTTCAAAGTGGGGTATTGATCCGGATTTAAACACGCTATCCCATATATCTTTTTTACCTAAATTGAAAAAAAATATTTGGGAGTATACAAATGATAATTATCATCAAATAGAAATGCCAGAGCCTGAATATATTCCAGAATTAATTTATCTTAAAAATAGTATCAGCGATGTATCTATTGAAAAGAACAAAATTAAATTTACAATAGATAAGGATTGGTATTCACCCTATGATTATATATTTGAAAGGAATGGGGTATATATTGGCTCTGTTTATGGTGGGCAACATTATTATTGCTCTTCAACATTAGTTGATAATGGCTATCAAATTGTCAGAACCTTTTCAGATGAAGAATCATTATCTCAAAGTGATATCTTTAGTATTAGAGTTGATTACCAAGGAAACCATATGATTTATTACTCCAGCATGGAGATAAATGATTTATGGGATAAAGTCAAAAGTATATACACAGACGATAATTTTACAGAATTGAAATCTGAAATTATTCAGGATGACTTGGATGAGCTATGGGAGTTATATGATTCTGTAAATAATGATTCCACAATTGACATCAGAAATAAAATATTATTTGCTCAACAACTATTGATATCAAAATTGGTTGATAGAGATTATTTTGACCATTCAAACTATACGGTTTATTTTAATAATTTATCATTTGAAAATTATCAATTTAAGGCAATATCTGGTAATGATTTAATTGCTGAACTGAATAATGGTACACCTGTTAACTCTACCATTAATGGGCTAACATGGAACATCCCATTAAATTGTAATTCAAATTCAAGAATTGATATATTGGTTAATTTCCACAGTTATAATTTTATAGTTAAAGTGGGTTTTTCTGAAAGTACTTTATTAGAATCAAAAATTGATGAGCTATACAGTCAAAAAGAAAATGAAATTTTAAAAGAGAGTGTCAGTCAAACGGATATTGATAGCATACGTAATTCCATTTTAAATAGCAACTTACCATTTTGGAAAAAAACATTATTACTGGATGACTTAGATATTGCTCAAAGAATATATTTAGCTAACACAATCCAGAATGTTTTCATTTCAGGCAATAACTTTTATGTCAATTTTGTAGATAATAATCTATTTCGAGATTATAGATACATGCTGTATTCTGATAAACATTATATATCTGAAGTATCGTATGGGCAAAATTACTATTCGTCATTAAATCATACAACATGGGTCTCAAGAGTAGAAAATTACAATCCTGAATCATTGAATATTACTGCATATGTTAATGATAAATGGTATCTAATATATGAAAGTTCATCAGAAACTAAAAATATAGTCTATGATTATCCGGAGAATATGCTGTAAATACTGGCTTGGTGTTAGGAAATTTATAGTATTTTTCATACAGTAAATGTGGGGTTCTAGTGCGGAGCCTCACATCTTTCGATGTTCTGTATTCACTTGATTTATCACAAAAAATGTCTGATTGAGCGATGATCAGAAAACAACTATTGTCAACAATAGCTCCTTGGTCAACCTCAAACGGTCGATCATAAATAGAATAGGGGAGAACCTCATTACTTCTCTTCCTGCCGCAATAAAGCCTTTTACGGATGAAATTTGATAGATTGCGGTAGAATGGTCTTGGGGTTTACCGCAATCGGGAAAGTTCGTATTTACACATAGAGTGCATTGTGCGAATCAATCAAGAGGTAAGTTCAAATTTTTTTGGTGCTCTTTTTTTTATGCTAGGCTTAACTTCTTCTTTAAACACTAATTCAAGTTCACATTGTGGATCTGTATTAAATCGTTTTTTAAATAACAAATTAAATTGTTCTTTATTATCAGATATTTTCATTAGTGTAGTAACTTCTGTTATCTGTTTTTTTAAATGTTCTCTACCTATTTCAGGTGTTAGTTTTTGATGGAATCTATGCTTGTAATTTCCACTTTCGGTTCTAGGCATATCGCTCTTGATTGTTTCAAACACGCCATCAGGTAAAACCTCATAAATATATTTATTCGTAAGTTTTCCTACAAATTGTGGTTTTTTCTTAATATTATTTGGCGTATATGAATAATTCCAAAGTCTGAATATTTCTTTATAAAATTCATCAGTAAAAGTTAATTGCCATTTTAAAATTTCTTCTGAAACATATGCTTTTAGGATTCGTTGAAGCTCATTTCGCTCTCTATCATATTGATAGCCAGTTGCTTCATCTATTAATGATATTATCCCGACTTTCGCAAAAGAACGAATTAGCATTTCACATTGTTCAGCTATTATCGATTGTCTAGGGGATAAATCGATTTCTTTTCTTGCTTGCATGAATGCATCACAGATATCAACGAGTATGCTGGCTTCATAACCGTTTATTTTTTTATCGCCTTCGTAGCATTCAATCGGAGCAAAGTGGTCCTCTGATTTATCCTTATAAAGGAATGGGATAAGTGATTTTTGATTCAAATATCGCTGTAATCTGGTCCCAGCAACTTGATAAGTTTTATCATCATCAACGAGTTTTAATGCTCGTTGCATTTCTCTTCCAGATAAAATACGAGTGCCATCTTTCAATACATAACATGAGATGTCAAAACCCGCTAAGTCTAGTGTACCTCTATATAGTATTTCTTTTGATTTATGCATGGCTTTCTCTTTATAAGTTTTCAGGAAGGGTAATCCGATTACCAAAACCCCCGTGCTGTACTACGGGGGGAATCTAGTTGAAACAACAGCATCTTATAGATTTTCTATCATCTCAATAGCAACATTAGACTGGCTTATATATTACAACTCAAGAGTTAAATTTAACGTAAGGTAAAATTTGAAATAAAGAGGCAAATTATCAAAAGAATCAGTTAAATAATCTGTGGTTTAGTATTTGAGATACTTCATTTGCTATTAAATAACGTATTAACTTATTGATAATACAGTGATACGGTTTATCAATTCAGTATTGACTATCTTATGGTTAACTGATGATTTTTGTTTAGGTGAATAGAAGATGAAAGCGATATCTATAGTTAACCAAGTGGGGCAGAAAATTACATTAGGTGAAAAAACGTTAGAAATTAGAAAGTGGCAATCAAACATAGATGCAGAAGAAGAATTGTTAATCGTCGAAAATTCACGTTATCTGGAGAGTGATATGGCAGCAGCTTGCACATCATATTATGAATTAGGTTGATTAGCATGGAAGCTAACAGATATCAGAGCAATTGCAGAACCCATAGAAGTCATTGCAAAACAGAAGATTTATGAAGTCGAACTGATTTTAGAACCAAAAAAGAACCAACATGATTAACCAGCCAGAACGCTGGATTTCTTCATTTCATACTTAGATTCGCATAATGTGTATTATGTTAAATAGAGTGTGGGAGCTAATAACTTTATAAATAGCCTCATTATCACTATCATTACCTCCTGATTTACTATGCGAAATAGCTACTGGTAGTTTAACCAGTGCTCCTAGTATTAGTGTATGCTTATATATATTTTTACTACCCTACCACGTAAATACGTTTGCCGGGTAATATTGTTATTGGTGGTGGCGGAATTCATTGCGTAACCATGCAACAATCCGATTTCACAGCATTTATTACGAATAAACAAAGATATGACACAATTTAATACAAAAAGAGCCTCATTAGATACGTTATCTCCCGAAGATATCTGTGCTGTAATGAAATTTGAAGATGGTGACCCGAATGAAAACCCATGGGTTTTAGGAAAACCACCTACACTTAAAATTGAGATCCGTGACTATGATCCTATTTGGGCAACACTTTTTATACAAGAAAAAGCACGTATCCAAGCCGCACTAGGCGAAGCAGCACTACATATTGACCATATTGGCTCAACTGCGGTTCCAAATCTAGCAGCTAAACCTATTATTGATATTGACTTAATCGTTGAGGATCCTACTGCTGAGAACCGTTATATCCCTCAACTAACTGCCTTGGGGTATGTTCATACAATTCGCGAACCATCTTGGTATGAACACCGAATGCTATACCTTGATAAACCACAGGTTAATTTACATGTATTTGCACCTGGCCGCCCTGAACATTTACGTCATCAGTTATTCCGTGATTGGCTAATGACCCACCCTGACGATCTTGCTACCTATGCCGTCAGCAAAATGAAAGCAAAAGAAGGTGTTAATACAATGATGGATTACAATCAAAAGAAAAATGATACTATTCAAAAGATTTATGCAAAGCTATTTGCCCATTTACAAAAAAATAGCTAAAAAGCGGAATGCATGCATAGAGTTATTCATCAATTTGATAAGCAAGATATAGGTCAATCGTCAGCTATTTTAGCGGATTTATCACATAAAGAATGATTAGCTGAATGGGAGGTATTTTATAATTGTCATCGCCCCACTCAGCTCATGCTGGTAAAACACGGTATGAAGTATTAAAAAATAAGCTTGGTTTTTAAGGTTAAGTGTCAGCCGAGGTTCTGAGTGACACACAATCGGATGTTACGAAAATCCTGTACATCGGCTATACCGAGTAAATAAACTTTAGGGTTAGTCATAGTATTAACTTAACGTCCTGATTATTGATGAACTATAATTAATTTTAAAATCAACTTACGATAAGCTTAACGCATAATAACCGAAAGTTCTACGGAACCACGTGCTAAACCGGTTATCCCTGCCCCCTTTGAATATAACTCATATTCAAGAGTTTTCGTTATATTGACATTGTTTTCATTTGCGTTAATACGACCAAGCTCGACTATAGTCTGGTCTAAACGTATTGGTAATTTAGCCCCATTGTGGTGCACAAATAATTTTACATACGCAGCAGCTTGATTACTTGCGTTATTTAAATTGACATCAAAAGCATTACCAGAATAGAACTCTGGTTTAACGTTAGCTGAAATTCCGATATATGCGTCAACTTGATCCTTAAATTGGCTACAATTTATCGTCATAGGGCGTTGAACGGAAGCTAATAAAGTACCGTTGGCTGCACTAGAATCGTTAATACCAAAATTAATTTTATTCGGAGTCTGCAAGCTGCATGTTAGTCCAGAAACAGTGATATTTATCGCTTCTGTTTTGGATACTAGCATCTTCCAATTCCCTTCATAAAGGGTACGCCAGTCTTTAACAGAGGTACCTATATCGTGTTTTAAGTGATATGTGCCACCTTTTTGATTCCCAGTGCCATATATTAGCAAACGACCCGTTGTATATACATTATGTTGTATACTAATTTCAGGCGTTGTTTGATAAGGTTCAAAAATACAGTTTCTAGAATGTGGAAATTGATTCGTACCAGAACCCCAACCATTGAAATGCCCTGTTACAGTATCGATCTCTCGGTAAGGCCAGTCAATTCTTGTTCGTCTATCCGTAAAAGTAAACTCAGGCACTAGCATTAGGTCATTACTGATTGGCATTCCATATATACCATCAATTTCCATCAGACTATTCAGATGACATTGGTTGTATGAGCCATTGTAATAGTTGGTTAATGAAACATACGGAACTATTTCACCGATATTATCAGTTGTATTAACTCTTGAATGTGATGAAGAGTAATTACCAAATACTCCAACTAAACCACGACCATTAAATACCTTAACGTCCGCAGCTAATGTTGGCAGAGTTATGCTTGTCAAAATGATTGCTAATAAAATCTTTTTCATCATATTACCCTAATGTCATAGAAACCGCTATGATCAACTCCTAAGATTATTATCATATCTTTACGCCCTCAATAATCTCTATGTATACTTTTAAAATAAATTGAATCCCATTTTCCAAGTAATCAATTATATAAGATTGATTACTACTGTATTGATATACGTTTAACCACAATGCTACATTATCTTTCAAACGATAATCCGTATGGTTAAATTATGAAAAACTATCGTCGTCTTTTTGTAGATTATCTCAATGCGGCAAAGTCAATATATGCATCTAAGTTACATATATTGACATAAATGGTTTAGCGGATAATTAATACCATCAAGGATTTTATCTCGATATTCAACACACTTTTCTTTAGGATTAATCACAGTATTAAATTTACCGTCATAATTATTGATGAACTATAATTAATTTTAAAATTAACTTACGATAAGCTTAACGCATAATAACCGAAAGTTCTACGGAACCACGTGCTAAACCGGTTATCCCTGCCCCCTTTGAATATAACTCATATTCAAGAGTTTTCGTTATATTGACATTGTTTTCATTTGCTTTAATACGACCAAGCTCGACCATAGTCTGGTCTAAACGTATCGGTAATTTAGCCCCATTGTGGTGAACAAATAATTTTACATACGCAGCAGCTCGATTACTTGAATTAATTAAATTAACGTCGTAATTATTCCCTGAATAGTACTCGGGTTTAACGTTAGCAGATATTCCAATATATGCATCAACTTGATCCTTAAATTGACTACAACTTATGGCTATCGGACGTTGAACAGATGCTAATAGAGTACCTGCTGCTGCATTCGAATCTTGAATACCAAAATTAATTTTATTCGGGGTCTGCAAGCTGCATGTTAGCCCAGAAACAGTGACATTGATGGGATCCGCTTTATCTACTAATTTTACCCATGACCCTTCATTAAGATTACGCCAGTCTTTGATCGAGGTGCCTATATTATCTTTTAAATAATACGTACCACTTTTTTGATTCCCAGTACCATATACTAGCAAGCGACCTGTTAGGAAAACCTCATGTTCGATAATAGTTTCTGGCGTTGTTTGATAAGGTTCAAAAATACAATTCCGATACCATGGAAATTGATTTGTACCTGAACCCCAGCCATTGAAATGCCCTGTTACTATATCGAATGGGGCAGGCCGAGGATAAATTAATCCCTTTCTTCGCTCATCTGTAAAAGTAAACTCAGGCACTAGCATTAGATCATTACTAATTGGTATTCCGTAAATACCATCAATTTGCATTAGAGCGGCTTGATAGCAAAGGTTATATGAACCATTGAAAGAATTGGTTAATGTAACATAGAAATAAGAATCTCCAACGTTACCGTATGTTACCATTTTGTTTTTTGCAGTGTAATTCCCAAACACTCCAACTAAGCCACGCCCATTGAACACCTTAACGTTTGCGGCTAATGATGACATTGTTATACTTGTCAAAATGATTGCGAATAAAATTTTTTTCATCATATTACTCAAATTAGTTATTGGCATGTAACAGTTAAATTACGCAGCGACGAGTAGGTGTTTTCAGTCGACTTACTCATATCAAATGGAACTTGACATTGCTCAGAGTTTGCTCTTCCCCATACTACTGATAATGTCCCTTTTTCAGGTAACCCGCTTATATATACACGACCATTTTCACCAACAATTCCTGATATTAAACTAGAACTATCTTGTTCTGATTGTTGTAGTGATGCTACAGCTCCCATTGGAATAGTTTTTGGACCCGTTAAGGTGAGCATCGCCTGATACCCTTTCAAGGTATTAAACTGAGTTTTAACTAAAGCGCCTTTTGTTGGATACACATTAACGGATGTTTCTTTACTTTCAACATCTGTTGGTAATGTATTAATATCTAGATTAATAATATTTTGGCTGTATTCCATCATATTAGGCACAATAGCGTAACCCCGAGAGTCAATAACGGCCATCCCATTATTGATACTTGTTCCCGCAGCATCTGGCGCATACACTACAGCAGCAGAATTACCAATGAACTGACCCAATGTAACCCCACCAGGGTGAATGACGGCAGCACCATTTCCATTCGCGTAAGTTAGCTGACTTTCGCGACTATAACTGTATCCGCCTCCCACATATCCTTTACTTCCTTGATAACCGACGTTAACCGAACTGGATAATTTTTGGTCTCGGTTATCACCACTTTCGCTTAATTGGTAAGTAAACTTATTATCTAGTAACTGCCCATTAACACCAAGCTGTTGGTAGGTTCTTCCGCTATTGTCGTGGCTTATCTGGAAGCTGCTACTAATATTTTCAATATTTTTATTATTTGAAAACAGACTAAATGGCACGCTAACGTTGAAGCTAATTTGGCGGTTTTCAGGCCAGTTTCCGTCACCTTGTGTACGGCTAATACTGTAATCAATACCATAAGATAAACCTTTATAGAAACCGCTATAACCAATCCCTAAGGTCGTTATCGTATCTTTACGTCCCCAATAATCACTACGCATACCTCTAAAATAAATTGAACCCCATTTACCAAGAGATTGGTTTATATAAGATTGAAAGCTACTACGTTGACGTCCGTTTAACCACGGTGCAACATTATCTTTCAAACGATAACCTGCATGGTTAAAGTCTGAAAAGCTATAATAGTCTTTTGTTGAGTACCTCAACGCGGTCAAGTCAATAGATGTACCAAAATCAGATAAGTTCTTTGAGTAACGAAGTCTGAAGGATTGACCTTGCTTATCTTCATTTCTAATTGTGGCATAGGCATGGGTAGCATCGATTGACATGGCACCAAATGAACCTAATGAGAAACCTGTACCAACAATACCAGTCCAGTAATGATTAGCCCCTAAAAAACCGGTATACAATGTGACCGCTTTGGGTAATCCGTATATGAGTGTCCCCATCAAGAAATTACTTTTTTTATTACCATCGGTTATGCCACCATTGTATTGACCCGCCGCAACTTCATATTTAAATGTTCCAGCTCGTTGCATTACGGGCAATGATGAGAATGCTTGAGTGAATACTCGAACAGAGCCATCTTCCTCATGAATTGAAACCTCCAAGTCCCCAGCTGTACCTGTTGGATAAAGGTCATTAATCACAAATGGTCCTGGTGCAACGTATGTTTGGTATATGGTATTACCATTTTGGCTTATAGTTATGCGGGAATTAGATGATGCAACGCCTCTAATTTGTGGCGCAAATCCCCTATCACCTCGTGCTAACATCTGCTCATTGGATAATAAACGAACCCCTTTTACTGGGACACTGTCAAGTACATCATTGAGTGTGCTCGTTTCACCCATTACAATTTCAGAACTTAAGTGCTGAATATCCCTTGAAACGGTTGTGTTATTAAAATCACTTTGGTGATTACGTACCGTCTTACCGTCAAATTTATTTTCATTTTCAAGGTAAAAATATTGGGAACGTAAACGCCACGCACCAAGATTTAATCCGCCTGTAATGTTGGCAAAAATAGAGTTATTTTTTGTTTTACCGCCAATTCCACCCGTAAATTCTTGTCGGCTCCCACTGACTTGATAGTTTAATATCAAGCCAGGTAAACCTTGGTCAAGAAGCTCTATCGGTACAGCACCTCTAGCCTTCTGGTTCATAGAGATTTGCGGGATATTTAAATTTAGTGTTAATTTTGAAACATCGAATTGAACTTGTGCATTTTCTATTACCGATGATAGAGAGGTAATTTTGTGAGTCGCAGGCATTCCTTTCAATATAGAATTACCTTGAATATTTACGCCGAACTCCTCTAACATAGCGGGAGTAAATTCAGGAACAATGTTACCTTCACCATCTTGTGTGAAATATATTTCCTTCTGGCCTATCTCCTCTTTATTTATTTTCATAGTAACTATGTAACGACCAGGAGCTACTGTATCAGAACGTGCAAATACAGATAAATCGATACTATCTTTATCTGTTCCTGCCGGCAGGTTTAAAAGAGCGGGATCAAAATAAGGCTCAGCACTAGTTACCCCCCCAAACAGACAAAACATAAGCGCTATTGAGATAGGTTTTAAGATAAATATTCTGTTGTTCATAATATACTCTCATCCAATACGCCAGTGCTCAGTTTTGTTATTAATCCATATTCATTTAAAGCTTGCCAAGTAACCTCACCAGAAACAGATTGAGGTAATTCAATTTGGTTTTCACTAAATGGAGGAATACTGTCATCAATTAATTTCATTGGCACTTTATATGAACCAATAGTTAATGAGGTCAATGTTATTGAAAGAGCTGACGGGTTTTTGATCGTCAGTTTATTTTTATTTATAGAAAAACGCATTTTTTCCACTTCCTTGTCAATCCGTAATTCTTCAATTGCTTTAGGTCGATAAAGCATTTTTAAATAGAGTGTTGGAGTAACAATAAACTCCGAGGTGTTCTTATCTGATACTTCTGGAATAATTCTTAATGAAACATAAAATACACTTTCTCTATCTTTTGCTAAATTGCCATCAGCAACCCGTTGTATTTTCCAACTATAGCGAACGCCACTATCTAAACGATGTAATGGCGGTGTGATTAAAAAAATATCTGATTCTTTATTAATCAGTGGCTTCAACGTTTTTTCATTTGCAGCAATGATTTGAGACTGGACGAGTATTGCCTCGCTATTCGCATTCTCTAACATGGTTGAAACACCATTTTTTTCCGATTCTTTATAAACTATACGTTCAGGTGAAAATAACAAACCATTCATGATATCGGTATTTGCGAAAGACGATCCCATATAATAAACAAAAGAAACAATTAAAATAATGATTTTTTTAACTATTGACATGTTTTCCTCTCGCCTAATATTAGTGAAGCCGTATTATCTTCACTATCACCACCATAATCATTAACTGCTTTCCATACTATTTTACTCGACTGATTTACTTCACCAGTATTGTTTATTAAGTATCTGCTTTTTGGTGGAATTATTACTCCAGATATTTTCGGATACTGTTTATTATTTATTTTTAGAGAGCTTAATGTTATATGATATGGAGATGGATTTTCTATACATACATTCTTTTTATGTAAATAAAACTGTAGCCCTTTAATTGCATCTTCACTTGATTGTGTTAATCCATTGGGGCGATAAAATAGTTTTATAACTAAACGTGTACCTATCGATAACTTTGCCACCTGTTCTTCATTATTGTTAGTTGTAACACCTGGTATACCAATAACACTAAAATAAAATAAGGATTCTTTATCTTTAGGCAGTTGAGTTATTTTTTCTTCAGGCAAAATTTTCATTGCCTGCTGACTATTTGGATTCAATCGATATAGTGGTGGTGTAACTAAAAATACGCCTGATTCTTTTTGCCCAATAGGCGTATCAAACACCCCTGATTGAACTAAATATACACTGTCACTATCGTTTTTTAAGGTAATGGATTCTTGCGTTGAATCACCATTCCAAATAATTCTTGTTTGTTCTAATAGTAGCCCTGCATAAGCATTAGAAGATAAGTCTGTTAATAAAATTAAAGTACCAACCAAACAAAATAATGAAAATATGATTCTACGCATATTATATATCCTAGATTAGCTAGTCAGTGAGTACGGTGAATATCATTGACGCTTTAAAACTACCTTTTGTTATTTGATTCGTATCGTTACATTCACCGCAAGATAATGCTGTTGTCACTGTAAAGGTATCACCGATAGCATTACTAGAGTTAAGCCGGAAAAGAACATCACCATCTGTTTTCGCAATGTTATTAACTAATAACTTAATACCGACACCTTTTGAGGTTCCACTTTCTTTGAATAAAGGTTTTCCATTGAAAATTTCTGTTTGTCCAGATACAAAAATTTTGCTTTTAGATAAATCGCTAACATTTGTACATTTTGCTAGCTTCAAAGTTATATCTCGATTTAACTTTGTGGTTTCACCCGAATCGTTTTTGACAATATCAACTGGTGAAACTTTTTTGTAATCAATCACAGCTTCTGAAACATCAACTTCACAAGTCTTTTTATAAAAAGTCGCTTCAAAATCGACAGCAACAGTATTCACTTGTGCTAATACTGATTGGCAGAATACAATCGATACAAAAGATAAAATTAACCGCAGCACATTGGTATCCTCTTTTTTGAATTATGGCATTACAACGGTTAATAAAATTGATGCTTTTGCAGAACCCGCTGTAACGGTGCTATTGTCTGCTTGACGTACAAATCCGATGGTCATTGGTAAAGAACCTTTTGTACTTCCAGCAGGTAAATAAAAGCTTTCATTATTTTTTAAGGTTTTTCCCTTAGAGTAGAACCCTACCAACTCTGACACTTCACCATTTTTCAGCATAAAACCAACCCCTTTTGCTCCAGCAGGGTTCTCTGTTAAAAATAGATTAGGGTCATTTGATACATCACCTGTTACCATTACTTCGGGCATCACCGTTGTTTCATAATCTCGACATTGGTATGAAAGTTTTATTGGCGTAATATCTACAGCATCATTTAATCTAAAATCTCCGACAACAGGACGACGAGTCATTTCGATATTTGATGGCGTTACCTCAATGTCACATTCACCAATACTTTGTATATCTGCAAGTATTTCTAGTTTATTTCCTGCAAAAGATTGCATTGTAGAAGCCATTAATAAACATGCGACTAAGGTGGATAATTTATGGTTTCGTATGTTCAACATAGCCCCCTAAATCATTAATAGTTACCCAAGTGATTGGGCCTGTATTCACAGTTGTCGGATAAATTATATTGCTAAAAGGCGCCACCATCGTGTTGTTCTTTTTAGCTGAAATATCTATATGCTTATTACCAACTTTTAAAGATGCTAATGTAATATAATAAGGAGAGTTATTTGTGACTTGCACACCGCCTTGAACTGCTGAAAACGTCAAACTTTCTTGTGCTTTATCAGAAGTCTGAACTAACCCAGTTGGGCGATAAAATACTTTAATCACATTTTCTATTGCAATTTTTACATCACCTTTCATATTTGAAACATCCAACTCTGAATTTTTTTCACTGCGTGCGATTGCTCTTGCATGTAAGTAATAAATTGATTCACGATCTTTCGGTAAATTCATTGAGCTAGAGGTTTCAGTAATACGAACATCTCGCTGTTGTCCCGGCTTCAAATAGAGCATAGGAGGAAGAATATCAAATACCTTCTCTTGGGTAGAATCACTAGGTGTTTTCGTTAAATATACCTGAACCAGATATTCTTCGTTCTCTGTACTATTGCGAACAGTTACCGGAATAGATTGGCTATTTTGTGGAAAAACAATTCGAGTAGTATTAAGGCCTACCCCAGCAGCTGATAGTCCTGTAATTTCAAGACCAAATATCATCATTCCAATTATTGAGTATCTGATAGTTGACATCAAATTCATAATTTATCTCCAATAGTCATTCTATTAAGTAACAAGTAATAAATGAGATGGCCATTTCTGCCATCTCATTTAAATAATTATTATTCGTAGCTTACAGAGAATGTAATTGGAGCATCAATGCGTTGTGAAGCAGGAGTTCCTACTGTTGAATATAAGCCAACGTTCATTGCGATTGAAGCAGAAGAACCTTGAGCTAATCCAGTCACAGAAGTTAAATCAACACTTGTGTTAGGTTTAACTGGTTTAGAATCAGCAGTTAATTTAACACCAACAGTTGCATTTGCAGTGTTGTTGAAGTAATCACCATTCGCGTCCAATGCAGTTCCTTTAGCAAATAATTGAACTGATGCACCGGTTTGATCTTTGCTACAATTAGTTAATTGTAGAGTGAAGTCTTTTGCACTTGAAGCAATATCACCAGCTGCTGTAATATCCGCAGAAATGTGAGTACCTAAGTCAATATTAGGATTGCTAACACTTAAATCACAGGTTGCAGCTGCGATTTGACCTGAAACATTTACTTGAGCGTTTTGACCTGCAGAAGCAGCACCAGCGAATCCTAAGCCAGCAGCAACACATAGAGCAATCATATTTTTTTGATTAAACATAATAAGACCTTAAATATTTATTAATAATTGGGTGTAAGTTAATATTTATCCTACGATTACAACACCCTTTTTAATCGCAGGACTTAAATAGAAATGAATTGATTTCAACTTAATGAATAGGCTGATCGATTCTTTTCCTGTTTTCTTTTAAAGAAATTTATTTTTAAACTCTAAATTCATGTTTTCCATATACACTCATATTTCCATATTGACATCCACGTTTAATTAATTGAAAAAAACTTAACTTACTTAATTAACGGGATTGGCGAAGATTCTAATCCAAAAAAAATTTTTTTCTAGAGTGAATATTCATGCAGTGAGTAAGCAAATGTAATTGTCTTTTATTTTTAATAATTCAATCGTTAAATATTCTTCATTAAAAATGAGAGTTAAACGTTCAATTGTCCCTATAGTTGTTCTTAACTATAATTTAACACTCACTTAACTTGCTCATATTGTGCGCACCACCACCAATGAACAATAATCATATGAATAAAAAGACATTTTTAATCTTTTAACTTTAAAATGATTTGACTTAAAAAATTATCATCAACAAAAAAACAACACATAATGCATAATAAAAATTGAAACTCATAAACCCCGCTATTAAGGTTTAGTATTGAATTAAAAACAGATTTTTCTTAAAATTTTTTATTGTTTTATTGAAATATATGTTTACATTTATTTACTAACACATAAATATAATAACCTATTTTCTGAGTATTTTTTTAATTTAACTAGAATTTTTTTACTGCCAAATATCAGAATATATCCCTTAAGTATAAAATGATGTGTAAATACTCAATCCGTATCCTTAAATTTAAAAAAATCATATAGTGAAGTAATGTTACTATTATGTAGTGTATCGAAAGCATTTCTAGTTAGATAAGGTATTAGTAATCAGTTGCTAATACTCATGCTGTTGGACATTTCGCCTCAAATGAGTGTTTCGAGCTTTATGGGATATTTAAAAGGGAAAAGTAGCCTAATGCTTTATGAACAGTTCGGCGATTTAAAGTTTAAATATCGTAAAAGAGAATTTTGGTGCGGAGGATACTCTGTTGATACGGTGGGTAAGAATACGAAACGAATACAAGAATACATAAAACATCAATTAGAACAGGATAAATTGGGTAAACAATTGTCGACCCCTTATCTATGTACCGTGTTTTGAATCAAGTCATAAACCGGAGCTACGTGGCATTGCAAGATGGCGAGATGTTTTTGGCTGAGAAAAATCTAATACCGTATAAATATCACATACGCATAACTCTCCCGATACGTTTAGCCGCAGTACAATATCTCATCTCGCTTGGTCACTTAATAATTTGAATAATTGTAATGGTTCCACATCCACTTCTTTATCATGTTATCAATTTATACCAACCTAACATATACGTTAATTCATATATATGTGAGTGTTAAATATTAGCGGCGAGTTATCGCCGCTATCAACATTAATACTCAGAGAGATGGATAATCTGTATACCCTTCTGCGCCACCACCATAAAAGCTTTCAGGGCGCTGAGGATTGAGTGCAGCTTTATTTTTAAGGCGAACGACGAGATCAGGGTTAGCAATAAAATCACGACCAAATGCAACAGCATCAATCAACCCTTTCTCGATTAAATTTTCTGCCTTTTCTGTAGTGTAAGCGCCAGCACCAATGATCACACCGTGGAAGCGTTCACGCACTTTTTGACGGAAATCATCAGTATATGGTTGACCGCCCGCCCAATCAGGTTCAGACAGATGCAAATAGGCAATATGACGTTTGTCTAGCTCTTCAATGAGATACAGGGCATCGTCAACTTCATTCGGCCCATTATCGGTATTTTGAAATGTACCTATAGGTGAGATACGGATCCCAATATGTTCAGACCCCCATTCCGCACAAACTGCATCAACAACATCTAAAAGAAAACGAGCACGATTTTCCCTTGTTCCACCATATTGGTCAGTACGGTGATTCGCGGATGGAGAGAGAAATTGATGCAGTAAATAACCGTGAGCAGCATGCAATTCAGCCATATCAAAACCTGCTTCCCGTGCATTAACAACCGCTTGACGGAAGTCATTAACGATCGCTGGAATTTCTTCTGTTTCTAATGCACGAGGCATGGATGTATCGACACGGATAGCACGGCCATTTTCATCGCGTAATGATGTCCGTGTTCCTGCACTTATTGCTGAAGGTGCGACGGGAGCTAACCCATTAGGCTGAAGGCTAACATGAGAAATTCGCCCGGTATGCCACAATTGAACAGCAATACGCCCTCCTGCTTCATGAACCGTTGAAGTGATTTTTTTCCATGCAGCGATTTGCTCGGCGCTATGTAGCCCTGGAGCTCCGGCATAGCCTTTTGATTGTGCAGAAATTTGAGTCGCCTCTGAAATGATCAACCCAGCGGTGGCACGTTGGCGATAATATTCCCCCATTAATGGAGTCGGAATATCGCCGGGTTCAATGCTACGTAAACGGGTTAGTGGTGCCATAAAAATACGATTTGGTGCGGTTAGTGTACCCACTTTAAGAGGTGTAAATAGTTTTTTCTGTGACATAAAAGCTCCAGATTAGACCGGTCGACTAGTAATTGAGTAAATAAAAACGCCTGTTAACTTTCAGGCGCTGCAATCATTTTTTCCACATAGGCCAGTGCGCTTTCCATCGGCTTATTACTACGCGATATTTTTGCCTGTAAATTTGCACCTAACCATAAAGAATAAAGAACCCGTGCGACAGATAGTGACTCCCCTGAAAAATTCAGTGATTTTTCATCACGTCCATTTTCCAGTGTTTGTGCCAGTAGCGCGATGACTTGGCTCACACCTTGATCCATCGCAATGTTCATATCTTCTGATAGATCACATACCTCTGCTGATAACTTCACCGTCAAACAGCCTGTTGTATGATCAAACTGGCAAGTGTTGTTTAACATTTTTCCATAATAGGCAAGTAAACGATCACGATAATTACCTGCTCCATGCTCGAAGTGCTTCACCAACTTTTGTAGATAGCCGGCGTAATAGTGCTCTAACATCGCAACACCAAAAGCTTCTTTAGAGCGGAAATAATGATAAAACGACCCTTTTGGTACTTCTGCCGTTTTTAGCAACTCACTTAGCCCCATTCCAGTAAAACCACGCTGAAGACAAAGGCGCTCACCAGTGACAAGAAGATGTTCCCGGGTATCATGTTCAGTCTTTCTGTTCATATCGACAATGTAATAGACCGATCGGTCTGATGCAAGATTTATTTTGTTTATTATACATGACAAAATTATTAACTCTGAAAATATCACAGGTTTTCAAAGGTAAAATTTTTTATTTGTACTACTCGTGGTAGCATGGGCGTGTATTAAACGCGCCAGTATTTTGAAAATGTAATACTGTAATTACCCAAATCCTCATTCTGCCATATTCTGATTTGTTGATGACTTATTAGTGTATGATCCTGTTGATAAAATTAATAACAAAGACACTAAAACTAATATGAATTTTGAACATATTGATACTAGCATACTGCAACAAGTTAAATCCGCCTGTCAGCTCATTGACAAACACCTTGGCGAGATACTAAATAGTATTTACCTTTATGGCTCCACATTACATGGTGGCCTAAAACCTCTTAGTGATATTGACTTACTCGTTACTGTCGATGCCCCTCTTTCAGAGCAGCAACGTCAACAATTGATGAGCGAACTTTTAACGGTTTCGGCTTGGCCAGGTTCCGATCCAAAACAACGCGCGTTAGAGGTAACAGTCTTACTTAATGAATCAGTTAAGAAATGGCATTACCCTCCTCGCCGTGAATTACAATTTGGCGAGTGGCTTAGAGATGATATTGTTTCAGGGATATTTGAGCCGCCTCAAATCGACCCTGATATCGCTATTTTACTGACTAAAGTTCACCAGCACAGCATTGCAATACTAGGTAACGATGCTGCTCACTCTTTTCCGCCTATTCCGTTCAGTGATTTATCAAAAGCGCTAAAAGCGACACTAGAACAATGGAACGATCAGGACGACTGGGAACATGATGAATGTAATATTATTCTCGCCTTAGCACGCATTTTGTATACCTTGTCGACACAAAAAATTGCCTCCAAATCAGAGGCTGCGGATTGGTTATTACATAGGATTAATACCCCCTCACACTATCAATTGTTGTCAGCGGCACAACGAACCTATTTAACCGGTGAGACCTTTGATGTTTCAAACTCAAAAGCAATCGAAGATTTTATTCTTACAATAAAATCTCAATGTGAAGAGCGGCTTGCAAAGTAAAAACTCAAAAAAATCATTTCTATGGCGTTTATATGATACAAAAACACAAGGGCTAGCAAAAATACGCCCTCATAGTTGCTGACGGTTATGATTATCCAACCGACTCGTCAGATATTGATGACTGGATTACCTGTGGTGTAAATTATGATGAATGGGATATTACACCATTCATCCACTGTATTGATGACAAAATTGCTTAAGGTAAATTTAATTACATCCTCTTAGGTTACCCTTTTGCAAAAGCACATCCTGTATTAGCTAATAAAATTTCATATGCCTTCTTTTAGAAACCCCATTAGATATCACTTTATCTCGACGCATTTTACGGAACCGCCAAAACGCAATTCGCCATGAAATTTTTGTAAATATCAGCGAATAGTTTCGCGGCCTTCTTATGTTGCGATACAGGAAAGAGAAAAAAACGACAGTGATTACATTATTGACGGTATGTTACCCTTAGAAGAAATAGTGAAATTGATCTTAGAAAAGATCTCTTAAAATACAAAATAGCATAACAAATGTGACAGCGTCACTAATGTGGCTGGCTGATTGTCTAAGAGCCAGCCTTATGATTGCGTGCCTTCATTCCAACATGGGAGTATAGTAGTCGCTTCGATTGGATTGATATCACCGTTTTTATTATGGAATTAACTCCTTTAGTGAAAAATATTCGACAGATCCTAGCCACAGATACACCAATAATTGATGTTCGCGCGCCTATTGAATTTAAACAAGGCTCAATGCCAGCAGCTCATAATTTGCCTTTAATGAATGATGCAGAGCGTGCAGCCGTTGGGACCTGTTACAAACAGCAAGGTTCGAAAAAAGCGGTCGAATTAGGCCACCAATTGGTTAATGGTGCCATTCGCTCAGAACGACTAGCCGCATGGCATAAAGCTTGCCAACAATTTCCCCAAGGCTATATCTGCTGTGCTCGAGGTGGCATGCGTTCACACATTGTTCAGCAATGGCTACGTGAAATCGGTATTGAATACCCATTAATTGTTGGTGGTTATAAAGCCTTACGACAGACAGTTATTGAGTTAACAAAAGAGTTAGTACAACGACCGATTGTCCTTATTGGTGGGTGTACTGGTAGTGGAAAAACAACAATGGTACGTAAACTGCCGGATGGTATTGATCTTGAGGGTATCGCTCATCATAGAGGTTCTTCTTTTGGTCGCACACTACAACAGCAATATTCGCAAGCTACATTTGAAAATCATCTTGCTGTTGAACTGCTGAAAAAATCACAACAATATTCCCGCTGGGTCATCGAAGATGAAGGCCGTGCAATTGGTGCAAATAGCCTCCCTCAACCTTTACGTACCCAAATGGCACAAGCACCATTAGTGGTCGTTGAAGATCCATTTGAATTACGCTTAGAGCGGCTTAAAGCTGAGTATTTTGATCGTATGACTCACGACTTTTTAAGTACTTATGGTGAAGAGCAAGGCTGGGAGGCTTACAGTGAATACTTGCATCATGGCATATCGGCAATTCGTCGTCGTTTAGGTACACAACGCGCGGCAGAACTCAGCACCTTGCTAGATAGCGCATTAATCGAACAACAAAAAAGCGGCTCAACAGAGGCCCATTTTGCTTGGTTATGCCCCCTACTTCATGAATATTACGACCCAATGTACCACTATCAACTCGAGAAAAAACAAGATCGAATTATATATCGTGGTTGCTATGAGGATGTTTTACAGTGGCTTACCGCTAATGCGTTTTAAAAGAAATGAGCCTACTTACAGAGCCAATCTCATCCCTCTGTAAGTAGTAATAAGTTCTATTGGTCAATTCAAGGTAGTACAGTTAACGGAAACCTCGCCGATGGTTATGTGTTGACCAACTGTATGTTTCATCACTAGCAGCTAACTTGTCTTTCCTTTTTTGTGCCCTCGCTTTTTTCGCTGCTAATTCAACTTCCCTTGATATTTCAGCAACAATTTCATTTTTTACCCTACTGTGCTCCGCATTGGTTAATTCACGCCCCAATTTCTTTCTCTCTTGACCGAGCCGCGTATTTACTCTAACCCGTTGAGCATCGGTCATTTCTTGCAGCGTTAACATTTTCATTGGTTCACCTCTGTCATCGCGTAGGAGTTAATAATATAGCACTCAAACTGCTAAAAAGGTGGTCATATAGATCAATTTTACGATATCAATCATTCTTTTTCTGATGGCCTTATTGACCCTAGCTTGATAAATACCCGTGATTTTTTAAAAGCAAACCAATGGGATTTTTATTAATGCCAAACCAAAAAATACTTAAGTGATATTTATTTTTCACCCTCTTTGAGAGTTAAATAAATTTATACTTTAGTAAATGAAAATAAATATACCGCCTAGTTGAGTAAAGGCTATTGATATCGAATTTTATCGGCGTTACGGTTAAGTGATTGATATCACTAGCACAGCATGAGGTTTAATTTAATGCGATATTTAGCAATTTTAATTATAGGTTCAATTACAACCTCTGCTTATGCTGATAATATCTATTTGAAAAATGGAGATTCTCTGTCAGGAATGATAAGTATTATTGATGATAATAAGGTGCTTATTAAAACCAGTTATGCTGGAGAATTAAGGGTCAAACTAAATGATATAAAGACATTTGATATTGATGAACCGGTCGTTATCAAACTGCGTTCTCCAGATAAATGGCAACAAATCGATGCAATTGAAGCGTCAAAAGAAGGCGAAATAATCCTAATTAGTGGTGATAAGCATCAAAAAATGAGAATTAACGATGATTTGGTTTTAAGTAAAAAACTAGAGGGTACTCCCCTAAAACAAACAAAAATCACGGGTGGAATAAATGCAGGCGCTACCTATAATAAAGGGGCCTCAAGCAGTGAGAAATATTCATTCGATGCCAATATGCAAATATCGGCGAAAGATTGGCGCCATGGATTAAATGGTGCAATGCTCCGGAATAAAGATGACCATAACGTCAGTAGTTATTACTACAATTTAGGTTATGAATTAGACTATTTTATTAATCCATCTTTCTTCTGGCGTGGCTCACTTAATTATCAACATGATTGGATCGAAGACATAAAATCCAAAGGTGGTGTTGGCACAGGCCCTGGTTGGCAAGTATGGAATACCGAGCTAAGTTCGCTTTCATTTACTGGCCTTCTCAGTTATCAACACATGACATATCGCAATGGGGTCAATGATAATTATATGCAAGGGTCATTGGCTTGGGATTTTAACCAATACCTATTTGCTAAAACAATAAGCATCTACACCAAAGGTCGTATTGGTCGAGGATTTAATAATGATGTGAGCCTCGATTTAAATGCTCGACTTGGCATGATGTATCACTTAACCGATGGACTAAATTTGAATGCCAGTATTATTAGAGAAAAAATCAATGCAGATAAAGGTGATTCTAACAATACCAACTATACCATCGGTGTTGGATATAAATGGTAACTGCTATCATTGTTTATCGTATACATACGATGTTTACACTGAGTGATATTTAGTTAATATCTGTTATGTTGGATCTTAGGCTAATCAACTGATAATTCATAGCTATTGCCATCAGCATCTTCAGCGATAAGTTCGCCATAACCATCCCATTCAACATCAACATCCACTTCTTCACCATCTGAATTAGTTATTATACCTGTTCCGTATTTCCCTTGAATATCAATATTCCCGCTGACACTTTCACCATAATCATCTGTTCCAGAAACATCATAATTATACCCATATGGTGAACCTGTACCATAACGATAATTGTAGAGGTAATCATCAGCATATACGATGCCAGAAAAAAGAATGTTAATATAAAAAGAAAATAGCCCTTCATTAAATATCCTTACATGGCAACATTAGCCTTGATTAGTTTGATGCATATATTCCCAAGGAATTCAGCAGTTCTGCATCTATAAACACATTAAGCGGTAACCCGTATGTTTGTCGATAACGCGTTATCGCGTTTCTAGTTGCAGGCCCCATCACACCATCTATTACCCCATCAAAATAATTTCTCTCAAAAAGTGCATATTGAACCCGCATCACCAATCTTTTACGTTGTTCTGCTGTTAGTGTTGATTGCCTAATATTTGCTGCATAGTCATTTTTGTTAGCTGAATTTTGTGCATTTCCAGATAAATTACGCTGTTGATTATTTGTCGCTGGAGCCGAATAAGATGGTGTTACAGGAGCCGAACGATAATAACCACCACCCGAGGAAGAACGATGAGAACTGTGGCTACGATGGCTTCGATGTGAACTATGACTTCGATGACCTGCAATATATATTGGCGTTTCAGTATTTAAAGGAGCAAAAATAAGATCATCGGGTTGATAAGATTGTTCATTTTTAAACGTAATCGCAGAGTCTGCAAATACTTGATTATTTAGCACAAGAAACCCAGGTAATAATGCTGCTAAATTCCATTTTTTCATACTATAACTCTCGGTGGTTGGTGGTATTGACCATAAGATGAACTAAAATACCCTCCACATTCGCCCATCATTTTGCAGTGAAGGCAATCATCAGGATAGTAATTCTTCCAATCAGATATTGATTGAACACTATACTGCCATAGATCCTGTGAGATATGACAGAGGGGATAATTAAATAATACAATAGGTAATTGAGATCTTTCTGCGATATCAATCGCTTTTTGTAGTGATTCAAGATAGGTCTCAGGATTTACGTAAAGCGATTTCCAATTTTTACGAGCCCACCCTGTCGCTTCCAAATTCATTACTGAAATTTGATTGATGTTTGAAAAAACACGTCCTGCCATTTCAACAACAGCATATAGATCTGAATAATTATAGTTTGTAGGAATAAATCTTAATTCTATGTTTAATCCACTGTTACCAGAATTGATAATGCCTGATATTGTTTCTTCAAATGCACCATCACTTGATACTAGTTTATTGTGTATACTTGCTGAGGCTGAATATAGCGGGATCCCAAAAGTAATAGGAAGCTCTTTTGCAATATTTGCTACTTGTTTTGTAAACATTAAATCTTTAAATGCTCTGCCATTCGTCAGAATATGTAATGCTGTTTTTGGCGTATTATTTTTAACACGCTCCAAAAACTCAATAAATTCAATCCCATAAAGCAAAGGCTCACCGCCACTAATTCCAATAACTCCTTCTAATTTAAATGCAGCTAACGCTTGTGTAGCAACATCTAATAACCAACTATCGGATATATTCTTAGGTGGCTGAGAGCAGAATAAACATAAGTTATTACATCTTTCTGTCAGCAATAGCGTATTATGATTGGCTTTTCTAGAAAGAATAATTCTCATTTTGTTCATTGTTACAGAAGCAATATCACCACTTTCGATTGAATGATATAATGTTTCATCCGCTATAACATGTTTCACTCCAGCAGTATGGTATTCTGCACTCTTTTCCTTAACGACTAGGATATTATCAAAATAAAACTCAGGGCTAGATAGCTGGTCCTTATATAGCTGGTAATATCCAGCAGGAATTGGCTCAAGTAATATAAATTGATCATTTCTTACAACGTTAGGCATAAGACCATTCCTTTAGAATCTTTGCATCTTCATTGTTTTTTATTATTTTAGATAATAAGAGATTAAACATACCTTTATGATATAAACAGAAACGCGATAAGCTTTTATTACCGATAGGCTCACCGAATAGGCTAATATTTTGGCATGGGTCAACGCCACAAAAAGGTTGATACGCACAATTATCACATCCGACATGGAGCATATTCAGTGAGTCAGACAGCAATTGATGGTAGATAGGATTTTGTGAAAATATAAGCTGCTCTATATCTCCAATGGAAAAATCAATATCAGGATGGACTTTTTGTAACATTCTAGTCTCATCACTACCATATAGCTTTCCATCATAATTAAATAGTAAGCTATTGAAAATCAATCCACTAGGTGATTTCAAATCTGCGTATCCAGCAAAATTTGGATTATTTATTCTTTTAATGTGGATTGCAGCAGAATGTTCGACAAATGGAATTCCTTGCTTATTTTTTTCAAGAACAAGCTCTAATAGTTTGGAATAAAAAGCAAGATACTCATCAATAGTGTAATCCTCTTTGTTTTTAGCGAATCCATAAGGACTAATAGGCCGAATAAAAATATCGAATATTTCTAACGATTGATGTGCATCCAGTAGCAAATGTGGGGAGTCAAGTAAAGCTTTTGTCACTGTGGTCACTGTTGCAACATGTGATTTACCAAGCGCTTTCTGTAATTTTTTAATATTATTTTCAACGAGTTGAAATGAATTGCCATTGGGTAAAATTCTATTCTTATTATGGATAGATTCCGTTCCATCAAGAGAAACCGAATAATAGATAGGTTTATTGATAGACCAATCAATCATATCATCGTTAAGCAAAGATAGACTTGATGTAATAACAAATTCAATATTTTCTTCCCCAAGTACTATCACGGCTTCTTGATATATTTTTTTTATTAAATCAAAACGTAGTAGAGGCTCCCCTCCCTGAATTTCTATTTTGTATGGTTTAGATGAAAGCTTTTTTATTAATGATATTATTTTAGGGATTTTTTCTTCTTTAAGATCAAAATTTTTGGCTGATAATGAGGCGCGGCTAACTTGGCAATATTTACACGTATGATCGCATCTGAGAGTCGGTACTATCATAAAAATAGGAGAAAATTTGATCTCATTTGTTATTTTTTTTCCAAGTGCTGAAGAAAGCATCTTCTCTGCTAACAAAACATTATTGCTAATAAATAGCTTTTCTATTAGTTCTTTGTTTAGTTGCTCATTCGATGTTGCATGTTCGTTAACTAGCTCAAAAAAATTTTCAGACTTTAGCGTGGTCGAATACCCCGCAAGATTACTTATGAAAAAATCTTCTTCACTTATTTTTTCAAAATTAAAAGGTAAAAGATTCATTGAGATAAACGCTCATCAATACTGGCCAATACTTTACTCATAATCGAGCTTCTGATATCTCTTGTCTTTATATCAATCTGTTCTCTTAAAGTATAATCATTCAATAGGCGATTAAATTGAAATAAAGCATCATCATTACAGTCTTTAAAGGACACCTCATACGTAGTGTCTTTTTCTGTCAATGTCCATTCTGTTATTGATGTCATCCAGTATAACGACTGTCTTATGACAGAGATCGAATACTGTTCTTTTTGTAGGGTTAGTCTATTCATTGTACATAACTAGTTATAAAATTAAAAAATATACCTTAAGTTTAAGGGGATTTAATTTGGAATTCTCTTAAAGACTAAGGCAAATAATACCAACCAATTTTTTTACTTATAGTTAACAATAAAATCCAAACATCTTAAATCTATTTAAATTTTGCTCATCTGCCATTCTCAATAGCGTAATAACATCGATGGGTAACTTATACCTTATTGATAGATATTAGAATAAAATTGACTCAAAACGCCCTCGATATTTTATTAATTTGCTTGTATTTTCAAAGTGGCTGGATCCCAAAAAGGAAATGATAGCAATGAAATTAACACAACTTTGGCGCAAGCACCCTTCAAGCGAGCATTTAACTACCCCACGTGTGATGGCTCGTGTTTTCGTGAAGCAAGGTGAATTAGAAAGTAGCATTGCGTTTTACGAACAACTGCAACAAGTCACTATAGACGGTTTTTTCCCTTTCCCTGAGCACCAACTGCGTCTTGCCATGGTAGGTGCTTTCTTGATCATTGAAGGGCCAGATGACAAATTGGCCCCCTTTACGAGTACTCATACGACATTCCTCGTTGATGATGTGCAACCTTATTACGATAAATTAGTCGAACAAGGCGCGAAAATTATTTTCCCACTACAAGATGTACCAACCGGAAGGGCTTTTAATGCAGTTCATCCCGATGGCACAGTTATTGAATATGTTCATCACCGCCCAAATCATGAGGGCCAATAACCACAGTACAGAACACATTGACAACCCAACATCTTAATAGCGTCAGCGCTTAATTTCTCTCGCGCTTATAACTGTTTTACAATAAGCGCTTTGAGACTTTATATCTCATATGCATAAGTTAAATAAATGACCCTAATATGTACGCCATACACTGATATAAAATTAATCTATTCCTGCCATTAAGCCTACCTCATATTTTATCTTTCTTATTTCTTATAGAGATTTAACTATTAGCGTCAAATTTTGTTATTAAATAAATTTTCAGTGTAATTAATTGTAATTATGCATAAAAATTATTGAGCTTGGTGCTATATCCAAGGTTTATAGTATAAACCTGTTCAACGATGGAGGACTGTATCATGTCATTTCTCAGTTGGTTATTTGGCTTAGGCAAGCATTCTCGATATTCAAAACATGGGCGTTATTCAGGTCATGGCGGTTATTCTAAACATGGTCGCCAACATGACCAATATGAATATCAAAATCGCGATAGCTACTCTGATGTTAATCAGCAATATCAAAATATTATGCGATGTAAACAGTGCAACTCAATCTTAAATAAAGAAGCGAAATTCTGTAGTGAATGTGGTCTACCGGTATAAATAAGAGCCTAAAAAACCCTACTATAGGTACACAATATGAAAATATCTTTTTTTTACCAAATAAATCACTATCCACTTTATATGAAAAATTTTATCGCATCGCCAACTAAGATGGGAACTGTCTTGCCCTCTTCTCGTTGGTTATGTAATACCATGCTCAACAATATTGATTGGAGAAACAGTTATAAAATCGCAGAAATCGGTGCAGGTAACGGTGTTATAACGCAATATATTTTGCAACGAATGTCATCGTTAGCATATTTAGAACTCTATGAAATCAATAATGATTTCATTAAAATTTTGCAGAAGATAGACGATCATCGAACAACAATTCATCATTGCTCAGCAGAATATCTATCGGGTGATTATGATATTGTTATTTCAGGGATCCCTTTTCGTTCACTAAGAAAGAAGATGGGGATGAAAATTCTCAAAAAGGTACAAGAGAGGTTAATAAAAAACAACGGAAGCCTTATATTATTTCAATATACTCAAGGGTGTGAGTCCATGTTCTCACGTTACTTTTCCTTTACCAAAAAGAGGGTTTATCTAAATTTTCCACCAGCTTGGGTGTACACCTGTAAACCAAAATTAGACAGTGACGACTGATCTTCGGATAATAAGAGTACCGTAATGAATATATATGACATGTCACCTTAGAACGGTTTTAACGGCTTTAAGGTGACATCATAAACCCCAACCATTATTGGGTTAATGCTTTCCTACGTTGCAATAACCATTTATCTAGTTCATTTGCAAATTGTTGCCGGTCACGTTGACTTAGACTTGCAGGTCCCCCTGTTTGTACACCGCTTGCCCTCATCGTATCCATAAAGTCTCTAATTGTTAAACGCTCACGAATGGTCGCTTCACTATAGCGCTCTCCCCTTGGATTTAACGCAATAGCGCCTTTTTCCATCACTTCCGCCGCTAAAGGAATATCAGCAGTAATCACTAAATCACCCAATTGTGCACGACGTACTATTTCATTATCTGCCACATCAAACCCTGCTGGAACTTGCAAGGTACGCAAAAAGGCTGAAGGAGGAACGGTTAACCGTTGATTAGCGACGAACGTTATCTGAACTTTCTCGCGATCTGCCGCGCGGTACAGCACTTCTTTAATCACTTTCGGACAGGCGTCAGCATCTACCCAAATAAACATAAAGTTACCCCGTAACTACAATATTAAAGGCTATCTTACCAAGATATAACAGCAAGGTGAGTTTTATTTTACATAGCACTTTTACTTTTCGTTCACGGTGATGAGGGTATATTGTTTCCATAAGGCAAACACAGTTAATAAACCAAAGAAAAATGGAACCGCTAATGTTAATTCGAGGTAGACCAACCGGTTAATATGCAAATGTGGCTCTTTGGGCACTAAATAGTACGCGAGCGGTGCCGCTAAAAAGGCCGAAATAATAGCAATAACAAAAAGGTTTTTAAGTCTATGAATATTTTCCCATTGATTTTCTTGGCTTTGTCGATAATGGTACTGCCAGTATTTATAACACAGATACAGTGCACCGAATAAAGAGCCCGCATGCTGCAATAGCTTATAAATAGCAATCTCTTGGCTATCCGTCATAATATTTAAATTTGATTTAAGAAATGTAAAATGACGAACAACAGCCCCTGTATCATGAGTAAATGAATCCCAAATAATGTGTGTTAGCGCTCCGAGAAAAAATGAAAATATCAGGATGGCGCCATTTTTTGTGCTCCACCGCCAATTTTGGGGAAACTGAAATGGTACCACCTTTGATAACGGAACTCGGAGCCAATAAGTCACAACATAAATAATCAAGCAAATTGGCAGCCCCGTATAAAACCATCCAACGACATGATGGGCTTGTGCCGCTATTTGATACAGCCCAAAAGAATAAAGCAGATCTGGGCTTAAACTCCCCAAAATTAGTGCTGGTAAACTAAGCCATCGACCAAGCTTAGATTGTTTTAATGGAAACACCACTGCTGGGTGAGAAAAAGTCCATGGCATACAAACAATCCCTTACAACAGAAAAACGTTTATTTTGCACTCATGATCCGATTTGTATTATGAGATAAATCGTAAAGCCATTGATATATTAAGCTTATTTCCTATTACGCTATGAGTGCTAAGCTAACAAACTAACTCCATTCGCTCTTATAGCATTAAGCATATCAACCCCAAATTTAATTTCGGGGTTGATAAATTGTTATTAAATTAATGAGTTAAATGTTGAAATAAATCTATCAACATCTTCCTGAGTTGTTGACCAGGAAGTACAAAGGCGC
This sequence comes from Providencia sp. PROV119, assembly GCF_028482435.1. Classification (NCBI taxonomy): domain Bacteria; kingdom Pseudomonadati; phylum Pseudomonadota; class Gammaproteobacteria; order Enterobacterales; family Morganellaceae; genus Providencia; species Providencia sp. PROV119. The sequence continues at coordinate 63,015 of NZ_JAMPQL010000002.1, forward strand.
AAACAGCTTTTCCCTGCCTCAGGCTCACAAATCTTACGCAATACGTAATGAGACATCAATTTAGTCGCAAGTTCGTTAGGTAAAACCACAAAAATTTGATTAGATTCTGGTGGCGCAAGGAAACCAAAACCTTTTTCCTCAAAAAGGTTCACTAGCTGTGTCGCTTTATCATTAACATATGCCCCCAATTGAAAAAATAGGTCATCGCTAAACAGTGCATCAAATTGTGCTGCCAACAACCAACCCTTTGCTTGCAAAGCGCCTTTTTGTTTTAGGGTATAGCGAAAATCAGACTTAAGTGCAGGATTTAAAAGCACCAATACTTCTGCTGAAAAAGCGCCTATTTTTGTTCCACCGATATAGAACATATCCGTCATTTGAGCGATTTCTTCGATTGTTAAATCACTCTTGTTCGACATTAATCCAGATGCTAAACGCGCCCCATCCATAAATAGCCACAAACCATATTGATCACAGGCCTCCCTTAGAGCCTGAAGTTCATGTTTACGATATACAGTACCTATTTCTGTTGAGTTACTGATATAGACTAATTTGAGTTGTACTGCATGCTCATCACTATGCTCGGCAAGTACCGCCTGAATATGCTTTGGTTCAAGTTTACCGGAGTCTGAGCTAACGGTGAGGACCTTATGGCCTGTTGCTTCAATAGCCCCTGTTTCATGGGTCGCAATATGCCCAGAATCGACGGCAATTACGGCTTGATGTGGACGCAAAACATGGGAAATGGCTGTTAAATTGGTGATCGTACCACCATTAAAAAAGTGAATATCTGCGTCTGTACGCCCTATTCTAGACTTAATTTTCTCCGCAATTTGTTGAGTATATTTATCTGTTCCATAACCATCAAAACGGCTTCCAACTAAATCATTTAGCGCTTTCATGACTGCGGGGTGTGCTATTTCATTATAATCATTTTGAAAACTGTACATCATTATTCCCAGTGCTGTTTTTGTTAATATTTTTCATAGCACTATTTATATTCGGATACACAGCAATCTTCAATAGCCTGAACGACATCAGTCGTTTTAATGCTGTTTAAACTTTCTCAAGTAGTTTTTAAAATTATTACAACAAAAATTTATGAGCAAAATAAGGGGTTATATTCTTTTTATCTGTATAGACATTATTAGCTTATCAGCGACGTCCTTTTTTACTGGCAACGCCGAAAAGTGATATTGATTCTAAATTCCCCTAAAACCGGATGGCATCCTGCTTTAATGCTACGTACGCCATGGTAATTTAGCCTAGATTTCCCCCCCCAAACCACCACATCACCATGCTCTAATAGTAGTGCTGTCTTGGGCCCTTCACGAGTTAAGCCACCAAAATCAAATGTTGCAGGTAGCCCTAGAGAAAAAGAGACGATCGGTTGAGAAAAATCCATTTCATCTTTGTCTTGATGTAGTGATAATTTTGCCCCAACAGAATAACGATTGATTAAGCATGCATCTGGTGAAAAATGATAAAAACCAGCCATTTCAGCGGCCTTCCTTGCTAATTCGATAAAAATTGTCGGCATTTCGGGCCAAGGCTTATTTGTGACAGGGTCACTCTTTTGGTACCGACAACCTTTATGATCAGTTACCCATCCCCAAGGGCCACAGTTGGTCATCGCCACTGACATACCATATCCACCAGGTGTCACCATATATCGAAAAGGTGATTGCTCTACCACCTCATCAAGTGCTGATATCAATGCCTGCCCATTCCCTAATAAAAAACCTTTTAATAAGAAAGCATCTTCGGCAATTAACAACCTATTGTCTTCATCCGAAAACAGCATATTCACCTCAATCCAAATTAACTAAATAACGTTCATAGTATAACCGGTAATGAGTGATCCGCTTCTCACAAAACTACATTATCATTGCTTTTTAATCTGATGGTTCAAAGCGATTAAGCACAGGTATACCAAGCTATTTTCTCGTTTCTTATAGTACTACATAGTACTACATCCCGACTTTTCTCCCATTATTGGTAAACAAAAATTAATCATTTCAAACATTCCGGCCGATATTAACAGCAGACATCGACGATTAATGTCACAGTTATTGTTTAATAAGCAATAATTTGATTAGCCAATATATTCAACTTAACGCGATTAATTCGAGTTTTTATCTATACTTAAATCTGATTTTGATTTCTTTTCGCTCAAGTTAGAATTTCATTAATCACATTAAAATATTTTATAAAAGTAGAGTTTATAATTAAATGACCAAATACTCCTGCAAAATTACCGTAGCCCTACTATTTATTAGCTCAATCGCTCACGGCATAACGCTAGAAAATACTGATTTTTCTATCGCCATTGAACCCGAAACCTTAAAAATGACTTATCAAGATGAGATCATTAATGAAGGCACTCAGTATACCCCTGTTGAAAAGCTTAACTCGGGTGCAGATAGCGCCAAGTGGTATTGGCCAGATAAACAGATGGAAGTGACGGCTCATCTTGAAGGTAAACAACTTCATTTACGCTTTACCACAACACAAACTCAACAACTCTTTTGGTATCAATCTCCTATCACAGTTTCAGCGCTATATTTGCCGTTAGGTGAAGGCAGTCACATCCCCACTGACAATCCCATATGGCAACAGTATTTAATCAATGAACAAAATGGGATTGATACTAACTATGACCTTAAACTCCCATTATGGGGCCAACAGCAAAAACACGTTTATAGCTGGTTAATGGCAAATCCATTTGGTAATCAGATTGATTTTACGACCCAATCTAAACAGCTGAAAATGTCTGCTCGTCATGTCTTTGACCAATTTAATCTAAACCGTCCCTTTGATGTAATACTCTCAATTGGCGATACCCCATTGGATGGCGCTTTCGCTTACCGCCAATATTTAGAATCAAAGGGTGAAATTAAAACATTACGAGAAAAATTCGCGGATATCCCCGATGGACAAAAGCTAATTGGTGCGACTCACATTTATGTATGGGGTAAAGGGTTGCTTGATCAGCAAGATATTAAAGATTGGCAAGGGTTAAGCCAATATTTACAATCTCCGAATGGTCAGTCTATTTGGGATGCACTAGAACAAGAAGCGCAAGAAGCATTCAAAAAGATTAAGCTCTCACCGCCTGAAAAATGGCAGCAACCATACTTAGTTGGAGCTTTGAATGAAGCCTTCAAGCGTATCGTTCCTAATCAAAAAACACCTGACGATAGTGATTTTTTATACTCTCAGAAGCTACAAGCACAAAAAATAAAGCAAGTTGTTACACAGCAGTTAGGGCCATGGTTAATCGCAAGCGAAAACTGGGGGCAAGGTTTATCAATTCCACTGATTAACCAGCTCAACATTAGAGGACTAGATAAACTTTGGTTAGGAGTTGATAATTGGACCGTAACCTTTTATCAGCCTCAAGCAGTTGAACAAGCCATCGAGCTGGGTTATTTAATTGGCAGTTATGACTCCTATGATACCGGGATCCCTGTTGGTACAAATGACCAATGGCTTACCGCTCAAGTCACCAACGAATTACGCGAAAAATGCGCCATTGTGCAGGAAAAAGGCACCAAATTAGCTGGGTTTAGTGGCAAAGGTTACTACCTGAATCCAGGCTGCATGTTAAGTTATTCACAAGATAGGATCAGAAAATTACTTGAGCTTTCATCAACGAATAGTTTATTCCTTGATGTCGATGGTACAGCGATGGTAACAAATGACTATAATCCAGAAAATCGCACAAGTGCAGAGCAAATGACACACGCCCGTAATGCACGTATGCAGTGGATTGAAAAAAACCTTAGAATTCCTTTAGGATCTGAAGATGGCAATGCCTTAACAGCAAAGCATTTAATGTTTGCCCACGGGATGGAAACGTGGGGTTTTGGTTGGGGCGATCCTAGTATCCATAAAGATAAGCATTCTCCTTACTATTTAGGTGCCTGGTGGCCTGAAAGTGAACCAGCGACCTTTTTTAAACAAGCAAAATTAAAACAACCTTATTTAACCGTTGTATTTGATCCCCGTTGGCGTCTCCCAATGTACCAAGCTGTCTTCCATGATACTATTATTAGTACTCATCACTGGACCTTTGATAACCTCAAATTCCCCGAAGTACAGGTAACGAGAGAGTTACTCAGCCAGTTATATAATACCGCGCCTTTATACAATTTAAGCCGTAGCACCCTTCACCAGCGCCTCCCCGCCATGATGAAATCTAACAGTGTTTATCGGCCACTACACGAGGCTTTATGGGATCAAAAAATGGTCGGCTTTCAATGGCTTGATAATCAAGGCTGGGTACAAGAAACTCGCTTCAGTGATGGCTCAATAATCATGGCCAATTTTTCTAAGCAAGTATTTAAAGATTTACCTCCACAATCGTTAAAAGCCATTTTGTCTGACGGACGGGTCATTAAGCAGAACTACGCTCGTTAGCTTCATTATCTTCAAATAACATTAAAGGGTAAGTTTCATATGCAACTTACCCTTTATGCCACATAGATACTACGTCGTTTAGCTAGTTATGCTAGCTGCTGTAATCTACGCTGTGCTAATCGTTTTTCTGATTGTTGGCTTGTCCATACGCTGCCTAATATCACCACCATACCTAAAAGCTGTAATAAACTTAAGCTCTGATCTAATACTATCCAACCTAATATGACAGCACTAACTGGACTTAAAAACCCTAAAGAAGCGACAGAGCTTGGGCCTAGCAAGGCAAGTCCTCTAAACCATAAAGCATAAGTCAATGCGCCACCAATTAAAGTCAGATAGCTTATCCCTATCATATTAATAACCGTTAATGATGGTAATGAAGGCTCTAACCACAGAGCGAATGGCAATAAAACGATCCCGCCAGCAGTTAATTGCCATGCTGTAAATATCAATGGCGTTACTGGTGGCTGCCAACGACGACTCAGCACGGTACCTGCCGCCATTGAAAAAGCACCGGCGATACCCGCGATCACTCCCGTTAAATCTAGTGCAGCATTAGGGGTCAATAATAATATTGCCACACCCGCAATCCCTGCAAAAGACGAGGCTATAGACAATGCGGAAAGTGGGCTTTTCAATAACCAATAACTTAAGAATAATACAATCAGTGGTTGTATCGCCCCTACTGTTGCCGCGACGCCTCCGGGTAAACGATAGGCAGCAACAAACAAGAGCCACCAAAACAGCGAGAAGTTTAAAATGCCTAATAGCGTTACTCGTAACCACCAAATCCCTTGAGGTAATTTACGCAGCCAAATCAATAATAGCAATCCCGCAGGTAATGCCCTTAATACTGCCAATGTTAGCGGGAAGCCCGATGGTAACATCTCAGTAGTAATCAAATAGGTACTTCCCCAAACAATCGGCGCTAATGCCGTTAATAACAAAGCCGTATATCGGTTCATCATAAAACCCTTCCCATTTATCTTGATATCAAGATAGTTTTAAACTAACTTGACGTCAAGATAAATAGTTGTCATGATTGGCCTATGGATCGTATAGATAAAATCATTCAACAATGGGCACGTGAACGCCCTGATTTAGATATCAGCGCGATGGGGCTGATCGGTCGACTAGGTAATATTGTTCTCCACCTCACCCGTGAAATGGAGAAGGTTTTCGCACAATTTGGCCTTAACCGCTCTAGTTTTGATGTATTAGCGACACTACGTCGCGCGGGTCACCCATACACTCTTTCACCAGGTGATATGTTGGCTACACTGATGGTGACATCTGGCACAATGACCAATCGTATTGATCAACTTGAAAAAGCTGGGTTAGTTAAACGCCATCCTAATCCAGAAGATGGACGCGGCTTTTTGGTGTCATTAACCGATGATGGCTTATCCTTAATTAACCAAGCGATTGAAGCACATGTCGCTAATCAAGCAAGATTAGTGGCGGGGTTGAGCACTGACGAACAAAACGCATTAAATCAGCTTCTTAAAGTATTTCTAGTATCTTTAGAAAAATAAAAAAACAGCCAAATAACGACTGTTTTCCTTTATTACTCATCTCTGAAATATTTTCAACCTCACTAAAATGAGGCTCGACGGAAAATATCAAAATCAGGGCGTATTAAACTCAACTGTGTGTTCCCCCTATTTTCAGGGTACAACGTCACATAGCCACTCGCACGCTCCAATTGTACTTTCGCTGTTCCTCCCATTAACTTGTCATTACTAATTTTTTGCTGGCCAATATGGCTATTATTTGTATACATACTGCGCGATGTTGAGGGAACCGCACGCGAAGTTGATGCTTGAGCATACTGCTGGCTTGGCTGTAATGAGCCTAAACTTTCTGCACTTAAACGCCTATTAGCTGAAGGGGGGATCATTTCTACTTCTTGGGATGAAGAGGAAACACCCGAGTGGCTAACTCTAGAAAGCCCGCTATCATGAGAGTGTGCACTATCAGATCCGAAAGAGCCTGCTTGAGCACGATTAGAAGATACAGAAGAGCGTCTTGATGACATTGATGAGATACCACTCTCTGCACTTGTTCCCTCCCCCCCAGCGATAGCACCGCGCCGCCCCATTCTACGTGCAAAAAAGTCGTGATGCTCTACTTCCGAGGCTCTTCTTAATTGAATTTGACCGTTTCCTACAGAATGTGCTCTATAACGCGGTGCTGGCATAGGCATTCTCTCTAGCCGCCATATAAACATGCCACTTGTCGCTATAACGGAAGTCACTCCAAGTGCAATAGAAGCCCATCCCAAATTTGCTGATGTCCGATTCGATGCTTCAGGTGAATCATCATGGGTCGCTATGCTAGCAATTCCGAGTGCCTCGCCTGCCACAGTTAAAAAAGTAGTACCGGCAAACCAAGCAAATGATGAGGTAATATAAGCAAATGCAATATTCGCCGAAGCAGATGCCAAGTTGGCTAGTATTCCAGTTATAGCAGCCGCCGGTGCTCGGCCCGTAGGATCAGTATAATTAATAGGGTCTCCATTACAGTAAACATAGGGATTGATCCCCCCTTCACCAAATGGGCTTAAACTATCAGGGCAGTTAAAACGCATAATCGTTGGATTATAAGCACGATAGCCATTACCTAAATGATAAACGCCAGTCAGCGGATCTTTTCTTTCACCATTAAAAGCCACATAGGTGTTTTCTTTAATTTCACTATCTCCATAGGGCAAAAATGTATGTGTATCCCCTTCTTCCATTTTCGAATGACGAGACCAACACACACTTTCATTATGACCCGCGGCCATAAAGACCAGTTGATTATCATCAACCACTGCGCAGCACTCATGATCTGACTTAATCAGGCGAATATTTTGCTTTTTGCTTGTATTAATTTCATGAACTAGTTCATCATCACGATAATAGAGATAATAGGTGCCATTATCGTGAGTTTCCTGTTTAACGAGTTGATTAGAGGCATTATAACCATACTTAGCACTCACTAAATCATTGACGCTGACATCCATGAGTCGGTTCAGCATATCGTATTTTAATGTTCTTCCTACTTCATCACATATCATTCTACCGCAAGCATCATATGTAAAAACAGTTGCAGGATAATGAGGGTTAGAGTGAGTGATACGTGTTAATTGAGTTGGATCTAACGTATTTTCATAATGGTAAGTACTGATATTTTCTTGTTGCCCCGAAAATACAGACACAACCTGACGCAAGTTATTCAGTGCATCGTATTCAAAAAATTGTTCGATAACATTCGCTCCCGTGCTATCTTTTGGAAGCTCACTGCCTTGCACAAAATAATTTGTTAAACGATTCCTCACATCATATTGATACTGCTCACTGCGGATTAATCGTGTATTTCGAAATGTGTTTTGAGTTGCGAGTAACCCATTCGCTAACCAACTTTTATTGATAATAAAATGCGTACCATTACTATCAATAATTTCCCGTGTCACTTCCTTATTAAACTCATCATAAGCATATTTAATCTCTACATATTCATCTGCTTTAGTGCTTTTTGCTTTACGGATAGCGGTTCGCCCTAATTCATCATATTCAAAAGTGACGATGATATTTGCATCGATTATGGATTCTATTTGCCCGTCTTTTCGCCATATATACCGAGTTTCATTGTTATCAATATCTGTATATTTGGCGACGGTCCCTAAAACAGTGCGCTCATATTGTGTTTTTCGCACTTGGTCATCAATCAAAAAATACTCTTCTATTAAGTCACCTTGTTGATTTAATTTATTTATATTGAGTGTGCTCTCCGATTTTGCAAAGACTATTTTTTGTGTGGCTACATCGTAATCAAATTGCTGTGTCGTTTCACTCGTCATCACTTTTTTTGTCAGACAATCTAATTCAGGAATATATTCGAAGTGAATTTTTTCTCCCGAAGGCAATATGACTACACTGGGTTCCGGATAAACGTTTTCATATTGAAATTGCGTTGTTCTTCCTCCTACAGTTTGACTTACTAGGCGTTCTAAGCCATCAAATTGTTGTTCACCAAGTAACCACGCTTGTTGGGAGCGATCAGTAACGGTTATTGCCGTCACCAGTTCATTCTGGGAATGGGGAGCGTATTGTCGATGGATCACTGTGCCATCTTCATATTTTTGAGTCACGATGCGATTAAAACAGTCGTAAGTGTTCTCAATACTGTGCCCTAACTCATCGGTTATTTTTAACAGGCGCCCAAGGGAGTCACTTTTATAATATTTGGCGGCAGCGACCTTCCCATCGATACCTAATAAATATTCAGATTCAATTTGCTGATTTTGTTTATTCAGCGTAATTACCGTTTTCCCGTGGCGGGATGCTGAGGCTACTTCTGTATTGATAGGATATGTTGTTTTGGTTAAGGCGATAGGGTCTATCTTTATCATATCCGTAACGCCGATAGATTGTGTTAATGCGGTAACCTCTCCCCAGCCATCATAGTTTGCCGTCGTTTGATAGATAAATTCGGCTGTATTTAAGCCAGATAAATGGTGATCATATTGCAAATGTTTAACTATTTTACCAAATGCATCATATTGGCAAGATTCTATTTTATGCCACTTTTTACTATCATAAGCATCTAATACATCTGTACGAATTTTCCGCCCTAAACCATCAAAATAGTGCTTAAACTGACTCCCACATTTATCTTTTTCAATGGTGATAACCCCCTCCTCTATTTTTAAATATTTCCAAGAAACTGAGGTTTCATAAGGCGTATTTACTGCCGATTTTTTATAAGATGGGCGTCCTAATTTATCATAGGTATAAATTTGAACGACATTAAGCTGATTTATATCTTCAAGTACAACACCTCGTAATATCGACATCGTTTGAGTGGTGGTGGTAATGATATTATCAAAGCTAATATCTGTATTCTTTTTTATAATAGTATCGCCATTTAATTGATAATCAAATTGCTGATAGGATGTGAAATGTTGTGAATTTTCACCCAAAGTATATTGAGTACTTCTAATTAATGATGGCGTACCATATCCTAGGCGTTTAGCATCTTGAAAATAACTGAAAGAGAGACACTTAAATAGTATTTCATCTGAATAAAATAGTTGTTTTGCGATTACTGCAATAGAGGTATTCGCCAAATTTTCATATCTATAATAGATTTTATTAATCGGCTCATTATGCTTTCTGCTTAATGGGTAAGTGATTTTTTCTTTCATATACCGAATAAACCCATTAACTTCGGCAGGACAATCCTCCTCCCCTTCGGCTTTATACCATGTTGTGACCACTCGAGTGCCATCGGGTGTTACTTGTAAAGTTTGATTGCCTTGTTCATCAAATTCATATTCGCTAATCTCTTTTCTTTGGTTACCCTCGTTATCAGTGATCGTGATAACCTGTTTTTTCATTAATTGGAACTGTTCAGGCTGAAAATGAATAGGCGTATATTTTTGAGCATAATATTCTATTTCATTTTTTGTTTTACAGCCATCTCGCTCTATTTCCTCACTAATTTGCAGATGATAATTATTAAATACACGAGTGGTTTTAATTTCACTGCTACCATCAGAAATTGTTTCTGTAGAGCTATAAGTATAGTCTGTTAAAAGTTTATAAATATAATCACTATCACTCGTCCAATCACCAAAGTCGCCATTAAAACCTAAAAAATTATGCTCGCTATATTTGTAGCGTTTAACCGTTTTTTGCTGCCCAAAACCTGGATTAATGATATATGATGTAACAACCGGTAACCGCCCTGTTTTACCCGAGCTACTTGGGAAACGAAAACCAAACAGCTCACTGTACTCGACCTGCTCAGTCAGTCCTGTAGGATAAATAATTTGCGTTAGATAATGCTTATTGCTTTCAGTTAATGCCTCATAGCCAAAACGCCAATAAATAAACGCATTATCTGCATATTCACAAGCAATATAGTTAAGTTGCTCATGATTAATTAATGAAAATTTTATTAAGTACTCATCATTGGTTTCTGGAAAAACACGAATGCTAACATAATGCGAGTAGTTTATTTCACAAAGTGTTTGAAATTCGTCTTTAACCCTTTTTAATAATGGGTATTCACCACTCCATGACCATGATAAGGATAATTCACGGCCTAATTCTGACATAATCTTTGTGGTAACATAATAATCCTCACCGATAAGAGTGAGGCTCTCAGATTTCCCATCCTTCCAAATAACAGTATAACCATCATGACTATTGGTATTATTTGTATATTTTAATATAAAGTGTTTAAGCCTTTTATTTATAACATTTACTGTTCCTGGTGTTATTTTATAACTTTCGCCACTACTTAGCTCTAATGTATTATTACGCAAACAGAGCATCGTTATCCCTATTGAAAACCCTCTTCCAAAACCATAGTTAGCATCTTGCAGTGGCGAATAGGATACAGATAGAGCAAGATCCGGCCCAGAACGCTGATTAGCAATAATATTAACGAAAGGTATGCTGACAAGAAACTGTCCTGTTCTGACATCAACATTTGTCTTTAACTTCCCTAAGAAATTACCCGACTCGCTGCTGAATTGAGTACTCATAGTTCCCCTTTAATAAAAAATAGAAAAGTAGCACTAAATTTAGTTAGAATGATATTTAATGTTTAAAATCAAATAGCAAACATGATAATATCCATTTTCTCTTATCATGATAATCAGCGACTCAATTTAAAGTAAAAAATAAAAAACAACACAAAATATTAATTTTGTCTTGGTGCTATATTATCTATTTTAAATTCAGACTTAACGCCAGCAATCAATAGGGTTGAATACTTACTAGGGGGAATAGCAAACTTCCTTATTCATCACCTATCGAATAAAGAAGTTTTCATAATAGATCGCTAACCAAGAAAAAATAAAAAAGCACGTTTCGCTTTTTTATTATAACCATCCCTGCTTCTGATGCTGTGCGCAAATCGGGCATAAATGCGCGTTGGGCTGCCAAGACAAGAAAGCCAATCGACATTTTTCGCACTGAGCATCATAGTAGTGATATACCGTAGGCTGGTTATTTTTGGCGACTTGGGATTTGACTTCAATTGATTTTGGAAAACACACCACTTGGCAGCTCATGCAGCCAGTACAACGTTTTTCATCAAAGATAAATTGATTTTCTTCAATAAGGATCGCTTGTTCATCGCAAACTTTGGCACACGCACCACATAAAATACAGCTTGAGACATCAAGTTCAATATGGAACCAACTGTCTTGCGGATAGAGTTGTTTGCGGGCATTTAAACCCGTTCTCACTTGCCCTTTATTTAATGGATTCTCATCCAGTTTTTGACGAAAGAATAAGGAGCGACGGCCACTATCAATTTCTGGTGGTTGTGTTACTACCAATTGCCAAATAGGCTCTTGCAACGTTTTTAGCTGAATATTAAGCGCCGCCAGCACCGGCAACCATTTTTCTACCAGTGGCTCCGCAATTTCTACCCCATTTATCTGGTATTGCTTATGCCAAACTAATAACTCTTCCACACTTGCCAAAGGCTCATCGTGGCTAATAACCAGATGATTGTTATGATAAGTACGTTCATGCGGCGAGATATTTTCGATTGCATCGACAGGACATGAAAACAAACAGTTCCCACATTGGTAACAAAGCTGGTTATCGATAGTTGCATTCATCGTCTCAAAAGAGATAGCCCCTACAGGGCAAACTTGTGAACAACTATCACAGACACTATTTTTGAGGCGTTTCCTCACACATTTATCATTGATAATGGGTTCAGGAGGAAGATCCATCCTAATAAAATGCCTCATACAACCAAACTCCATGATGTAACGATAAAATATAAAACGACTGAATACCCTCAGTAACCGAGTTAAAAAATCGCTTTCTTCTCGTAATATGAGCGAATGCGACTTAAGCTGAGGACTTTATTATACCTACTAATCAGAATTTAGGGGAATTATAGTAGGTAAATGATTGATCATGGACAGGTAACAATAACCTCGATTATTGACTATAACCTAACGGTCACCATTTTGTAACCTAATACGATACAAGTAGACTATCAAACTATATACTCATCAATACTAACGTTTACTTATTGAACATATAAATGCTTAGGCTCTACCATTTTTGCACTATAAGAACAGCCATTATATATCCTAAATTTATCCCTATCGCCCTGAATGACAGGTTAATCACTAAGTAGCGCTCGACTAGCCAATAAACCTATTTGCTGCAAAATATCATCAAGCAATGACTGAGTAATTTGGGATTGATTAAGTCTTTTTAATAACGGTTTTTTAGCGACGACAAAACCCAATACCTGCCCAATAAGTGCATGTGCACGAATAATTGCGGTTTGTTCATCAACTTGATTGATAAACTGAATCAAACTTGATAAACGCATATGGAAAGGTTCGATGAAATCACGATAAATAATTTCGTAATTTTCTGTCGGCTCAAGCTGTTCTCTTAAGATCAGTACAGAGTAATAATTGTGTTCTGGGAGCAGCAGAGCATGCCCAAGGCCCCCCATTAACATATGAAGTAATGTTTTAGCCCGTTCCGTCTGTATAGGACGTTGCGCCGTCAGCTCTGCAAAAGTACGGTCAAATTCATGAGTATTGCTAGCGGCCGCGAGGTCATTGGCAATTTTTTGAATAACAGCGGAATAGACGCCCAGCTTTCCTCCCATATGATAAGGAATGGCTGATTGGTTGACCCCGGCATTATCTGCTAATTGTCGGGTTCTCACTCCAGCAATTCCATGAAGAGCAAATAATTTGATCCCTTCGTTTATCAATTTTTCTTTTGTTGACTCAGATGAAAGCGTGTTTTTATTGGTCTCTGTCATATCCCGCTGTGGCCCTATGGGTTAAATATCGGCTCGCATCAAATAGGTGGAATTTTTGTTCAATTCGATCCCTTTTTCTTTGCCAACGACAACTGTTCCGCCTAGATTACATAAATGATAACCAAACGCACAATTAGGTTCAAACGCAAACGTCATACCTGCTTTTAGCACTAACTCTCTGCCTGGGTTGGGTAATCTCTCCAATTGACGATATTTTTGTGCAATCGGCAATGATTCAATACCGGGTGCAGTACCAAAACCAATTGGCCCGTAAGGGTTAATACTGTGGATCAGAGGATGCACATGCCAACCTTTTGATCTTAATAATGGTTGCTCCATTTTATCGACAACTTCGCCGAAGGTGACCCCTTCTTTTAGATATTCGACGCCAATTTCATAACATTCCCGTGAAATTTCAGCCGCTTTTTCAATATTTGGATGTACCTTACCTACTGCGACAGCAGCTTGGTGCTGTGTCTCATACATACCATATAATGCAAATATCTCAGTTAATACAATATCACCTTCTTGAATTTCACGAGGCTTTTGCGAACGGTATTGCCACGCAGGTTGCCCCCAACCGATATATTCAGGACCTGAGCCCATTAATATTTCCGCGGTGAATCCTCCCATAGACAAACATGTAGAGGTTACTGCCGCAGCGATATCAGCTTCCGTATTACCTGGAATAGCGGTTGCTCGCATGGCCTCGCTCATAGCTTCACCGATCATGGCCGCATGCTTAATATGCTCAAGTTCTTCTTCACTTTTAACGGAAGCGAGCTGGAAAAACTGTTTATATACCGGAACAAAATTGACATTTGGCAATCTTTTTTTAATTCCTGTTAAGGTGTTAAACGGCATTGCACCATCAAAATAAAAAGGGGGATATGGTTCCAAACCGATTACGCCTATATTTGCGCGAGAAAATACACCTAAATCAATTAATACTTGTGCAATGTTATGCCCTGTTTTGCCAACAACGATTTGTTCAGGCGCAATCCACTGCATATCACCACGCATGGCAGCTTGCATATGATCAGCAACCATCATAGGTGCAAACGTGACAACGACAGGCGCTTTATCAAGGTGGAATAAAACCACTGATCCTAATCGGTCATTGGTAAAGTAATGATCGATGCAAAATGGTGCTGGTGCAGCAGACTCTCTGTCACCATATACCATTAATACTTCTAGATCATTGGCTTGCATAATTTGGCGCGCAAGCCCCCACCTTCTATCACGCTCATTAATTGTAAATGCGTTTGGGATCACTCTATTTTTCATAACAACCTCATTTAATTCATTTGAATGAATTAAATATAGAACAAAATTTGCTCTCCTGTCAAAAATATTTTCACCATCCTATACAATGAACGAGATAAATGACTCTAACTTTCTGTTTAAACTAACTTAAATTAACATTTAAAAATGTGTTATTTTTGAGTTTAAACTGACTGTCGACAACCTCCGTTTCGCATATTCAAAACTTAGCCGCCTGATCGTGGGTAACTCTTTTTCCCATAACGGGTTAGTTTTAATGTGATAACCCTCCGCTTTAGACGTTGTTATCAACTCAACTAATTCTTCTTTATTCGTTATGATGCATAACTCATCAAAACGCCCTATCTTTTTGGGTAAAGCAAACGTTGCTGGAAAATTAGCATCTAAATCCGTCACTGGACTTGTTGCATCAACACTGTGATGCACGACTTTCTCTGCCTCACCCACTAATGCGCGATTAATTAAAGAAATCATCTCTCTCACTCGTGGTGATGCATTACCAATTTCACTGTCTTCATTTTGATAAAAATGGTTTTCATCTCTATAAGCTTGGCTCAAATTTGCATCTGTTGGTAAGCGTTGATACTTTTCAACACGTTGGCGATATACCGAATGGGCAACATCGGGTACAGGGAGCATATCTTGATGACCAAAATCTCTCATGTGTGGGCCAATTAACAATAAATCATAATCAGCAGTGATAGGTAGGCAACTATCAATAGGTGCTAATACTTGAAGATATTTTTTCTCAAAATAAATTCGGTACTTTTGTTGCTGAGGCTCCCATTTGGCTTCAAATTGATAACTTCTCAAACTAGGCCCTTTCGCGGTAAATTGTTTGACCCCTTGTGAATTTTCTAAACTAAGGTTATCAATCGCTCCCATTTGCAGTAAGGTGTGTAATCGCTCCTCTGTTATTTCAAGAGGAATCGGCCGAGCATGACCTTTTTCAATACAACGACGAATAAAACCGTTATATTTATCAATGAGATCTTCAGATTTGTTTTCTAATTTACTAAAACGCTGCTCAACACAAATCAACCCTGCCTGAGCCCCCCATGAAGCACTTTTACCTTTGATATGAAAGTTTTTTGTCGGGTAGCCCGCCGCAATTAAATCTGTCGCAAAGCGGTCTACAGGCCGAACGCCTATAATGCTATCTTGCTCCTTAGCAACTTGTTGCAATGGGAGCAAATGGCTTGATACCAATCCAGTATTTTGGCTAATACACTCGGTTAACTGCGCTATAGAATGCGTTGTTTTTTGCTCGGTAGACTCATTTGCAGCTTGAAGAGGCTCATAACCGATTTTGTTGTAGCTCTTATGTGTTTGTATCATTACTTTTCCTTACTTATTTATTCCTAATTCCCTCCCTTCTATCAAACTTTTCACCTCATTTCTTTAATAAAACAATGCTTGACATTTGATTTCAAAATCAATTATTTAATTGTTTAAAATGACATATAGAGATAATACAAAGCCAAATTATGCATGTATAATATAGTTATGTTAGTTAATGTATTCTCATTATCTCGTCGTCCTTTACCCCGCTTGTCAGCACGATATGACAAGCAAAGAACGTCTCTTTCAATTCTGAAATAAGGTCTATATATGAACAATTTCGAATTTTATAACCCAACACGTATTGTATTTGGTAAAGGGAAAATTGCTGAATTGAATAGATTGGTCCCCAAAGAGGCTAAAGTTCTAATTCTTTTTGGTGGTGAAAGTGCACGTAAAACAGGAACATTAGACGAAGTAGAACAAGCATTGGGTGAACGTGAAGTTGGTCTATTCGGCGGTATTGAGGCGAACCCTCGCTATGAAACTTTAATCAAAGCGGTAGATAAAATTCACCAAGAAGGCTACAACTATCTGCTCGCAGTTGGTGGTGGCTCAGTCATTGATGGCACCAAATTTGTTGCTGCGGCAGTTAATTTTGAGGGTGACCTCTGGGAAATTTTGACCAGTGGTGGAACCAAAGTAACATCCGCCTTACCCTTTGGCACCGTATTGACGCTCCCTGCCACAGGCTCCGAAATGAATAAAGGCTCAGTGATCACCCGTGAAGCGACGCAATCTAAACGCGCCTTTATGCATGACAGCCTCTATCCACAATTTTCTATTTTAGATCCTGTAAAAACCTTTACGCTGCCACCACGTCAAATCAGCAATGGTGTTGTTGACGCGTTTGTTCATGTAATGGAACAATATTTAACTTATCCTACTCATGCTTATGTACAAGATGCATTTGCAGAAGGTTTATTAAAAACGCTAATTGATATTGGGCCAAAAGCGTTAGCTACTCCGCATGACTATGATTTACGTGCAAGCTTAATGTGGACAGCCACTTTGGCACTAAATGGCCTTATCGGCGCGGGTGTACCACAAGACTGGTCGACACATATGTTAGGCCATGAGATTACAGCGCTATACGGCTTAGATCATGCTCAAACGCTAGCGATAGTCTTACCTTCTATGTTGAAGGAAAAATTACCGCAGAAACAAGCTAAACTGGTTCAATATGCTCAGCAAGTATGGGGGATCAACGAAGGGTCTGAGGAGCAAAAAGCTCTGCAAGCTATTGAGCTAACAAGAGCATTTTTTGAGCGCATGGATGTCAAAACGCGTTTTAGCGATTATAACCTCAATGAAGACGTGATTGATCCTCTTATCGAAAGTTTGACCCAAAATGGAATGACGGCACTGGGTGAGCATCATGATATTACGCCTGAAGTCAGTCGCCGAGTTTATGTAGCATCTCTATAATAAACCCCGCTCCCACCCTTGTGGTGGGATCACTAACTGGAGGTAAAAATGGATAATTCAACTTATACCCCACCGAAAGTCTGGCAATGGGAACAAGGTAATGGCGGACAGTTTGCAAATATCAATCGACCAGTATCAGGTGCGACGCATGAAAAAGAGCTACCGATTGGTAAACATCCCCTACAGCTTTACTCTTTAGGAACACCTAACGGGCAAAAAGTCACCATCATGTTAGAGGAATTACTCGAGCTGGGTATAAAAGAAGCCGAATATGATGCTTGGCTGATCAATATCAGAGAAGGTGATCAATTTAGCTCAGGTTTTGTCGAAATTAACCCTAACTCTAAAATTCCAGCATTAGTTGACCGAAGTGGCGAAAAACCTATCCGTGTTTTTGAGTCCGGTTCAATTTTGACTTATTTAGCTGAAAAATTTTCAGCATTCCTACCAACCACCCAACCGGAAAGAGCAGAAACCCTCTCTTGGCTCTTTTGGCAAATGGGTTCAGCGCCTTTTGTTGGCGGTGGATTTGGTCATTTTTACACCTATGCACCAGAAAAATTTGAATACCCCATCAATCGATTTGCGATGGAAACCAAGCGTCAACTTGATGTATTAGACCAGCGTTTAGCCAATAACCACTATATTGCAGGCGAACACTACTCTATTGCGGATATGGCAATCTGGCCATGGTATGGCGCGTTAGTCAAAGGTTGGTTATATGATGCTGATGAATTCCTCAGTACTCACGAATATCAACACCTAAACCGTTGGGCTGACGAAATTTATGCACGCCCAGCGGTACAACGAGGGCGTCGAGTTAACCGTTTACATGGCGACCCCGCACAACAAGTCCGCGAACGCCATGATGCAAGTGATCTTCGATAGCGCGCTTTAACCTGTATGACTTTATTAAGAGCCTTATGCGATTTGTATAAGGCTCTTTTATTTATATGCAGGATGAAATGGTCAGCGTGGGCGTTCGGCGAGTGATCATTAGCAATAAAATTGCAGAGCATATCGCCATGCAAAAGTTAAAACCTAACCCGAAACTGACCGCATTTTTAAGTTGTTCAAAGGGAAATTGAGCCGAAAAGTGAGTTAATCCGTACTGCATCATCACAGAAACCATAGTGGCACCTATCGCGGCTCCGACTTGCTGCAATGTTGCAGTAAAGCCTGAAGCTTGCCCCGCTATCTGAACACTCACTTTAGCAAGAACTAAATTTAGCATCGGTGTCATGATCATACCTTGTGTAAACCCCACAAGGAATAAAACCGGCGTCAACCATAGTGCTGAGCTATTCGATGAAAACCAATATAGCATCACAAGTAACAGCATATAGCTTAAGCCATAAAATAGCGCGCCCCAAAATATTGTTCTTTCACCATAGCGATTAACCCAAAGAGGGGTGATTACCGATGAAATTACAAATCCAATGCTAGAAGGTACAAAAATCATACCTGACAAAAACGCGCTTAAGCCGATCCCTTTTTGCAGTAATAGAGATAACATTAAAGGGAAAGCGGAAGATGTTGCATAAACACTCATTACTACCAGTAATCCAATAACAAAGGGGCGATTACGCAGAATTTGCATACTGAATAATGGCGCTTTTCCTTGTTTCTCTAATCGGATTTCATAATAAGCAAAGATGGCCAACAGTAAGACCCCACTGCTGAGTAATAGGCTACTTGTATTTAACCAACCCCATACGGGTAACATAAGCAATGGCAATAAAACACAGCAGATCCCTAAACCTGATAATATGACGCCACACCAATCAAGATTAATGCGGCATTTTTCTCCTTCGAGTAAAAAACGCGATAATGCGATAGCCAGTATGCCTATCGGTAAATTCACTAAAAAAATTGTCCGCCAACTCAAGTTAAATAGATCTAACGTGATCAGCCACCCTCCTAAAGCTTGCCCAGCAATAGCAGCGAGTCCTAAGCTCATTCCCAAATAGCCAAATGCTTTTTTCGCCTGTAACGGATTAAAATTGACACGGAGACTGGCATACACTTGGGGAAACAGTAATGCAGCAGATAGCCCTTGAAAAAATCTTGCGACCACCAGCAAGGTTGCTGTCGGTGCGAATGCACAAAATAAAGATGTGAGCGTAAAGCATGCCATACCCACGCGGTATAAGCATTTTTTACCGTAAATGTCTCCTAACCGACCTCCTGTAATGAGTAATAAACCAAAGGCTAATTCATAACCTACTATAATTAATGTTAGCTCAGTCAAATTGGCATTTAACGAATGCTGAATAGTCACAATGGCAACATTAACCACAAATAGATCAAAAATTGTTACGAACCCCGCCAATATTAATACAAAAAGAGCGATATGCTGATGTCGATTCATGATGTTCTCATTTATCTAGCCGAATAAAATGAGGACTATAAAGAATCCGTTATCATGGTACAATTTAACCATTTATACTATTACTAAAGGCAATAGGCTATGAAAGCGATGCAACGAATGCGCCCTGAGCTGGCTGAGTTTTTAAAGCAAAAACGGGAAAGTATTTCACCGGAAGAAGTCGGCCTACCGCGAACGACAAGGCGCAGGACACCGGGGCTTCGTCGTGAAGAAGTTGCTGCTTTAGCTGGGGTTGGTTTGACTTGGTACACATGGCTTGAACAAGGTCGTGATATTGGCGTTTCGACGCAATTCCTTGATAATTTATCAGCCGCGTTACATTTAAATAGCGCTGAGCGTCAACACCTTTATTTGTTAACCCATAACCGCGAGCCGATAGCAACAGGTAATACCGAGCATCGTGTTCCTTCGGCTATTTCCCGCATGATCAGCGATTTTCCTGATCATTATCTCTGCTATGTGCTCAACTTGCACTGGGATGTGCTTGCTTATAATACTCGGGCCGATCACTATTTTCATTTTTCGGATGCGCAACCGTATTATTGCAATTTCCTCTATCTTCTATTTATGGATCCTCGCTACCAAGAACGCTTCGTTAATTGGCAACTTGTTGCCCAACAACTACTGGCCAGTTTTCGCCGTGATTATGCTCGCACCAAGAACAACCCCAATATTAAAAAAATGATTAACGCCCTGCTGGAACAATCAACTTTATTTAGCCAACTTTGGCATAAGCATGAAATTTACCAACCTTGTACAGGTATTCGTGAAATTGCTTATCAAGGTAAAGTGGAAAATTATGATTACTCTTCTTTGACATTTGATATTGAAAAAGGTAATCGGTTATTAGTCTACATTCCGAAATAACCTGATTGTTGTGAAATTATTGAAGCCGCTTTTCTGTATCATGTCAGTGATGACGCTGGGCGATACTGTAACATAGGCTTAAAGCCAAAAATAATAGCGTAATCCTCTATAAAGGTACTGCTATTCCTTCTATTGCCTATTTAAAAAACCCTAATCCTAGATAAGAGTTATCCAATATCTTGTTTTTATCTTTTTCAGCCTTTGTACTGACTCAGCCATTCCCTGTTATCACAAAATTCGGTAATTTATCTATTTAACAGAGAGTGCTACAACTCAATAACAATTATAACGTTAGGTCGTGGGTCATGTTGTCTAAATCAAATATTTCAAATAGCGCTTTACTCTGCTCTTCATTGCTATTAACCATTGGACGTGGAGCAACCTTGCCATTTATGGCGATTTACCTGACACGAGAATACCAAATGGCTATTGATATTGTGGGGATTGCAATGTCTCTTGCCTTAACTATCGGTGTCTTATTTAGTATGGGCTTTGGTATTTTGGCAGATAAAGTCGATAAGAAACGCTGTATGCTAATCGCTATTATTGCGTTTATTTTGGGCTTTATTGCAATTCCACTCTCAAGTCATGCCGTGCTTGTGGTTATTTTCTTCTCGTTAATAAATTGCTCTTATTCCGTCTTTTCAACCGTACTAAAAGGTTATTTTTCAGATACTCTTCCTCTTTCTATTAAAGCAAAGGTATTTTCCCTTAATTACACATTTTTGAATATCGGTTGGACCATCGGCCCGCCTCTTGGAACATGGTTATTGATGTATAACATCAATCTGCCATTTTGGTTAGCGGCAATTTCAGCGTCAATACCCGTTTTCTTTATTCAACACTTTGTACAAAGTGTGAAACCTGCTCCCCACCAAGAAGGCCAAAAGCGCTTATGGAACCCCGCTGCGATGCTACATGACAGAGCATTAGCATGGTTTATTTTGTCCACTTTTCTTGGCTCGCTGGTATTTGGCACCTTCACAACGTGGATATCTCAATATGTTATTACCGTATCCAACAGCGAGTTTGCACAAGCCGTCATCGGGGTCGTGCTTCCCATGAATGCAGTGGTTGTGGTTACTTTGCAATATATGGTAGGTAAACGCCTTACACCAGATAACCTTAAGCGTTATATGACGTTAGGTACTCTCTTTTTTGTCGGTGGCCTTGCCACATTTATGGAAGCTGACGAAAACCTATACTTATGGGCGCTAGGATCCTTTATTTTTACTCTCGGTGAGCTGATCTATGCGCCCGGTGAGTACATGTTGATTGATAATATTGCGCCGGAAGGCATGAAATCGAGCTATTTTTCGGCTCAAGCCCTTGGCTTGCTTGGCGGTGCATTCAACCCGATGCTTACAGGGGTCGTGCTCACAGAGCTTCCCCCTAAAGCCATTTTTATTATTTTAATGTTCTTCACGGTATTAGCTTGGATGAGCATGCTCAAAGGTATGAACGTCAGCAAACAACGACAAATCTTACAAACTCAGTAGGTACGAAGGGGGGAAGCCAACTCGCGCTTCCCCATTATTGACTCGACCGAATATCTAATACACTCAACACAATGGCAATGGTCAGCATTAGCATAATGATCACACTCATGGTAACCAGCCCATGGTAGCTCAATACCCATGATAAAAGTGGCAGCATAGAAAACAGTACAATGTTATTAAAACTTTCCGAAACGGCTAATACTTGACCTTTGTTTTCGCCACTGCGCATCGCAACCATGGTGGTACTCAATGGCGCAGCCATCCCCAAAAAACCGCCCCAAATAACTAAACATGCTGTGTGTACCACCAGTGGAACATACGCTAAAACAAATGTGAGTACCGCCACTGCCATCAGAGAGATGACTAATAACAATCGTTGGCTATCATTTGATAAAAAATGATTGAGCCGACCAACTAATAGATTTCCGATAAATAACCCCACTCCAAACGCAGCAACGACAACACCGATTAGCGCGCTATCAATTGAAAATTTCAGTCTGAGTACCTCTCCTGACAATAAGAAAACACTGACCGCAGTGCCGTTCCATATTGCTTTAGCACTAATAAAACGAACTATTTTTATATCCTGTAGCCACTGGAATCCCCCTTGTTTTCTCACGTCTTGATGAGGCTTTGAAGGTGGCAATATTTTACAGACACAAAACCATACGATAAGACTTCCTACTGCAGTCATAATAAAGGGCGCGTACCATGTTAAATACTCTGTTAATACGCCTGCTAACACAGGGCCTGATACGATCCCTATCGTCATACCAACCATCACCATCCCCATCGCTGTAGATTGCTGACGCGCTGGGAAGATATCTGCAATTAAAGCAAAAATGGTGGGTACTATCGCCGCCGACGCTAAGCCACCACAAATACGGAAGAACATTGCGATAGTGAAGTTCGGAGAAACAATGATAGCCAGGCTATCTATCGCAAATAGAAACATGGCTACTAACAATAACTTTCGCCGATCGATGCGATCAGAAAAATAACCTATCACTGGTGCTGTAACCGCATAAGTCAGCGCATAAGCTGAAATTAGCCATGATGCTTGTGCGCTACTGACCGAAAAAACCTCAGCCAGCGGTGTTAATGTTGCAGATAACATAAATTCAGTAGTACCCACTAGGTAAACCGCCGTAGCAAGTACCCATAATAAGTAACGATATGGTTGCATAATAATTCTCTTGAATAATAGACAGCCCTTCCGTGAACACAAGGTCACAGATAGGTGTTAAGGGCGATGGGAAATAAAATTAAAATGGGTTAAAACAAGAAGTTAAAAAGGGGTATCAGGAGATAAGATATGAATGTTTGAAGCTAACTAGATGTTTAGATCTTATAAAACATCGACGCGCTCGTCAAGAGGCATTATGGTGCCCTTTCATCAATAAAAACACCATAATACCTTTAATTATAAACGGGTTAATTTTAATGTTTCCCCCAATATCTTTATTCCATTAAGACGCCTTGGGATCAACGGCAATGCGTAGTTAATACGTAAATGATGTGTAAAGCATCCATCAGATGAAAAGTGCTCTCCTGTTAGCACAATCACTTTATTGCGCTGTAAAACATCCATTAATTTACGGTTATCCACCGGAGGATGCTCAACCCATAATGAAAAGCCCCCTTGTGGTCGAGAAATCCGTGTCATTGGCGGAAAGTGACTTTCCACTAGTTCTCGATACTGGCATTGCAGCTCACTATAATGTTGGCGCATAGCGCGTAGATGTGGGAAATAGTGCCCATCACGTAAAAAGTTAGCCATAACTTGCTGCATAAATATTTCTCCCGAACAGTGAGACAAATATTTTAAGTGCATGACTTTTTCTTTATATTTTCCGGGTATCACCCATCCTGTTCGCACCCCTGGGGCGATTGTTTTAGAAAATGAACTACAAAGGATCACCTGCCCATCACTATCCAATGATTGGATCGTCGATGGGCGCGGATATTCATACGCTAATCCCGCAAGAATGTCATTTTCAATGATCGTCACGCCATATTGAGTTGCCAGTTGCAATAGCTGCTGCTTATGTGTTTCAGGCATGGAGCAGCCCATAGGGTTATTGCAAGTCGGTGTTACCACAATAGCTTTTACTGACCAACGATGAAAAGCCTCTTGTACCCGTTCTAATTTGATCCCTGTCTGTGGATCTGTTGGGATTTCAATAATTCTTCTGCCTAATCCATACAGTGTCTGCAATAAACCAGGAAATGTCGGTGATTCTACCGCTATCACATCATCGCCTTGCGTCGATGCTTGAATAGACAGCGATAATGCTTGATGACCACTTGTCGTCGTCACGATATCGTCAGGCGTAAACAGGGTTTTATGATCAGAAATATGATGAATTTGCTCACGCAATGCTGGCAATCCTTGTAAGCAATCATACTCTAACATTAAGCGATTTTTACGACGGCTGAGCATATTCATTTCTTGCCACAGCGGCTCTAATGTTTTGTTATCGATATTCGGAACTGCGCAAGATAATGAAGTGATATTATCGCGCTCTTCTACGCGTAAAAAATCAATAGTTGGGTTCCATTGAGCGATATGTACTGGTTTTTGTATGTAATTTACCGCCTTAGGCAGTAGAGCCTCGGTTTTGTTTGGAATAACAAAATAGCCTGATTTAGGTACCGCATAGATCAGTTGCATTTTTTCTAGCTCACGATAAGCAAGCTGCGCTGTTGTTAAGCTGACCTCATGTTCACGCCCTATCTCCCTCACTGAAGGAAGTTTTTCACCACTTAAAAAGTCTCCTCGATGAATTTTTTCCTGTAATGTCTGCGCGATCTGTTTGTACAGTAACATCATTCAGCCCTTAACCGTTTGCATATCGCATTAATGTAATACAAAACTACCCATATTTGATCTGTATTATGCAAAAAACGCTATCTGTCACTTTTTTATGATTATTCTCTATGCAAACCTAATTATAAATTTAAAGGTACAAGGGGGTTATATGGAATATGAACATAACAAAGGTGGTAAACCTTATTCTAAATTAATTTTAATAGAGCCTATCGTTTGGATATTGAAAAAATTAACCAATCCAATAAAAGCGATTTATTATCACTTTAAAACCAGAAAGAAATTTGAAAAATATAAAAACCAAAAAATATAAAAATCAATAATTATCAATAGGGTAAACAAAAAAGCATTTTCATATTAATGTTATCTATAAAAGTTTATTGATTCTTAATTATAGTTAACCCTAAGTGTAAAAAGCTTAAATTATTTTTATTTTTCCTATACTCGATAAATAAAACGAGCGATTACGCTATGTTATAAGAAGCTATCCTTTTAATTCATGATGTTATTTTCAGTCATGAAATAGTGATAGCTTTCCTTAATTAACGCGGAGCTAATAAAATGATGTGGCCTTCTTGCTGTATAATACCTTGTTCTTTCAACTTAAATAAAACTTTATCCAAATGGCGACGTGAAGTACCTAAAATTGCGGCTAACGTCTCTCTCGGTAAACGAATTTGGTGGCTCGATAGTTGCGTTAAAATGTACAGCAAGTTCTTTTCAATGGAATCAACGGCGGTCATCAATCGTTGTTCTCCATTAATTAATGAGCGTTTCGCCAATTGTCGATTTAAAAGAATGGATAAGCGGTGGTCTTGAGATAACCAAACTAAAAAACTATCAGATGGGATACGGATCACTCGTGCGTCCGTTAATGCAATCACATCATAGCGATAATGTTTTTGCTGGCACAATGCTTCCATCTCACCAAGAAATTCACCTTTATAACAGAATGTTAAAGCGAGCTCTTTACCGCTATCAGCGAGTTTGTTCACCACAAATTCACCTTCAATAATAATATAGGTGTATTGGTTTTCTGTGCCTTGATGGATCAATTTGTACCCTTCTTGTAAATGAATGGTACAAAAGGTATTTTTGACTGAGGGTGGCGCATGACGAAATAACCAATCAACATCGGGAAGTAGCTCTTGTTCACTGAACTTTAGCCACAACTCGCGAAAAGGAGTTTCATCCATCATACCTGCCACCCATCACTATGATTAACCTAAAATTAGCCCTGCTATAGCACCGTTCATTAAGTTCGCCAAAATAGCCGCACCAAATGCTTTGAATGCAATACTCGTCAATTCACCACGACGTTCAGGACACATCGCACCGATGCCACCTATCGCAATCCCTATTGTACCTATGTTAGTAAAACCACACAGAGCAAACGAGAGGATCACTTGTGTCTTAACGCTCAATGCTTCGCCTGTCGCTGGCAAAATAGAACCATCTAAATAAGGCTGTAGATTAGCATATGCAATAAATTCATTGAATAATACTTTCTGGCCTAATAACTGCCCTGCGAACTGAGCTTCATTCCAATCAACGCCTAACAGCCATGCTATCGGTGAAAATAGCCAACCAATCAACTGGGTGAGCGAAATTTCATAACCAGTAAAGCTAGTTGCCCACATCATTATGCCATCGAACATTGCAATAATAGCTAACAAAGCCAAGAGCATACCCGCAATATTCAGCGCCATACTAACCCCGACGCTAGCCCCCTGAGTTACCGCATCAATGCTATTACGGTATTCAGATTTTTCGCCTTTCATGGAGCTGACTGTTGTATATTTATCACTGTTCTCTTTAGTTTCAGGGTAAAACAATTTCGCAAACAGTAATCCTGCTGGGGCCGACATAAAGGAAGCCGCCAGTAAATACTCAATTTTCACGCCATACTGGGCGTAACCAAGTAACACGGTTCCCGCAATTGAGGCTATTCCCCCAACCAAAATGGTGAAAAATTCTGAAGAGGATAAATATTTTAAATAAGGGCGGATCACTAACGGCGCTTCCGTCACCCCTAAAAAAATATTTGCAGCTGAAGACATTGATTCCGCTCGTGATGTTCCAAGCAAACGGTGTAATGCTCCACCAATCAAGATGATCAGTTTCTGCATAATACCTACATGAAACAGTAAGGCCGATAGTGCAGATAAAAACACCAGTACAGGTAGTACTTTAAATACAAAAATAAACCCATCGGCACCAAGCAGATCAAACATTTTGTCAGTGGCTAAGCCCCCTAACAAAAATTGTGTGCCTGTTTGTGTATAGTCTAATAATGCGGTGACTTTATCCGCCATCCACATCATAACGCGCTTGCCAGCTGGCAGATATAACATACAAAATGCAAAAGTAAATTGCATTAATAGTGCGATGGAAACGAGCCGTAGGCTTATCCTACGGCGGTTGTTAGAACAAAGGTATGCAACCAATAATATGACAGCAATACCTAAAAGGCTATTCAGTATCGACATCAGCGTCCTCCGCCTACTTTTAACTTTTATTTCAGTTCAAAGGCATTTAAATACTGGTACTGCCTATCACTGAGAGTATCGAAGGAAACACCCATATCTTGTAATTTTAATCGCACCACTTCACTGTCGATTTCATCGGAAACAGCATACACTTTTTTATCCAGCGCATGTTTGAGTAGATATTCCGCGCCTAAGGCTTGTAAAGCAAAACTCATATCCATAATTTCTGCTGGATGACCATCGGCACAAGCGATATTGACCAATGCTCCACGCCCCAACAAATAAACGGTACGACCATTTTTCAAGCAGTAGGCTTCAATATTTTGACGTGCTTCATAGGTACTCACACACAATTCTTGCAACGCATTAAGGTTAATTTCGTCTTCAAAATGTCCGGTATTACTAATGATCGCCCCTTCTTTCATTAAACTGAAATGCACCTCAGTCAGCACATCACAGCAACCCGTTGCGGTCACAAAAATATCACCTAGTGGTGCTGCGGCTTCCATCGTCATGACTTCAAAACCATCCATCTTCGCTTCAAGCGCTTTGATTGGGTCGATTTCAGTAATAATGACTTCAGCACCAAGGCCTTTTGCACGCATCGCACAGCCTTTACCACACCAGCCATAACCCGCAACAACCACTTTTTTACCCGCAATCACTAGGTTAGTTGTGCGCATAATGCCATCAAACGTAGATTGCCCTGTACCATAACGGTTATCAAAGAGATGCTTAGACTGCGCCCCATTAATGGAGATCACCGGGAAATTTAGCTCATGGCTTTTTTCACGAGCCATCGCCCTTAACACGCCAGTAGTTGTTTCTTCACAAGCGCCAATAACATGACCTGCATATTCAGGATAAACACTGTGTAATTCATGCACTAAATCGCCACCATCATCGATAACGATATGAGGCTCACATGCCAGTGTCTCTTTTACAAATTGTTGGTATTCTTCGGCGCTAGCACCATGAATTGCAAATGTATTGATACCACTTTTCACTAATGCCGCTACGATATCGTCCTTAGTCGACATAGGGTTACTGCCAGTCACCGATACTTTCGCACCGCCAGCGGCAAAAACTTGAGCAAGATAAGCGGTTTTCGCTTCTAAATGGATAGATAATGCAATGCGTTTGCCCGCAAAAGGCTTCTCTTTACTAAAGCGAGCTTCTAAAGCACGCAATAGCGGCATATGAGCACGCACCCAAGCAATTTTTTGTTCGCCAGCCGGCGCTAGAGATAAATCTTTATAGATACTTGTGACCATCTTAAATTCCTTTCAATATGTTGCTTAGAATGAAGCAAAACATACAAAACGAACGATAGTCACAATAGGTCATTTGCCCATATTAGGTTGAAAAAGTGTTAACGAGATATAATTATGGCAAACAATTTTGCGTTGTGATTATTTGTTAAACGAATCATTTACTCACCGCTTCTTTATCCAACAACTGACGTTTACGTGCAATACCCCAGCGATAACCGGACAAAGCGCCATCATTTCGCACCACTCGATGGCAAGGAATTGCCACAGCCAGCATATTTGCCGCACAAGCGCCGGCAACCGCTCTTACCGCTTTTGGATGACCTATCTGTTTAGCTATATCACTGTAACTGACCGTTGTGCCAACAGGGATAGTGCGCAATGCTTGCCAAACACGTTGCTGAAATGCTGTACCGCGAATATCTAAGGGTAAATTTAATCCAATTTCGGGTGCTTCAACAAAACCGATTACTTGTGCAACCAACGTTTCAAACTCACTATCTCCCCCGATTAATTCAGCATGAGGAAACTTATCTTGTAAGTCTTTGAGCAGTTTTTCAGGATCGTCGCCCAACAAAATAGCACAGACCCCGACTGAACTTTGCGCCACTAAAATATCGCCTAATGAGCACATGGCTAATGCAAAGTAGATTTTTGCTCCCTCGCCACCAGTTTTCCATGCTGTTGGCGTCATGCCTAAGCGCTCCGCCGAGGTTTCATAAAAACGGCTATCTGAACTAAATCCAGCATCATAAATCGCATCAGTAATACGCGATTGCTGCTGTAATTGCTGACGCAGCTTCCCATGCCGGTAAGCATCAGCATAAGCTTTTGGGGTAAGCCCTGTTTGAGCTTTGAATAAGCGATGAAAGTGATAGCGACTGATCCCCACAAAAGCGGCAATATCATCGAGTTTCACTGACGTACCGCTTTGTTCTATATAGCGGCAGGCTTGTGCAATTTTTTCTTGGTAAAATTGTTCAAGTTGAGCAGCCTCTTTCGTGCTACGTTTACCGGGCCGGTAGCCTTTATCTAACGCCTGTTGTTCGTTATCAAAAAACTCGATATTCTCTCGTTTCGGTAAACGCCCCGCGGCTGACGGATGGCAGTAAATGCGTGAAGTACGGACACCATAAACAAAATGACCATCCGCGGCTTTATCGCGGGCAACAATCGCTTGCCAACGTGCTTCATCACTTAACCATTTGTTTACTGTTGCCATAGTCATACTCCATTTCTATCGTGTGTTGCCGCCATTATTCGTTAAATAAGGCAGCAACAAACTCCATCTCTTGCTTTTTAGTCGCATTAGTCACAGATGCAGACCGCTGGCTGAGTACTTTCTTTTCGTAAGTTTTGACGTACTTTCAACCATAAAACCACAATACCTAATAATGCGACTAACGTTCCCATATAACTCACCGTTGAGTAACTGTAGCCGAATGATAATACGCTAGCCCCAATCGCTGCACCAATCGCATTACCGAGGTTAAAAGCGCCTACATTCACCGAAGATGCTAACGCTTGCGCCCCAACCGCGGCTTTCATGACTAAAATTTGCAAAGGGGGAACAATGCCAAAACTAAAAATACTCCACAGGGCTAACCCTAGTCCGGCACCTATTGTTGTCGTACCTATCATTGGGAAAATAACCATACTTAAGGCCAACATGCCAAAGAACACAAACAATGTTCCATATAAAGTGCGATCCGCAAATCGCCCACCAAGATAGTTACCGATAGAAAAACCGACACCGATAATCACCAGCATTAGTGTGATCATTGAGTCAGAAGCATCAATAAATTGCATTAACATCGGTGCGACATAAGTATACAAGGTAAACATCGCACTAGCTCCTAACACCGTACTTAACATGCCTAACATCACTTGGGGTTTTCGTAAAATACGCAATTCAGCCCGAACGTTGACAACTTGACCCTTTAAATGGCGAGGCAACGCCAAGACTAAACTAATGAGTGTGATAACGCCTAACCCTGAAATGACCAAAAAAGCCTGTCGCCACCCTATGACTTGGGTCAGTTTTGTCATCAAAGGTACTCCACCTATATTGGCGATCGTTAACCCCATAAACATCGCAGCGATTGCACTAGCTTGCTTACCAGGAGGAACAACACTCGCGGCAACCATTGCTCCTAACCCGAAAAATGCACCATGATTTAAGCTAGTCACCAATCGAGAAAGTGACAGCGTCACTAAATCAGGTGACATCGCAGATAATAAATTGCCTATGGTAAATATAGACATAAGTAAGATCAGTGCGTATTTAGGGCGATATTTGACTAATACCAATGTCATTATAGGAGCACCAATCATGACACCTAACGCGTAAATAATCACAATTGATCCGACAGAAGGAATAGCCACATCCAAGTTGCTGGCAATATAAGGCAACATCCCCATCGGGGAAAATTCAGTTACGCCGATAGCGAATGCACCTATCGATAATGCAAAAAGTGCGACATTGATTCTCATAAATAGACCTTGCTAATAAATACTTATTTTTTATTGAGTACACTAAAGTGGCGTGATCTTTTCATATTGATGTGTCATGAAAAAGCCGTTAAGGTGAGAAAAACTTTTGCCGGAATTGCAAAAATGAAAATGACCTTTGAAGAGTTGCAAGTATTTATTAGCGTGGTTGACTGCGGCTCTATTACCGCAGCGGCAGAACAGTTGAATATGACAATATCAACAGTTAGTCGTACCCTTCTTAGGCTTGAAGAAAAAATACAAACAACCCTGATTTATCGCACAACACGTAAAATTAAACTCAGTGATGAAGGGGGAGCATTTTTGCAAAAGGCGCGAGAGATAGTCCAGCTTGCTCAAGAAGCCGAAGAGATGTTATCAGCACGTCAAACCATTCCATCTGGGAAGTTGCGTATTGATGCGTCGACGCCTTTTTTAACCCGTGTAATAGCACCTTTGCTCCCATTATTTAGTGAGCAGTACCCACAAATTGAGTTAGAAATTACTAATTTTGAAGGGTTTACTAACCTATTAGAGAAAAAAACAGATGTCGCCTTTCGGATCGGCTCTCTAAAAGATTCATCATTAAATGCAACATTAATTGGTTATAGTCAAAAGCGGCTACTTGCTAGCCCTGCTTATCTCAAAAAATATGGTGTTCCCAGCAGCGTTGATGATTTAATTCACCATCGTTTGCTAGGTTTTACTGCTCCGGAAACATTAAATATTTGGCCGATAAAAATGGCAGATGGCACACCACTTAAAATAACGCCAGATATTGCCGCAGCCAGCGGTGAAGTGTTATTCCACTTAGCGGTTCAAGGCTGTGGGATCTTACTTTCTTCTGATTTCGTTAGCTATGAGGCACTCGCAAATGGCCAATTAGTGCAGGTTCTAACTGAACAGACCGATGAGGTAAAACAACCTATTCATGCTGTTTACTATCGCAACCAAGCGGTTTCACCTAGGTTACGCTGTTTTATTGATTTTGTGAAAAAGCATGGCACGCAGATTGAGACAAGCTGATTAGTCAGTAACATCACGACGATGACCTTTTTTAAAATTAGATAAGGTTAGCCCTGTATGCCGTTTAAAATATCGACAGAGATAAGAGGTGTCCTCAAAGTTGAGTTGCGCCGCCACTTCTTTGATTGATTTATCTCCACCACCTAACAACGCTTTGATTTCGAGTACAACTTGCCTATCAATCAACGCCTTTGGGGTATCATTAAAAAAATCGCTGGTGATTTGAGACAAATAAAATGGTGTGACGGCTAATTTCCGTGCATAAAATTGGACGTCTCGATGCTCTTTACAATACTGTGTGATCATATCCCAAAAACGCCAGCACAACTGTTCTTTACGGCTTTGTTGTGCTTTTTGTTTAAGGGGTGTTGGTGGCATTTTATTGGCTATCAATAGAAAGAAATTTTGCACATGATGGCATAACATGGTCGTTACGTATTCGCCCTGTTGTTGAATAATAAAATCGAATAACGCTTGCCATTGCTGTAACGCAGCCAAATCAGCTTGCTCCACAGATAGCACCGGCGACGCATTAAAAAATGCAAACAGTGGATTTGGTAACTGAAAAGCGACATCAACTGCAAAATCCTTTTCAAGTAAAAAATAATCAAACAGAGAAGCCCCTGAACACTGTTGCACCATGACAAACGTATCGTCATACAACACAATGATGTCATTTGCTTTTACGACATATTTTTTAAAATTAATATTAAAAACGGCTCTTCCTCTTTTACAAATCAATACGGCGACATAGGTTGGTACAAGTGGCGTAAACTGTGATCTTGCCAACGTTGTCTCCCCCGTGCTTATAACATGA
Source organism: Providencia sp. PROV119 (assembly GCF_028482435.1). Lineage (NCBI taxonomy): Bacteria > Pseudomonadati > Pseudomonadota > Gammaproteobacteria > Enterobacterales > Morganellaceae > Providencia > Providencia sp. PROV119. Next base: position 95,976 of record NZ_JAMPQL010000002.1, read on the forward strand.
GGTACACAATATCGGTGATTAAATGAGTTCAGCATGCAGGCCCTCTGTGAGCGTCAATATGGATAATGTGTTGGCAAAAGTACCTAAAGTAACGAGGTTTTGCGCTTATTTCTATCACAAAAATACCTAAAATAGGCAGTATCTAGAAAACAATAAGGAAAATCTCGATGAAACTTTATACTGAAAGGCTAATTTTTCGCCCTTGGCAAGAAAGCGATGCTAACGACTTGTATGAATACGCGAAAGATGAACGTGTTGGACCTATCGCGGGTTGGCCCCCTCATAAAAGTGTGGAAGAAAGCCGCTCCATCATCAAAACGATGTTTATGCGTGACGAAGTTTATGCTGTCGCTTTAAAAGAAGATAACCGTGCTATTGGTTTAATTGGTTTGTCCATGCAGGCTGATAGCCAATTACCTATCGGAAAAAACGATGCTGAAATCAGTTATTGGATAGGAGTGCCATTCTGGGGGCGAGGCTTAATCCCTGAAGCGGTTCGCGAGATCATTCGCCACGGATTTGCCGATTTAAAATTAGAGAACTTATGGAGTGGTTATTTTCAAGGCAATCTGCAATCTAAAGCCGTTCAAGAAAAATGCGGATTAACCCATTACGGCACCCTTGAACCCAAATACATGGAATTAATAGGTGAAACGAAAATTGAAGAAATAAGTCGGATCACTTATCAAGAATGGAAAAACCGCACATAATTTCTTTGTTCATAAACAACAGTAAAAGAGCTATTGCCTAATGGCTCTTTTGCCTATAACTATCATTTTTATACACTTCCGGTCGATTCATGCCGACTTTTTTGTTACAAAACGCTGCGAATAAACAGTTATCTATTCATTAATCTTACCTATCAGTGCTATGATTTTTCGATAATTATAATTTTAAAATAAAAAATTCATTGCAAATAGGTAACCACATGCAAGATTATGGTATTTGGACAGTTATTACTCCCATCGTCACTATTCTGTTGGCGATCCTCACCCGCCAAGTCATGCTTTCGCTCATGCTAGGGATCTTGGTCGGCTTTACCGTTATTCATGACCACAATATATTGCTTGGGATCAAAGGAACTGTCGATGGCGTTATTGATACCTTCGCATCACCGGGAAATACACGCACAATAGTCTTTATGGTGATGATTGGTGGAATTATGCGCTTAGTTGTAGTCACGGGAGGCGTTCGCGCATTAGTCCAACTACTTTCCAATCGGACACAGCTAGTCAAAAACCGAGTCACCACTCAACTTTTGGCTATTTTGATCACTTCATTAATTTTCATAGAAAGCTCCATTAATCAGCTAGTCGCAGGCGCTTCGACTAAAAACCTCGCACGCAAATACGCCGTCGCACCGGAAAAAATGTCTTATATCATCCAAACCGCTTGTGTTTCTGTTTGCTCTTCCGCGGTTATCAACGGTTGGGGGGCAGTGATTATGGGGTTAATTGGCGTCCAGATCTCACAAGGGCTTATCACTGGTGAACCTTTTGATATTTTGATTAAATCAATCGGTTATAATTTGATGGCTTGGTTGTCGCTTGCCACTATTTTATTCTACGTATTCACGAATATATCTTGGGGCCCAATGAAAAAGGCTGAGATGCGATATCAGGCTAATCATACCGTGGAAGCCGATTCTCAGCAGCATGACGCAGATGACGAAACGGATATTATTGATCACCCCAATGCTCACTCCGTTTTGAACTTTTTCATTCCTATCCTTTCAACTGTATTAATGGTTCCCGTTGCCTTGTATATCACTGGTGATGGTGATTTTAGTAAAGGAAGTGGCTCAACGTCCGTTTATTGGGGAGTCATGTTTGGTACTGCTGTCTCTTTTTGCTGGTTTATTGGGCGTCGATTGCTCAATATTGAGCATTTCTTTCAAGAATTATTCATTGGCTATGCCAATATGCTAAAAATCAGCTCAATTATGATCTTAGCCTTTTTAATGGGGAATGTTTCAGCGGAGCTAAATACAGGGACTTATATTGCCAGCGTCACACAAGGGGTGATGGCTCCCGGCTTCTCTATTGGCTTTGTTTTTATCATTAGCGCCATTATGTCGTTGGCAACAGGAACTTCATGGGGCACCTTTGCCATTATGATCCCTATTGGCGTGCAGCTAGGGATATCCGTCGGTATGCCTATTGAATATATGATAGGTGCCGCCATTTCTGGATCAATCTTTGGTGATATGACCTCACCCATTTCCGCTGATGCGATTGTCGCGTCAATGGCGACAGATTGTGATCATATTGAGCATATTCGAACACAAATGCCCTATGCATTAGTCACTGCAAGTATGGTACTCGCTATTTATCTATACTTAGGTTTTTCACATTAGTTTCCGAGGAAGTTGACATGTCACTACAACAAAAACTAGCCCAATTTACCAAGTTGAGTTTGAACAAAAGCTCGACTCCCCTTGAACGACTTGAAAACTTATCTCGTGTATATGGTCGTGAGATCTTTATTAAACGTGATGACATTTCGCCTCTCGCGATGGGAGGAAACAAACTACGAAAATTAGAGTTTCTTATTGCTGACGCATTAGAGAAAAAGGCAAAAGTGATTGTTACCGCAGGTGCAATTCAATCTAATCATGTGCGCCAAACGGCGGCAGTTGCGGCTATGTATGGGCTAAGATGTATTGCTTTACTGGAGAACCCTATACAAAGTGACGACCCTAATTTTTTGCATAACGGCAATAAATTGCTGACCAATCTATTTGGGGCTGAATCTGTCATGTGTGAGGCTTTAACCGACCCTCAAGCTCAAATGGAAGAACTCATTCAAACATTAGCATTAGAAGATGCTTATATTGTTCCTGTCGGTGGCTCTAATGCCCTTGGCGCTCTTGGCTATGTTCAATGTGCCATCGAAATTGCTCAACAAAAGCCTTTAGAAGTGGAGTTTGATAAAGTCATTGTGGCTTCGGGCAGCGCGGGCACCCATGCAGGTCTGGCTATCGGCCTACAAGAGCTGTTACCTCACTCTCAAGTCATAGGTGTGACAGTGTCACGTTTTAAGCAAGATCAGGCACCAAAAGTTGAAAAAATACAGCGGGAATTAGCTGAACTACTCGCTATTTTAAAAACGCCAGAAATAGCGCTCTGGGATGGATTCTTTGAACCTATGTATGGCATGCCAAATCAAGCAGGCCTAAACGCTATCACCCTACTGGCTCGCAGTGAGGGAATTTTGTTAGATCCTGTTTATACAGGCAAAGCAATGGCTGGTTTAATCGATTATTTAGAAAACTCAAATGAAAAAACGCCGGTCCTGTTTGTGCATACAGGGGGCGCACCAGCCCTATTTGCTTATCCCGAAATCAACAAAATAGTTAATCAATAATTAAAAACGGCTCATGCTATTGTGAGCCGTCTTCTCATTTACCGCGATTAACTTAGGCTGATAATCCCCTTCATATCCCCTATGCAAAACAGCGTTCCCAACATCAATTGATCTATAAATCAGCGGTATTCACCTAGATTTACGCTTCTTAAACAAATAAGAAGCGCCATGGTTAAACACCGTCAATCAGCCAACCTGTTCATCTCCTCACTCTTTTTTCGCGCCAAAAATGCGCTATACGGACGTTTCTGTAGGCATTGAATAATGAGTTGTATAGACTAATTATTCGATATGGGAGGCAAAGATGAATCTTCAATTACGTACAATAACCAAAGAAAATTACGAAGCAATATCATTACTTGAGGTGTTTGAAGAACAAGAAGATTTTGTTGCTTCAAATACATGGTCTCTGCTTGAAGCAGCATATAATAAGGAGTATGTCACTAGAGGCATTTACCTGAATGATACCCCCGTAGGCTTTTTTATGTGGGTACCGAAATCAGATAACACCGTTGCTATTTGGCGCTTTATGATTGATAAGTCACATCAACATCATGGTATTGGCCGTCAAGCAATGGCGTTAGCCCTAGCAGAAATTAAGCAAGATAATTCATTGCAAGCCATTGAAATTTGCTATAGCCCTAAAAATAGCGTCGCAAAATCATTTTACTCATCATTTGGTTTTCAAGAGATTGGGTTAGATGAAGATGATGAAGAAATGCTTGCTATGATGTACTTATAATATTAACAATCTGAAAAATAATATATTTATGAAAATCATACTCCGAAAAGCGACAGAACAAGACGCACAATTACTCTATAAGATAGGCATGGAAAGCTACCTCTATCACTTTGCAAAGCGATGGAAAAATGCAGATGAGCTAGCCAGCTATGTTTATCATGAATACTCTCCCTTTAAAATTATAAGTGATATGCAGCAATCGAATATTGAGTGGTTTGTGATTGAGAATTCCCAACCTATCGGGTTAGTCAAATTAACTTACCATTCCACTATCCCTGATGAAACAATTCAGGGAACCCAACTCAATAAGCTCTACTTTTTACCTAGCCAAACGGGGCAAGGCAATGGCTCCCTCGTATTTAAGCAGATTGAAGCTCTGACTAAGCAGCATGGTGATACCCTATTATGGTTAGATGTTCTCGCTGATAACCACTCGGCGCTCAGTTTTTATCAAGCAAATGGCATGCATAAACTCAAAGAGGTTATATTTACCCGCCATACTCAACAAAGCCTTGAGTTTATTATGGGGAAAGTAATCTAGTTTGCTTAGTGGACGATAATGAAAACCACATTTTCACTCAAGTAAAAGGGAGCTTATTGCGACGATGGGTCATTCGGAACTTGCCTACATGATTTCTGTTTTTTATATAATAAAATTTGCGCGACAAATCATAGAGAAAGGAGTAGCTTGTCATGACGCCAGAACAATTTCATGAGCAAATTTGGAAGGCATTAAAGCCCATCAATAAAGAAGAATTTCACGCCGTTGCCTCAGTTCCACCAACGGCAGAAGCTGTCTCTTTTATTGAGACATCAACGGGGATTAAAATTCCTGAAGAATTCGCCACATTCTCAATGAAAACCAATGGGCTATGCATTATGGCCAAAGAGTCTGTATGGCCTGAAGCAAAATTATTTGATGTGGCTCCTGCATGGACATTCCATTGTGGTGTAGTGATCCTTGGTATAGATACCGATGATCTCCCTGAATGGGCAAGTATTTTAGAAGCTTATAAACAGCTTGTTGAGCGTTTTGAAATCACAGATGTTCTCCCTTTACTCACAATCTATGGTGACGGTAATCATGTATGGGGTGTTCGCAAAGATGGTGCCTTTGTCGAAGTCTATGATGATGAAATCACTGTACTCGATAAAGAGTTTACTGACGTTTATTCTGAAGAAATCGAAGCCTTGATGCAGCGACTCAATGATATGAAAAAACGCGTCGCCGCACGCCAAAAATAATTTTTAACCACGGTATGAGGGGCTTTTTCCTTAAATAGCCTCTCCTCGATACCATTTAATTGCCCTCCAAACATGTGCTTAAAAATAAAGCTATCTCAACCTTTTCGTTCAATTAATCCTATTCCACTAAACGGTAATGGATAACAAATAGTGATTGTTCTGTTGGATAAATTTCACGAATAAGGCTTTTTAAATTATCCAGCGTCATCGCCTCCTGTGTTGCGTGATACTCCGAAATATCATCGTAATCGATCGGTTCAACAGAGAGGATTTCTATATCCGTATAGTACTTCCCCGTTTCAAGAGCAAACACCTTAACAACTGAGTGCGGTACGTAATGGCTTTCATGTTGATCACGAATAGTAATGACTTTTTTACCTGAGATAACCAAAGGTAGCAGCCGCTCATAAAACGTGATTGTGTCTGGCACTGTATTCACATCAAATCCCTGTATAAAAAATAGGGGTTGGTGATGACAATTTCATCACCAACCGATAATTACGACTTAAGATAACGTGCATGAAATGCAATATGATCACCAATAAAGCTAGCAATAAAATAATAGCTGTGGTCATAGCCTTCACGTAAATTCAATGTGAAATTATGGCGTTTACGCTTGCACACTTCATCAAATAATTCAGGTTGTAATTGTTCTTGGTAAAAAGGATCTGCCGTTCCCACATCAACCAACATCGGCGGTGTCGATTGCGCCTCATTCAATAAATTGATGGTATCATAGCGAGACCAAAGCGATTTATCCTCACCGAGATAAGCAGAAAATGCCTTTTGCCCCCATGGTACTTGTGTGGGAGCAACGATTGGCGCAAAAGCCGATAAACTACAGTAACGGTCTGAGTTACGTAGGCCAATCATCAATGCACCATGCCCCCCCATAGAATGCCCACAAATGGCACGTTTACCATTGGCGGGTAAGTTCGCTTCGACCAATGCGGGCAGTTCGGAGACAATATAGTCATACATTTTATAATGGCTAACCCAGGGTTCTCTTATTGCATTTAAATAGAACCCTGCACCTTGCCCTAAATCATATGCCTCATCATCAGCAACCTGTTCACCTCGAGGGCTGGTATCAGGTGCGATCAAAATAACACCATGCTCTGCTGCAAACTGCTGTGCGCCAGCTTTTGTAATAAAGTTTTGTTCATTACAAGTTAAACCCGATAACCAGTAAATAACCGGGCATTGTTTGTTCGCTGCCTCAGAAGGTAAAAAAGCCGCAAACCTCATATCGCAATTCAATACGGTAGAATGGTGCTGATAGACATCTTGCCAGCCGCCAAAACAGGCGTGACGTTCAATCCTTTCCATACAATCTCCTTATCAATTTGAATGTAAGATAAGCCCGACATTTCGGGCTTGCGGACAATTAATCGTAATGGATCACTGTACGAATGGATTTACCTTCATGCATTAAGTCAAAGGCTTCATTAATCTTTTCCAGAGGCAGTGTATGAGTCACGAAAGGCGCTAACTCAATATCCCCTTTCATGGCATCTTCGACCATTCCTGGAAGTTGGCTGCGACCTTTTACACCGCCAAATGCCGTTCCTCGCCATGAACGCCCTGTTACCAGTTGGAACGGACGCGTCGAGATTTCTTGTCCTGCACCTGCAACACCAATGATAATGGATTGACCCCAACCACGATGCGCACTCTCTAGCGCAGCTCTCATCACATTAACATTACCAATACATTCAAAGGTATGATCAACACCCCATTCTGTCATTTCAATAAGGACTTGCTGAATCGGCTTATCAAAATCGTTAGGGTTCAAACAATCTGTCGCACCAAATTGGCGCGCTAACTCAAATTTTGCAGGATTAGTATCAATTGCAATAATACGCCCTGCTTTTGCTTGCCTTGCTCCTTGGATAACGGCAAGGCCAATACCCCCTAAGCCAAACACTGCAACAGAATCGCCTTCTTGAACTTTAGCTGTATTATGTACCGCGCCGATCCCCGTTGTGACTCCGCAACCCAATAGACATACCTCTTGGTGATTGGCTTCTGGATTAATTTTCGCTAATGACACCTCTGCAACCACGGTATATTCACTGAAAGTAGAGCATCCCATATAATGGTAGAGCGGTTGGCCATTATAAGAAAAGCGGGTGGTACCATCTGGCATAACACCTTTACCTTGTGTTGCGCGAACGGATACACACAAGTTTGTTTTACCTGATTGACAAAATACACATTCGCCACACTCTGCCGTATATAAAGGGATCACGTGATCACCCGGTTTTACACTTGTGACACCTTCCCCGACCTCAACCACGACACCAGCCCCTTCATGGCCTAACACAACAGGAAATAAGCCTTCAGGATCATCCCCTGATAAGGTAAATGCGTCAGTATGACAAACACCGGTATGACTAATTTTTACTAATACTTCTCCCGCCTTAGGTGGCATCACATCAATTTCAACAATTTTCAGTGGTTCCCCAGGCCCAAATGCGACCGCTGCACGTGATTTCATATTGATTCCTTATTTTTAACGCAGGTATGTTCGAATAAGAGAAATAGCGTCATCAACTGACTCTTTTTGGCTCTGCGTAGTTGCAGACTCCTGTAATCCTTCTCGTAGATGGCTCTCTAAAACCCCCGCCATCAACCCATTGACCGCTCCTCTAATTGCCGCAATTTGCTGCAACACAGCACTGCACTCCACTTCATCTTCTAGAGCCGATTCCAGTGCCAGCAGTTGTCCTTTTAATTTCCTGACCCGAGTCAGAACCGCTTTTTTTTCTTTTGGTGAATGTGGCATCGTTAGTCATCCATCATATACATAGGGGGAGTATAGTATTTTTCAGTTCCACTGTACAGAATAGCAAAATTATAGGTCTAAAAATGCGCTATTGGTGATGCACGCTATTAAGGAAAATCCGCTTCTTGTAGACTGGCTTTTAGGATAATAAGACTGATAAATGAGATAATTGAATGAAAAATAATGAGCTGTGTTTTTATCAACAAGAGCGTCATTTCTGGTCAGGAATTTGCAAAAATACCGTAAGCATCAGTGATACAGCTATCGCATATTTCTCTGAACTTCCTATTCCCGCCTTTAGTTTTATCTACTTACACTCCGGCGCATCAATCGCTGATTTTAAAGCAGGCAATGCACTGTTTTTTGAACAAAAAAAACTTATGTCCTTGTCGTACATGAAAAAGTGTTGCCACAGCTCGCGCCAATTATGACTAAGAACCAGTATGAAAATGATGGGGAAACAACGGCAATGGTACTAACCTCATCAAAGATGGTGGATCATACTGACTGTTTACTGCCTGAAAGCTATAGGATTGCCTTAAGTAATGAACAACTGACTGAATGGGCACAGCCATTAATTACTGCGTTTGCAGCCCCTGACAGTGAGGATGATCCAACAGTCATCAACGAATATATCCGTTATCACCAAAGAGCCTTACAGCTAAAGGGGCAACTTCTACACTATGTATTATTTCATGGCAATACCCCTGTCAGTGCATTAACTCTAACCTTAAACGGTAGCATGGCTCGCCTAGACGATATCGGTACAGATACACAATATCAGCGTCAAGGGTTAGCAACCTTATTGATTAAACATGCTTTAAAAACCTGCACGCAAAATGGGGTCGAACGTTGTTTTCTTGAGGCATCAAGCGATGGGTTATCTATCTACAAAAAATTAGGGTTTCCCCCCCTTTTTCGTTACCACAGCGTTATTGTTGAATAGTGGATTGATGGCTACTCATTCCTACATCAACCATTTTTAATCATTATTTAAAACAAGGTTTCTATGTTTTTATCTGTGAAAAGAGCAACTGCCATGGTTTCAATGCCACTAAAAAATAAAAATAGTGAAAACTGTATTAGATTGGCGGTGTTTATTTTGCAAGCGCCTAACAGACTATCTTGATTAGCGTATTGATAATGAACCTCCTCCCCGGAAGGTTTTTTGGAGGAGGCGTTAAAACAGTAGTTAGTTTATGGTTTGATACCACTCGTTAATATCTTTCACAATCAATTCTGTTTGTGATTTTCCTTCTTGATCGAGGAAAAAGTGATCTAACCCCTGATATGTTTTAAACGATACCTGTGGATTATTAATTTTCCCCATCATTCGCACAACACTATGGGGATCTACATTGATATCATCCATTGTTTGAATCACTAAGTGAGGTGTTTTTATCGATTGAAGCAGTTTTTGGTTATTCACTGTTAGCATTTCACGCCACCACTTTTCCCCATGTTCACTCGGAAATTGGTTATCATCTAATTTATTTTGTATTACAGATTTAGCGAATTGTTTAAAACCTTCAATAGATTGCGCGACTTCTTCATTAGGCAATGTTTTTTCAATATTATAAATAACATCGTTAATAAAAAACTGACCGCCACCATTCAATGAGATGGAGGCTTGGATCATATCCGTGTTAGAAACAATTAAATTTGTCACTACCGCCCCTTCACTTCCTCCAAGCAAAATAATATGTTGATAATGGTTTTTTAAATGCCCAATTAAAAATAAATAATTCTCTGCTCTTTCTAATGGAGAATCATTTTTCATATAATCAACAGGACAATTTTCGACTAATGCTCCATCCTCATTTTTTCCAACTTGGCTATCTAATCCCGTTTTTTCAACCAGTAAAATATCATTATTAGGAAATGCCGCGCCAAAATTTTTTATCATCTTAGTGTTATTAATAACACTTTTGCAATCAGAGCCTTGGATCAACACTAATACGTTTTTTGCTGTTTTATCGCTTTGCTTTATTATGTAGTAATGTATCTCTTTCCCTTGTTTATCCTGAATTTTTTGTAACTCAGGACCCTTTTCTGCGTGAGCCGTGAGTGTAAAAGCCACTAATAATAAAATAACAGAGCCTATTTTCATTTTTTACCGTATTTATAATCATAAAATATAACGACATGATTATAGACATCAGAGTGCGCTAAACATGGACTAAAAATGCTGTCTTCTGAATAAAGTTCAACTAAATAAAATTAGGTAAAAGCATAATGAAATTTAATATTTCATTATGCTGAGAAAACGCTAATGTATAAAGGTATGCTGAATATTGCATACTCGTTATCATATATTATTATTTTATTTTGTTGACTAAATTCTGTTGTCAGCACTTGGGACTTTTGCATTCTGATATTCTATTGTGAAACAATTTTCGTGGCACGGCTGCAAGTGGTCGTGTCCTATTTTTTCTAAAAACACGCCTTAACGCTGAATGATCAACTTGTATTGTATCTAACAGTAATCGAACACATTAATTGATTAATCTTGTTTAACTAGGCGCTATTAATACCTAATATACTTCCCTAAGTCATAAATTTAATACATATAACCACAATGCCATACTGATTATCTCTATCTCATTCGAGATACCGTGCTATTTTTCAAAATCAATATAGCTAACATAGATAATATTTTTTTGGTTTCGCATGAGAACCCTATCATATTGATCCTTTAACCTTTATTATTATATAGACTGACAAATGGGCCATCGCACTGATAAGAAGAAATGGACAGAAAAGGGAAATACGCCACCCGATATTAGATGATCCACTTTTAGATACTCTTCATCATAGATAATTTAATAACTAAACTAAATATATTGATAAAATGACTCTATCTCCTGAATTATTAGAAACAACACCGACTACGCCACCAGCCAAAAAAGAGCAAGTGGCAACACGGATTATCTTTTTTATTGCAGGTTTTGCAACCGCTTCATGGGCAGCAATTGTCCCTTTTGTCAAAGCCAATACGGGTGCAAATGACGCCACACTTGGATTATTACTTCTCTGCTTTGGCGTCGGTGCGCTGATTGCGATGCCTTTAACCGGGGCTATTGCTGCAAAATTTGGCTGTCGTAAACTGATGGTGGCCTCGACCATCGCCTTTTGCTTGCTACTCCCTTTACTCCCTGCAATATCACATATCGGTATATTGATTGTTGGCTTATTGCTTTTTGGTGTCGGTATTGGGCTAACAGATTGTGCCATGAACATACAAGCAGTGATTGTAGACAAAGCTTCTGAGAAGCCCATCATATCGGGTTTTCATGGTTACTATAGTGTAGGTGGAATTGTAGGGGCTGGTGCTATGAGTGCCATTTTATTAATGGGTACACCACCAATTGCTGCTGCAATTATTATTTCATTGGTTTCATTACTGTTGCTGTCTATCAGCTTCAAAGGTTTTTTAAGTTATGCCAATGCACCAACCGGCCCTCTTATCGCGATACCCAAAGGTATTGTTCTGGTCATTGGTATTATTTGCTTTGCTATTTTCCTCGCGGAAGGTACGGTACTAGATTGGAGTGCCGTATTTTTAATCGAGCACCACGGTCTAGAAGAATCCCTTGGTGGATTGGGCTTTGCAGCCTTCGCCACAACAATGACAATTGGCCGTTTAACTGGAGATAAAATAGTAATGCGTGTCGGCTCTGCGCGGGTGGTGTTCTGGGGCGCTCTTTTAGCCTGTATAGGCTTTATGATCGCGGTATTATCACCTTACTTATCCATCGCAATTATAGGTTATGCGCTGGTTGGTGCTGGCTGTTCTAATATTGTACCTGTGATGTTTTCATCGATAGGTAAGCAAAATACGATGCCTGAAGCGTTAGCTGTTCCTGCTGTATCCACACTGGGTTACCTTGGTATTTTAGCAGGCCCCGCCGCCATTGGTTTTGTTGCCTTTCAGTTTACATTAGCGACCGCTCTACTCACGATCGCCGCATTATTAGTCATTATTGCGTTTGTCTCTAAATTGGTGAGAGTCTAAAGCTGACAATTAAATAAGATTTTCACCTTAAAACGCCCTGACTAACCCAATAATTAAACATGCACCTTAATCTCTATTAAGGTGCTTATACAAAATCATTCTATCCGATGATTTCAATCTAATTATGTTGTACCGAGGATTACATCGATGAGCGCCCCGAGCATAGTGCAGTGAATATCGCACAAAATGCGCTATCCGTTATTCAAAATTCATTTATAGGTACAAATAGATTACGCTTAGAAAATGCTTTCATAGGAATGCGACCTATGCCACAGGATGAGATGCCAATTGTCGGTAAAGTTGCTGATTTCAGTGGTTTATATATTATTAGTATGCACGCTGCTATCACATTTGCACCATTAATTTGCCATTTGGCACAAGATGAAATAATACATGGCATAGAGCAGACAGCACTTAGCCCCTATCGATTAACACGCTTTGCGTCAGGTAACTGAAACATGAATATTCCGCTCTACTACTTAAGGCATTATCAGTCCATCGAAAAAACATTTTGGACATCGATTTGTGAGCACAGTATCCAGATCGAACAACATACTATATGTTACCTTACCCCTCTAAATTCGCCTGTATTTAACTTTATTTATCTTCAACCTGAATCATCGATTCAAGCATTTAAGCAGGCTCATCACCTTTTTGTTGCACAAAAGAAAAATCATACACTGGTTGTTCCTGAAGAAATGCAGCAAGATATTGTCAATGAGGCACTCGCCTTAGGCTACAAACGTGACAGCGTCACAACAGCAATGGCATTATCACTTGATAAACAACTCCCTGTAGAACTGCCTGAAAATCAAGTGGATATTGTGTTTGCGAACCATGACCTTTCATTGTGGGCTAAGCCTTTAGTATCTGCGTTTTATATTTCGGATGAACACGATAAGGTTGTCAATGAATATGTCCGCTATCATGAAGATGCTTTATTGCAAGGTGCGCCACAATTCCATCTTGTCCTCTTAGTCGCTGGAGAGCCAGCAACATCGATGACCGTCACTATTGAAGGTAGCCTTGCACGTTTTGATGATATTGGTACGGAGCCAACACACCAAGGGAAAGGCTACGCGACACAATTAATCGCTTATGCGTTAGCATTTTGTCATCAACAAGGTGTTGAACACTGCTTCCTTGATGCCTCAGAAGCCGGTTTCGACCTATACAAAAAGTTCGGATTTGAACCTTTATTCCGTTATATTAACTATGTCTGGTGCAAGTAATTTATTAGGCTGGCAATTAGCCCCTACGGCAGCAAAAGTACTAGTAACATCACGCATAGTTTGATCTCTTATCGCAATAAACAAGGTGTGGGTGTCGTTATCACCATGCACCTTGTGAGTCTCTTACGTTAAAACCAATGCCGCTTTTCTTGAACCATAAGTTGGTACTGCTTATGTTTTGCCTGAATAGTGACATCAAGACATTGAGCATTTTTTGTTTGATCAAATAGAATAATTCACTGATAAGCTTCGTTTTCCAGAACGCTTTTGTGCAACTTTACCCTTCAGTAAACCTGAACGGCATATCTACCATAAAATGATTTAACTCATGAAAATTAATGTTATTGGCTGTAGTGGCAGTGGTAAAAGCACCTTTGCCCGGCAATTAGCGTCACTTTACGCTGTTCCATATATAGAAATGGATGCTCTTCATTGGCAAAAAAATTGGCAACCCGCAACCGATGAGCAATTGTATAAGAAATTATCGCAAGCCCTGCAAAATGCACCAAACGGCTGGGTACTTGATGGTAACTATACTCGGACACAACCCATTAAATGGAAAGAGGTTGAGCTGGTGATTTGGCTTGATTACTCATTCTTACGGACGCTTTATCAATCGGTGCGTCGAGTGTTCTCACGGATCAGAAGCAAACAAGAGCTTTGGCCGGATACAGGGAATTATGAGTCGTGGAAAAATGTCTTTTTTAGTCGTGATTCCATCCTAATATGGATGATAACGACCTATCACAAAAGTAAATGGCCTAGGATAGCCAGTATGGCGGATAAACAGTATCAACATATACGTTTTATTCGATTAACGACGCCAAAAGAAACCCAGTTATTCTTAACGCACCTGCAAAAAAATGTTGCGCAGCATCACCGAGATTAAGGCATAAACTAACCGATGTTTTATTAGCGTGACATCGCACGCTAATAAAATACCGCGATATTAGTCAATTAATTAACATCACACGCTGTTTTTAAAGCAATGGTTTGTTGATATTTTTCAATGCCTAGTTCAATAAGGCGGCTGATCAACGCTTGATATGTCATCCCGCCCTGTTGCCACAATTTAGGGTACATACTGATATTCGTAAACCCTGGTAGTGTATTAATTTCATTGATAATAACGTGATTATCTTCGGTCAAGAAAACATCAACGCGAGACATACCACTGCAATTGAGTGCACGATAAGCCTGTAATGCAATTTCCCGTATTTTATCACTCACTTCAACATCTAAATCCGCTGGTGCTACCACAGACGCACCATTTTCATCGATATATTTGGTGTGATAAGCGTAGAAGCTATCATGTAGAACAATTTCGCCACATGGACTTGCCAATGGCTGTTCGTTCCCTAATACCGCACATTCTATCTCACGGCCTTTCACTGCACTTTCGATCAGGACTTTCATATCGAACAAGAAAGCGAAATCCAATGCTGCCTTAAACTCAGACTCATTAGTCACTTTACTGATCCCAACAGAAGAGCCTTGGTTAGCCGGTTTAATAAATAATGGGAGGCCTAATTGTTTAACAACCGCTTCATAGTTGGCTTCAGTGCGATCCGACGCTGTCAGCGTAATAAAAGGTGCAACATGTAGCCCCGCATCGCGTAGTAATCGCTTAGTGATATCTTTATCCATACAGGCTGAAGAGCCTAAAACACCTGGGCCAACAAAAGGTAAATTAGCCATACGCAATAACCCTTGCAAAGAGCCGTCTTCACCCAAATTACCGTGCACAATGGGGAAAATAACATCAATTTGAGGGAGTGGCTGAGCATCTTCAAGGGAAATAAATTGCTGGGTTGTTTTACCAGGGATAATAGCGATACTGCGTTTTGGCGTACTTAGTGCAATACGAGCGGGATCATTTGCATGGATTAAAAAATCAGCTTCATCATATTCATGCCAATGCCCCTGTTTGTTAATGCCGATTAAGCATACATCAAATCTATCGCGATCAAGACCATTAATGATGTTCTTCGCTGACTGCAATGACACTTCATGCTCTGTTGATTTACCACCAAAAATGACACCTACCCGTAATTTACTCATTACTCACTCCACTTAATAAACCGACAAACCCAAGTCTGGAAATATAACACGCTATAAAATAGTTATGTGACAAAATCTTTATTTATCACATGGTTTTGCTGAAAGAATAAACAATTCGAGTGTAAAGTAAAATCTGTGCTACTCCTTTTGGGTTAGTGTATAGCTTTCTTGAAGGCAATCTTTTAGCCACTCAATAAATAGGTGCAAAGCACTTCCGACAACAGGTGGTTTGGGCGACAACAAATAATAAGCTGAACCATCTTCGATAAAACCATAAGGCGCGGTTAATTGACCTGATTGCAACTCATCTTCAACCATTAAAAATGAAGCAATCGCAACCCCTTGACCAGAAATGGCCGCCTGAATGCAAAGGTAAAAATGTTCATATGAAACCTGTCGATTACCTTGCTGACTATTGCCCATCTGCTGTTGCCATTGCTCCCAAACAGAGGGACGAGAGGCTGGATACAGTAACGCAATGTCGCTGGAGCCATCGTGCCAATGTAAATCGGGCCGCTGCACTAACCCCATCCTTTCACGACACACTTCTTCAGCATAAATATGGCTATTCCACTTAAAATCATTACGCCTAAAAGCAAGATCAACACCTGCTTTAGTGAAATCAATAGGCCCTCCTGCCGCAATCAAATGCACCGTAATATGAGGAAATTGCTGATAAAATTGAGTTAATCGAGGAATAAGCCATTTCATAGCGATAGTGGGTTCACAAGAAATACTCACCACATTACTATCAACGACACTGCCAAGCTCTGCTAATGTCTTATCCAATTGAGCAAAGATTTCACTCGTTGTTTGATATAGCTTTTTGCCTGCCAACGTTAAAAAAACCGCTCGGTTACGCCGCTCAAATAATGCAATACCAATCTGTTCTTCAAGCAAACGTATTTGGCGACTGATAGCACTATGCGTGACATGGAGTTCATCCGCCGCTTTAACAAAGCTGCCATGACGCGCGGCGGCATCAAAGAAACGTAATGAGGATAATGGTGGTAATTTCATCATATAGGTAACAAAAACTGACAGATTTACGTCAGCATAAATCGCTTTTTAACTAAATACAATCTATTGATAATACAGTTAATTAATAAACAAGATGATTTATATCAGCAATTTTTAATATCAGTTTTTATTACCTATTAAGGACAGTTAACATGAATGAACTTATTGCTATGGCAGCCATGACTATTTTAGCGGTAATTAGTCCAGGTCCCGACTTTGCCATGGTGACACGTAGTAGTTATGCTTATGGCACAAAAATTGGGTTGCTTGCAGCATTAGGTATAGCCTTTGGGGTGCAGGTTCATGTTTTTTATACTGTATTCGGTGTAACACTGCTTATCATGAACTCACCGACGCTTTTTACTATTGTGAAATTATTTGGTGTGGGATATTTAATTTATATTGGATTTAGCTCATTTACCAATAAACAAAAAATCAATACAGAAACCGGTGAAACACCTAAACCTACAAGATTTGCTGCCTTTAAAATGGGCTTTTTAACTAATGCATTAAATCCTAAAACCATGCTATTTGTCGTTTCTGTATATACGCAAGTGCTCCAAAATTCTCACTCATTAATGCTTAATTTGAGTTATGGGTTTTTTATCTCTTTTGTTCATTGGCTATGGTTCAGTTTGATCGCGTTATTCTTCGCAGCGCCCGTCATACGCAACCAAGTTCTCAATTACCAATTCGTGGTGGATAAAATAATTGGTCTGTTATTAATGGCGCTCGGTGTTTCATTGTTGTTTTTAAATATAAAATAAGTTTTATTTCAACAAGTTAGTTTCATTTACCATGCTTGCCAATTGCAGTAGATCATGTGGGATATTGAGATTGGCTAGCTCTTCAAAAGGCACCCAACAAAATGCAGGATCAGGCGTTTTATCTGGCGATACAAGCTCACATAAATACACCATATCAATATGCCAATGATCCCCTTTTTCTTTATCAGTTATAAACTCTTTTAAGATGGCTAAAGGCATGGGCAAAGCAGTGACTTTTTCACAACCCGTTACCTTGGTTGCTGTTGGATAGGCGCAATCAATCACGCGGCAATCTAACCCTGTTTCTTCCCGTACTTCACGCATTACCGCATCTTGAGGCTCTTCATTATCTTCTAAATGCCCTCCCGGTGGGAGCCAACACCCTAATTTGCGATGCTTATGTAATAAAAACTCCCCTTTTTGATTACGCAGCAATGCCGTTGCCGTGAAATGTTTATCCTCTTGCGTCATCATTCTATTGTTCTCTATTTTGTGTGGCTTTCCAATCATAAGGCATCAATTGCTCTAAGGTGACTTGAGTTTCATTATCGACCCCAACGAGCGTCTGCTTATTTTTATTGGATAATTGACTGACTAATTCTCGACAACGCCCACAAGGCGGTACAACATTTCCAGCGGAATCAACGGCAACCATCGACTTAATGACCGACTTTCCTGCTTTGAGTAATTCAGCAACAGCGCCATGCTCTGCACAAAAACCCAGAGAGCACGCCGTATCAATGCTAATACCTGTATAAATTTCACCATCTTCCGCTTCTAGCGCGGCAGCAACATAACCACATTCAATATAATCATTGATAATAGATGGCTTTGCATAACGGCTGGCAATTTTGACTAAATGCTTCATCAGGTATACATCCTTTTCTCACAGAATAATTTTAATTTTATTATGTCGTTTATCTATGTTGGAAGCCAAACGTGCTCTTTCACCGTTCCATTAGCCAGACTATTTCTGAACACATTTGTACCGCAATAATTCCACTCCAAATCACATGATACTGAAATTCAGAGCACAATTTTGGACGACGGGTTGTATTAGAGACTTGAGAATTGTTTCGAGATTACAGTGATAAAAAAGCCGGCTCATGGCCGGCATCATCATATACCCCTAAAAACTAGGCGGCTAACGCTAATTTAGCCCCAAACATTAAGAAGATAGCACCAATGCAGCTATTAGATAATTTAGACAGTTTTTTGTTATGTTTTACCATGTTAGTAACAGCAACAGCACCAAAAATCAGCATTGATAGATAAATCATACTGCATGCTTCAAGAATGCTGCCTAAAATAAAAAACGGTATGCCTGCATTAGGATAAGCAGGATCAATAAACTGAATAAAAAATGACACATAAAAAATGATCATTTTAGGATTAAGCAAACTTAAAAACACCGCTTTTTGGTATGTTCCTTTCGCTGCTAATACTATTGCATCCACATCCCCAACCGGCTCTTTTTTATGAAAGACGCTATACAGCGTTTTTATTCCTAAATAAACTAAATAGGTAGCGCCAACATACTTAATTACACTAAAAAAGATAGGTGATGTTTTAACCAGTGAAGCAACCCCTAAAAACGATAAAAAAATCAGTATCGCGTCACCCGTAAATACGCCTAGCGCGGCTTTATAACCATTTTTAATGCCATATTTTGCACTACTCGTTAACACAAACAAAGAATTTGGGCCTGGCACCAATGTAATAAAAATGACACCGATTAAATACGTCCATAAATTTGTGATACCAAGATTTTCAAGCATAAGGAACCCGCTAACTTAATAAAAGTTATAACAAAAAATAAACATATTCAGTTAATATTGACTATGATACACGGGGTTATCTTACTATAAAAGATATCACTACGCGCAAATAAAAACATGGGCAAATATGCCATGTATAGACCAAAAACTAGGTTGAATAATCTAAAAATATTGAATTTCATGAACCAATAATTCACGAAATAAACTAAAAATAGAATCGTATTGACACTAACATTTATCTTGGGTTTTTATTCTGCAATATTAAGAATAATTGAAATAATAACCCAAAATAGGCCATTGGGTAGTGATAGTGAAAATAATTAAGATTAAGGGTATAAATAGCATACGTTTAATGCAATATAACTGTGTGTTTATATTCCGTTTTTATCATGGGTAAAGAGTAGGTATTGGGATGGAAAGTGCCAATTATTTTCATTTGCGAGAACTGGGTGGCTTAGAAATGATAGAAGCCCAGTACCATCAACAAAAATTTTCCCGCCATAGCCATGAAGGCTTTTGTATTGGTGTGATTGAAGATGGTGCTCAGCAATTTTTTCGTACTGGTGAAAACCATTATGCACCTAAAGGCGACATTATTGTGGTGAATGCGGATGAAATCCATACAGGCTCTTCTGCTGTAGCTGGTGGCTGGGCCTATAAAGCTATTTATCCTACCCCTGAAATGTTTCAACGCTTAACCTTAGATTTAAAAACGGATAACTACGGAGTGATCCCTTGGTTCCCTAACGCAGTGATCCAAGATCCCGGTTTAGCAGCTCAGTTAAATTTACTATTTAATTTATTATTACAACCCAATAACATCTTATTCAAAGAGACCTTATTACTCTCATCAATGAGCTGGCTTATTTTGAAATACAACAAAAGCCGAGTACAACCCAATGATATTCCCCCTGCAAAACAACGTATGCAGGATATTTGTGACCTAATCATGAGCACCGCAGAGCAGGATCATTCCCTAAGTGAGTTAGCAGCAATTGCTGGGGTAAGTCAGTGGCATTTTCTACGTCAGTTTAAATTACATACAGGCACAACCCCCCATACATTTTTAATCCAAGCAAGATTATACAAAGCTAAAAAATTGCTATTACAAGGGGAGAAACCTGCTGATGTTTCAAACCAGTGTGGTTTTTCTGATCAGAGCCATTTCACACGGCATTTTAAGAAATCCATTGGGGTCACACCTAGCCAATATACGCGGCATATTACCAGTGGCGGCATTCATTTATGCTAGCCCTTATTTCCGTTATCAGCTGAATAACCGCTTTTATTATTGCTTAAAAGATAGCTGGGAATATTGCGTGCAAATTGTCCACATTGTGTAAATTAAAGGCTAGTTATTTACTTTTATGCCATGGCATTGGTGATAATACACTCATATCAAGAGCAATTTTATTCTATCAGCCATCTCAACTCGACAGTATGATAAAAATAACGAAGCAAAAAAGGTATTAAATCAATGTATTCACAACAACGTAGCCAATGGCAACGTGCTTTTACTCATGGGGCTCTGCACATGACTCCATTGAATTTAGCAGTGATCCCATGGGGTGTTTTAGCAGGTTCAATGGCTGTTGAAGCCGGACTTTCATTTTGGCAAAGTATTTCTATGTCAGCGATGATATTTGCTGGCGCAGCACAACTTGTTACTTTAGGTTTACTTAATTCTGGGGCGGGTTATATCACTATTATTATATCTGTCTTCTTTATTACTTCACAGCATTTGCTATACGGCCTAACAATGCGGCCTCATGTTAAGGATTTTACTGCCACTCAACGTTTAAGCATTGGCTTTTTATTAACAGACGAACTATTTGCTATTAGTGCTGCTAAACGGCAGCCACTCAGTTTTCCTTATTTATTTGGTGCTGGATTCAGTTTTTATATTGTTTGGTTAATCACCAGCCTTCTTGGCATTATGATGGCCAATTTCATTACTGACCTAAGTCGCTTACATTTAGACTTTTCTGTGGTTGCGACACTATTAGCGATTGTTGTTCCACTGACAAAGAAAATAAGCACAATTTGTGGCGTGATATTTTCATTAGTTGTGGCCGTTACCCTCTCTCTATATTCAATAAGTAGTGCGATTGTCATCGCGGGTGTTGGGGGGATGTGTGTTTCAGTTATTGTTTCTCGATTACTTAAGGAAGAAAAATGATTTGGGTATTGATCCTGACACTGACGGTTATTGTTTTCTCTTTACGTTACGTTTTTCTGATCCCACAGCTTCCTGTTAGGTTGCCACTGTTTATTAAACAGGCTCTCGGTTATTCAGCGCCTTGCTTATTAACCGCAATTTGTGCTCCGGTGATCCTGTTAGATAATCATGCGTTGCGGGATTTCCCTGATAACCCCTATTTATGGGGAGCTTTATTTTGCGTCGTTGCCGCGGCGTTACTGAAAAATATGCTATTAACTGTTGGGTTAACCTTAGTCTTTTTTTATAGTCTCATCTATTTTATCGGCTAATTCAACGTCAGACACAATATGCGTAAGGTAGGCTAAAATCGTCTATTTTACGCATTCTTATATTGATAAAAACAAAATTACTCTCTAGTATGCCTTTCTTAAAACGCCTCAATATTTTTGAATCTCAACATTGATAACTATCATTGGTGATTGATTTAGAAAACTTAATTTATGGAAAATCAATAGCCATGCTTAATAATTATGTTTTACGTCGTATTCGCTACATACTAGACCTTAGTGATAACCAGATGGTGGAAATTATGCAGCTCTCTGGTTTAACGGTGACCAAAGCAGAAATAGTAAGTTGGCTAAAGAAAGATGATTCCCCCGAATATAGGGAGTGTAATGATAAAACCTTGGTTCACTTCCTTAACGGTTTAGTCTATTTTCGTCGAGGTAAAAGCGATAACCACCCTGCTCCGACAGTTGAAACACATATCAACAATAATATTATCCTTAAAAAACTCCGTATCGCTTTTGCATTAAAAGATACCGATATGATAGAAATCTACCAAAAAGCCGATTTTCGAGTATCTAAACCCGAAATTAACGCCCTATTTCGTCACCCCGAACATAAAAACTACCGTGAATGTGGTGACCAATTACTGCGCTATTTTCTAAAAGGACTCACCCTGAAATTACGCCATACTTCAGCATGATTGAGTCTGGCAATTACACCTTCTTATTGGCAAATAATGGGATTAAATATTGCAAAAAAGCATCAATCTTCGGTGATAATGAACGTCGACTCGCATAAACTGCACGTAATTCAATCGGAGCGGGTCGCTCAGCAAACTCAATAACTTCAAGTAAACCTTGCTCAATATCTGGTTGGCAAGATTCCATCGCTAAAATGGCATAGCCAATCCCTTTTAATGCAGCAACTTTAGCTAAAATACCGCTATTAACTCGGTATCGACTATTAATATTGAGTTTTTGAGGGCGTTCTTGTTGGTCGATAAATATCCATGGCTGACCGGCTATTGCACTTAAACTTGAAATACAAGGCATATTAGCTAGCTCCGTGAGGTTTTTCGGCTTGCCCGTTTGTTCAATAAGATGAGGAGCCGCCACAACAACGCTCGGCCAAGCTTTTATTAATTTCGAATGATAGCTGCTATCGCCTAATTCACCCCGATGGAACGTTAATAATAAATCGATATCATCATTAATCACATCTAAAGGCATAAGCTGAGTATCACAATGAAGCGTTAATTGTGGATGCAACAGAGCAAAATCGGTGATTATGTCGGCTAATAGTAGGCTTCCCGTCTCACTAGGAATAGTGAGCCGTAATGTTCCTGTTAATCTCTCACGATGGCTTATTTGGCTCAATATATCATCAAGCTCTGCATAGAGATTTTGACTATGCTTCCATAATATTTCACCTTGCTCTGTCAGCCTCATATTCCGCGTTGTTCTCTCAATTAACCGACAATTGAGCTGAGTTTCTAATTGCTTAATACTCCGGCTAACATTCGATGTCGGCATAGACAGTTGTTGTGCGGCACGAGCAAAATTGCCCTGAGACGCCACAGAAACAAAAACTCTTAATAAATTCAGATCAACCGACATTTATCGCCTATCCCTATTGAATACATCAAGCCACTACCTTAATTAGAGCCAAAACTGTTCGATGATATGATCATCAAACTGGACACTATTCCCCTTTAATTCAGCACTTAATTTCGCCATAAACTGTACTAAATAATTCGCATTTTGAGTGGCGAGCAATCTTCCCATTGAAGTTTGCATAGTACTCGGTAATTTAAGTAATTTTTGCTGAAAGTGATCTAAAGCCCATTGAGTATCATCCAGTGGCCTATTTTGTGCAAAAGGATCATTTGCATCAAATAATGCCCTATTCAATTGGCCACTAACGGCAAAAACACGCGCTAAGCCAATTGCGCCAAGTGCTTCTAACCTATCCGCATCTTGAACAATTTTCGCTTCAATCGTTTTTGGTTCGAGCTGAGCACTAAAACTATGGGTGATAATACAGTGAGCAATCGGTTCATAGTAATGTTCAGGTAGGCTTGGAAAATGAGACTGAAAAATACTCACCGCTTTATCAGCACTTAAAGAAGATGCTTGGTGTCTTTGGGGGTGATTTTTCGGCAATGAGACAAAATCGTGAAAATAACAGGCAGCCAATACAACCAAAGGATTAACTTGTTCTATTGGCTCCATAATTTTTTGTGCCGTACGCCAAACTCGTCTAAGATGAAAAATATCATGGGCATTATCATCATTAACCCAGTTTTTTAGCAGGTAATTATCAAACTCATTCGCCCATTGCTCTATATTCATTTCTATCACCAAACGACTTCAGATAAAAATGACTATATCATGCTTAACAGTAACCAAACGCCATAATTTTCTGATATCTTTCGGCCAATAATAGATCAACATCCCGTTTTTTGAGGGCCTCTAAATCAATAAGCAACTGCTGTTTTAAATTTTCACTCGCTAATACATAATCGCGATGTGCGCCACCGAGCGGTTCAGGGATAATAGTGTCAATAATACCTAGCTCCTTGAGCCTTTTGGCTGTCATTCCCATTGTTTCCGCAGCAACTTGTGCTTTTTGTGCATCCTTCCAAAGGATTGAAGCACAACCTTCCGGTGATATTGCCGCATATGTGCTGTACTCCAACATATTAATACGGTCGCCAACCCCTATTGCCAGTGCACCACCAGAGCAACCTTCCCCTGTTATCACGCAAATGATAGGTGTTTTTAGGCAAGACATCTCCATAATATTTCGTGCTATCGCTTCAGCTTGCCCTCTCTCTTCTGCACCAATACCGGGATATGCCCCCGCAGAATCAATGAATATCACCACAGGTAAATGAAAACGCTCAGCCATCTTCATTAACCTTAATGCCTTACGGTAACCTTCCGGGGAAGGCATACCGAAATTTCTCATCACTTTTTCTTTTGTGGTACGCCCTTTCTGTTGACCTATAACCATAACAGGTTGCCCGTCAAGGCGTGCTAGACCACCAACAAGCGCCTTATCATCCGCAAATGCCCTATCTCCAGCCAACTCCTGAAATTCCGTAAAAATCAGCGAAATATAATCTAGGGTATAGGGCCTCAATGGATGCCTTGCAAGTTGAACTATTTCCCAAGCACCAAGCTGAGAAAAAATTTTCTTTGTCAGTGTTAAACATTTTTTCTCCAGCAACTTGATCTCTTCATCGAAATCAATATCAGGCTGTTGGCTATTTTGTTTAAAAGCCACTAAGGCGTCGATTCTTTCATTAAGTTCGACGATAGGTTTTTCAAATGCTAAGAAGTGAGTAGACATAGGACCCTTTAAATCAGTGTAGCAATACCTAAAGTGTAGTTAAGATCTAAAAGGCTTTCTATGAAGGAAAATGGGATAAATTGTTATCAAAAGTGGGATAATCACGCGGTTATACCCACTAGATTATGCCTTATTGGCTGAATTTTCGGCTATTTCGTAGGCCTATCGACATTATTTTTTGAAATTTAGGGCAGGCTAAATGATTTTCTTCAGGGCAATTGACGATATGCAAAATACCTTTTTTTAACGCCGACAAATCATCAATGACTTTTTGAATTTCCTCTGCTTTTGTTATTAAATAGCCACGATCAATCGTTGGTCCATTTCTTTGATTCAACATGGTGCTTATTTCATCAAGTGAAAATTTTGCTTCTCTCCCTAAAGCAATAAGTGATAAGCGAGTCATCACATCTTTACCATGATAAACACGCTTCAAACCTTTACGACCAATCGGGGTAATTAACCCCTTTTCTTCGTAATAGCGCAACGTCGATGGCGGTAAGCCCGATAGCTCACTCACCTCAGAAATATCTAGTTCATCAACCATGGCGTTAATAACTCGCTTAATTCACCCATACCTCATTTTTTCATTTGCCACTGCAAATGTCATTGATTCGGTATCTATACTTTTTTATTACCTAAAAGGAGGCTCATCAAAGGTTCTTAATTTTCTTGAATGCAGTTTATCGCCTTCTTGTCGCAAAAGATCAATCGCTCGAATACCAATCTGCAAATGTTCTGAAATTGCCCCTTCATAAAAGCTATTTGCTTGCCCTGGTAATTTGATTTCACCATGTAATGGTTTATCAGAAACGCATAATAGCGTCCCATATGGCACCCTAAAACGATAACCTTGAGCCGCAATAGTCGCACTTTCCATATCTACAGCAACAGCACGGCTTAAGCTGAAACGGCGGGCCGTTGCAAAAAAGCGTAATTCCCAGTTACGATCATCCGTTGTTACCACCGTACCTGTTCTTAGCCGTTGCTTAACTAATTCACCTGGCATATTACTGACTTGTTTCGTTGCATCGTACAGTGCCCTTTGTACCTCTGCGATACTTGGGATGGGAATATCAGGGGGTAAAACATCATCTAAAATATGATCATCACGTAAGTAGGCATGAGCTAATACATAGTCACCAATTTTTTGACTTTCACGTAAGCCGCCGCAATGGCCTATCATTAACCATGCGTGTGGCCGTAATACCGCCAAGTGATCACAAATATTTTTTGCATTCGATGGACCAACACCAATATTAACTAATGTTATTCCTACACCCTCTTTCGCGATCAGATGATACGCTGGCATTTGGAATTTTTTCCATGTGAGATCAGACGTGGCAATTTGTGGGTCAGCGTTTTCAGCCGTTAAATAATTGTGCCCTACACAGGATAATGCAACATAACGACTATTCGGATCCCTAACTTGCTCGCAAGCCCAGCTTACAAACTCATCGACATAACGATTGTAATTTGTAAACAAAATATAAGGTTGCACATGTTCTGGCGGCGTTCCCGTATAATGTTTCAGTCTCGCTAAGGAAAAATCGACACGCAAAGCATCAAAGTGAGAAAGGGGCATCTCCTCTGCGGATTGAAATAAACCGTCGGTAATATCATCACTAATATCTGCAAGATCTGTAATAGGAAAATGAGCCGCTAGACTGCTACTCATACTTCTATCTAAAGCTAAATCAGAACCATCAATCACAAACGGGTATGGCACTTCAGTTTGTGAGGGGTAAACAGAAAAAGTGACATCATAATCTTGCTGTAAAATGCTCAGTTGCTCGGTTAAATATTGACGAAATAGATCCGGCTGGGTCACCGTAATACGATACTGTCCGGGCTTAACAAAACGTGCATATGCCCTCGTTTTTACGCAATGATCAATTTGACCATGCCACTCAACACATAGTTCAGGATAGGCAAATAATCCCTTTTTGCGGGCATCCGCATCAGGTAATTGCCCATCAGTCACATAAGCTGCAATGGCACTTCTTAAAGAATCAATGGCATTTGTGTACAGCAATGAAAGTTTATCTAATACCTCATCAATAGATAGATTTTCATTATTTTGACATTTTTCTAAAGACACACATGACCCCTTATCATCAAATGATATTATTACCTTATCAAGCAGCAGTGTATGTCTTTAATATTATTCAAACAAGCCTTTATACATTCGCGTTGGGGATAAAAAATTCGTCTTTTCAGGTTGTAAACGCCTTACAACCTTGGTTTCAAAAAGCCATTGAAATTCAGCTTTGCTGAGGCTTAATGGCTGCCCAGTATTACTTTCAACGACAAATAGCGTATTATTTTTAATACCTTTAATTTTTATCCCCATCAACTCAGATTCTTTGGTTGTGAGCTTCTCGGGTGAACTAAAAATAGCCTCTATCGCGCGTGAACTGGGAATGGAGAGTGTTTGGTTTATTTGGGGTTGTTGATTAATACAAAATGGCATTAGCGTTCTCAATAAACAGAATTTTGAATGTAGATATAGCCATTAGACATATTTTATCTAAAACTGTCATAATGCGTTATTCCTACCACCATTTTATCCCCAAAATTAACCCCATATTTTAACAAAGCGATTCTCTTCAAACCCATTATCTCACTTAAGCTAAATAACGATAGCAGCAATGAGTTAATGTATTATCTGGGTAAGAATGAATGGTAATGTCACGACAGCAATTACGGTCTGCAAAGTGATGATGCCTGCCATAAGCTGACTATCACCATTTAGTTGACGAGTTAAAATATAAGCCGTCGGCGCCGTCGGTATTGCAAAGAAAATCACAAATAACGCGGTTTCAAACTCCGGTAATGAGAATAATTTTGCTGTTAAAAGCGCTAATACTGGCATCGCTAATAAACGTAACAGCGTAGAGGTCATTAGCGGCTTAAATTCTTTCCTGAGCGTCGATGTTTGCAATGCCGCGCCAATACAAATTAACCCTAATGGTAAACTCGCTGCCGCAAGTAGCTTTAATAGTTGTCCTGAACCAAAAGGTAATCCTATTGGAGATAAGTTCAGCAAAATACCAATAATACAAGAGAGGATTAACGGGTTTTTAATGATCGGTAAAAATAACTGTTTGATAGAAACTTTAGAGCCAGTGGTTAATGCTAAGACCGCAATAACATTACAACTTGGCACCAGTATCGCCATAATGACGGCAGCAATCGCTATGCCATCAGTACCAAATAAATCGGCTATAATTGCAAGCCCTAAATAAGTATTAAAGCGGGTAATACCTTGAATATGAGCACCAAACCGTGGTATTGGCATTTTAAAAAGTAATTTAAAAATTAGAACTAATACACTGCTAATAATAAGCACAAAAAATATCGCACCCGCGAGATAAGGCAGTTTAGGGCTATCAAGTGGGGCACTCGCTAAACTGTTAATCAATAAAGCAGGAAACAAAATAAAATAGTTCAGTTTTTCAGCGCTAGGCCAAAAATCAACCGAAAACAGCGATGAACGACGTAATATAAAACCCATTGCTATCAGTGCAAATAAAGGCCATAAAACTAACAATATTTGTTCCATATTTTTATACTTTACTTTCGTTAATAACCTTACCCAATAAGAGGGCTTACTGTATCGTTAACAAAATGTAATAGTTAGGTAAAAATGGCTCTATTCACGCGTGAAAATGCGACTTTTTATATCATTTATAAAAAATGTCTGATGCCTCACGTTTTATTTAATTTTCAACACTTGCCAGTTACTTTTTAATCAATCTATTTAAGCTATAACTACAGGTCTTTCTTATGGTATTTCGAAGAATTTATCGATACGCTACCCCAATAGAAATTTATTAGAACAATTTATTATGGATATCCAAACCCTTTGCAAACAATACCGAACAGGTAAAAAATTGAAATACCTCTTTTTCTGGGGTCATCAATCAAAACAAAAACAAGTTACCAAGAGTTGCCTGAGCCAATGGTATCCAGCTACTTTTATGGTTGAAGGCAATCGCTTTGCCAGTGCTGAACATTTTATGATGGCAGAAAAAGCACGATTATTTGATGACAATGAAAGTTTCGAGAAAATTATCCATGCCCCAAATCCTGGCGCTGCAAAAGCATTCGGTAGAGAGGTACGAGGCTTTCAACAGAGCATATGGGATGAACATAGATTTAATATTGTTGTCGCAGCAAATCTTGCTAAGTTTTCACAAAATGAAGAGTTAAAAACATTTTTATTAAATACCAATGAAAGAATATTAGTGGAGGCAAGCCCTGTTGATAAAATATGGGGGATCGGCCTTGCTGAAGATAGTGAAAATATCGAGAACCCTCTCACTTGGAAAGGGCTCAATTTATTAGGTTTTGCGCTTATGGAAGTACGTAAACAACTAGCAACTTAAAACATTCCTTACTCACTCTAACATTGAACCAAGAAAATTGGCTTCCCTGCTACCACAAGCATTGAGTATTCGAGTTGTAGCTGGCGGCTTAGATATCATGAGCATTAAAATTACCCCCTTATGTCAATAAGGGAGTATTTTAAGATTGGTTATTTAACATTCATTTTATCGGCGTATGCTGCTCTTTTTTGCCTATTATCGACGATTTTTTTCGTTATCGATTCAACTTCAAGCAAATCATCACATACACTTGATCGTAATGCCAAGTTCCATTTACTTAATGCCTTCGCATTCGTTACTAATTCAGGATGGTGATTTAACCTGCCATTAATTTGTAACCAATTAGCAACCTCAGCCCAATCCCATAAAGGGGATTGCCCTTTAATACGCTGTATTGGGTTTGGAAAATCCCCTGCACCCCGCTTACCATCTTTCAGCATTGCAACCGCTTGCCTTGAGAGATGTGTTAAATCAGCAATATCACTCAAGCCGACGAGCACCGAATCAACCGATTCTACTCTTGCTCCTAACCCAGATGTTTCAACATGATGGATAGCTGACTCAATTGCATCATCTAATGATTTAGCCTCTCTATCAAATTCTAGATAGACCGATTTACCATAAAAACAGATTAGCGCATCACCGCAACCACTTTCATACAGCGCATCTTCAAGTCCTGGGGTATCAGCATTAACACCTGAAAGCACCAACGTGAAATTGTATAGTGACACTGTATTCTCCTTGATACTCGCCATACATTAATGGATTCGTTAATAGATACCTTTAACTGAGACCATTTTATTATCTATACCGTTCTAGGTGACCTTTCTCATCCCCTAGATTATTCGCTTGAAACAGGCGGCAATGCCGCCTTAAATTAATTTCCAGACCGATAACAACTATCAACTTTCCGTTTGATCTGTTTAGCATGATCCTCAGGACGGCTTGGTGTGGACCACACGCTCATTTGATGGTTTTGATGTGCATCATTCGCGTCACCACAGCGTAAACGGCAAAAGGCATGCGAACTATGACCCGCTGATACCAAAACCCAGCCTTTAGAGACAGCATATTCAATCGCTGATTGAATGTGTTTGTTTGGATGTCTCTTCATTTCCCTCCTGTATCCGTACTGTAGTTACTTCGTTGACAGGTGTCAACAAGGTGTTTTCCTTTGAATATCACATGTAGTGATTGTTTACTGTTATTTTTCAATAACAGTCGGATATAACTTAACAAAAAGCTACTTTGAACTTTGTCTGAAATTAAAACAATGAGCATAGCAAAGGAGATAAAAGCCCCACCGCTCGCAAAAACAGTGGGGATGGCAGAAATCGCCAAGAGATCACAAGTAGGATAAAAAATCTTCGGATGATGAGTGGGTATGTAACCTATCTCATGAATAAATCACTAAAAGATTACAACGGCATTCTATATTCAATCACACCTGGTTTTTCAGCAACCCAATCATATAAGCGCTGCCCTCGTAAATTGGTTTCCTGCGTATGCCAATACAGACGTCCACAAGCTTGTTTTTTTGCTTGTTCATGCACGAATTCAATCAGATGTTTTCCTACCTGACGCCCCCTTACGTCTGGCGAAACAAATAAATCTTCCAAATAGCAGAAATTATTTTCCGCCCATGTGGAGCGATGGTAGAGGTAATTGACAAAACCAACCACTTTTTCACCTTCAAGTGCAACGGCGCAATACATAGGCTCATTTTCATCGAAAAAACGCGCCCATGTTTTTAATGTGATTTCTTCGCTTAAATCCACTTTATAAAATTCTTGATACTGCAACCAATAAACTAGCCATTGCGGATAATGCTCGGGTGACACAAACTCAACAGTAACAGGTAACATATTGTTATTCATGATATATCCTTTAACGATTCGACATATAAAACAATGGCGCTATATTACATATCAATCTGGTACTAAATAAGATACACTTTTGCTATTTATTTAGGATCCACTTCTAATGAAACGTAAACCGCAAGCTCTCTTCCCTCATTTACTCTTAGAAGCAGGTTGTATTAAAGAAAATGTTTATCACACCATCAGAAATGCCATTCTTGATGGGCGATTATCTGCGGGGATCAAACTGCCCTCGAGTCGTGCTTTTGCTGAAATGATGTCGATATCTCGCAATTCAGTCATTGCTGGTTTTGAACGATTAATCGACGAGGGTTATTTAGTTACTCGTCAAGGCTCTGGTACCTATGTTTCTACAACCATACCTGATGAGCTGGTTAAATTAACATCCAAGACAGATCCTCTCGATAAACAGCAATATTCTGCACCTAATCTCAATCCCGTGATGAGTCATTTAGCGACATTATGGAAAACGTCTCGGCCTAATACGAATAAAAAACAGATGTTCAATATCGGCATTGGTTGCGTTGATCAGTTTCCCCATGATTTATGGGGAAGATTACTAGGAAGGGTTTGGAGAAGATCAAAACAAGAAATTCCTCACTACAATCATCCGGCAGGTTATCCGCCACTAAAAAGAATATTAGTCGATTATCTGCACTCAACGCGTGGGGTTAATTGCAGCGAAGAGCAAATTATTATTGTAAATGGTACTCAGCAGGCGATTAATTTAACCGCAAGCGTATTATTACAACAAGGTAGCTCAGTCTGGTTAGATGATCCTGGATATGACAGTGCGCGAGCTATTTTAACTGCTCGTGGAGCCAATATTTGCCCAATTCCTTCTGAGAGTGATGGAATGAATATTACGATGGCCGCACAAACTTATCCTGACGCTTGCTTAGTTTACACCGCCCCTTCCCATCAATTTCCTCTTGGTACGACTTTGAGCTTAACAAAACGATTAGCGCTATTAGAGTGGGCAAACAAGAATCAAGCATGGATTTTTGAAGATGACTACAACAGTGAATTTCGCTATTTATCTAAACCTATTCAAGCACTTCAAGGGCTTGATGCGCATCAACGTGTTATTTATGCCGGCACCTTTTCTAAAATGATGTATCCGGGTTTTCGTTTAGGATTTTTAATTGTGCCAAAAATTCTGATCGAGCCTTTTACTATGATGAAATATTACAGTGATAGCCATTCAGGTTACTTAGAACAAGCCGCTTTAGCACAGTTTATTCAAGAGGGGCATTATGCACGCCATGTGCGTAAAGTTCGTAAAGTTTGCTATTCACGCCAAAATGCATTAATTAGTGCAATTAACACCTATTTGCCCCATGTATTTAACGTTGAGCAAACAGATTCAGGGATCCATGCTGTTTGTTGGTTAAAGCCGGGAATTAGTTTGCCGTTTATACTCTCTACCTGCCATCAGTTAGGTTTTGGTGTACAGTCACTGTCTCGTTATTGTATGAATAGTCATGAAAACAACGCTATTTTATTCGGTTATGCTGCACATACTGAAACTGAGATTACGCGTAGTATTATCGCATTGAGCCATGCCCTACAAACAATAAAATAAATTGAGTTGCATAACCTATAATCAATATAACCTAAACGAAAACGTATTATTTAATTTAATACGCGATTTTAATCCGTATTCTCATTGCTGTTACTCTTTGTCAGGGATTACTATCAAACAGAGTTAAAATTATTGAGAGGTATGAATAATGACAAATAATACTCCCCCTAAAAACCTCGAGGTCGGCGATATTATCTTTACAAGTATTGGCACTACGTTATTTCGCCAAATAGCGTCAGCCTCTTTATGTTGGAGCAATCATGTTGGCTTGATAATTGGTCATAACGGGCAAGATTATTTAGTAGCAGAAAGCCGAGTACCGCTATCAACTGTCACGACTTTGACTCGCTTTATTCAACGTTCGGCTGGGCAAAGATATGGTGTTCGCCGACTTACTCACCACCTAACGGATGAACAAAAAGCAGCTTTAGTTGCAGAAGTTCCTTCAAGACTTAATAAATTTTATCATACTGGCTTTGATTATCACTCTTCCCGCCAGTTCTGCTCGAAATTTGTATTTGATATTTACCAGTCAGCGCTTTCAATTAACGTAGGTGAAATTGAAACTTTTAAAGATTTATTAAGTAAAAACCCCGAAGCCAAACTTAACTTTTGGAAATTGTGGTTTATCGGTCATATTCCTTGGGAGCGTGCGACAGTGACCCCCGCCAGTTTATGGAGTCATCCGCAATTAGAGTTAATTTACCGCAGTCACGAGGATATTCATTAGTTCGGATTGCGATAATTCTTTGGCTTGTTGGGAATTAACAGTAACCGAAAAACAAACACAAAGTCCTGAGTTTTGCTCATTTACCTTTTGCCCGCCGTCATTGTATCTGGCGGCGGTGATTTGCTGGACTGCATGGAATGCAACCACAATGACCGCTGGTATGAAACCCCGATTGATTTTACTGGTATTGCGCGCTCGTTTACCTTGTCAGCGGCCTACCATCAATCACCGTTAGTGTTTAAGTGTAATGTGATCACCAGCTGTTTTGAACCAACGCCCTATTTATCACGCCCTGACTTCACCACCTTAGCGCAGGATTTTGTCGTTTTTGGTAATGGTTACCTTGAAAAGCGCATTAACCGGCTCGGCGATATGCTGACATTAAAAACCTCTTTGGCTAAGTATACCCACGCCGGTGTGAATGAGGGGCAATACTGGCAAGTGAAGAATTACCAAGATGCCTTATGAATTTCGCAAAAATAGCGTGATTCATTTGAAAAACCCGTGTATTCACCAAGAGATATATGGCGTTCCTGACTACCTAGCGGGACTCATCTCAGCAAATTTGAATCATTCGGCTACCCTGTTTCGGACAAACTATTATGAGAATGGAAGTCACGCCGGTGTCATGGTGTATCTTTCCGCGGCTTTGGCTGACGACAAGGCTGTTGAGTCATTAAAGAAATCACTCACCGAAGCCCGTAAAGGTAAGGCATTTAAAAATATCTTTGTTTATGCCGCCAATGGTGGCAAGGATGGGATTCAAATTTTGCCATTCTCACAAATCAGCGCCAAAGATGAGTTTGTGGGTATCAAGGACACCACCCGCGATGATTTGTTGGCCATGCACCGGATACCACCACAACTGATGGGGATCATCCCGCAAGGCTCAGGTAGCCTTGGTGATATCGAAAAAGCCGCAATGGTTTTTTGGTTCAATGAGTTACTACCACTGATGGAAAGCATGAAATCAATTAACGACATGCTAGGTGTTGAGGTGATCCGCTTTAAACAATATGCGTTGCTGGATTTTTTGACGCAGGCCAAGAACAAAGAACCGAATTATAAATAAACCATTCAATTCACATTAACCGATGTTCCCTCTTTCAAAGCTAATAGAACGGCCTTAGCGCCGTTCTACCTATTTCACATACCCAAATCTATTTTTTATCTCATCTAGGCTGTACAGCCTGAATAATCGCAAATAACACCACTCATGGACTAATCCCATCATAGCCAGCGCGGCTCATCTTTACCCCTTTGCGCGCGCTTGCTCCCCCGCCTCGCCCGCACACAAAAGGGGTGGCTTTTTGTGCAATTGTGCGGAGGGTTCGAAGCTAGACTGGATATGGGTTTAGGTCGAAAATAAGCTTATGTAGAGATTATGCAGGATAGTGAATATTTGTTAGCTATTTATTATATGAAAAAGTACCACCAAGTTTCTCATTAGGCGGTACTTTTATATGATACAAAAGATTCTTACTATTAATCATCTTCTGTTATGTCTAATAATGTTTGATATGACACATCAAGATTTTTAACTTCTATATTAACCGTTAGTTTTTTAATTATAGGTTCAGATAATATATCTGCATATATGGTTGCTTCTATTTCTACACTACAATCTTTATCTGCTCCGATCTCGAATACATCTGGATGTGCTATTATTCTCTTTGGCTGTAATGCTTGCAATTCTAAATAATTTTCTGGTTCAGTATCCATATCAATCAGAAAACCCCTTCTCCGATTTAACATATCCTTTCTAAAAATAACTGAAGGTTCATCTGATTTTATTAAAAAAGATATGTATATATCTCTAGCTCCAATTATCCCCTCATTTTTTAATGAAAAACAAATAGGAGTGACTTTATTGTAAAGTACAACACTTTTAACTCGCTTTCTATAATAATTAGTATCCCTCTCTCCACGCCACCCACGAAAATCAGCTTGCGTATCAATATAATCCGGGATATCTTCACTGTCAGTAACATTTAAAATTTTAGAGGTAGTGTTTATAGAATCTACAAATTCATCATTTTCATTTTTAAATCCTAAGGAAATACTATTAGCTTTACTTTCGACACTCCCTGTTGATACTCCATTTGACATTAAAGTTCTAATTTGTATTTCTAATTGTCTAGACAGTTTATCTCTAAATTCAATTATTGAGTCGTAACTTTCAATTAGAGCATTACTTAATGTTTGTTTTTTAAACTTTCTTAATTTTTCTAGTTGTTCTAAATCAAGATCATCAGGAGATGCCTTTGCCTTCGAAAAATAGAGCATTATGGGTTTACCGCTATTTGATACTCTTGTTATCTCTTCAATAGTACCGCTGTCTGCAATCCCTGTTGGACTACCAATTCTTGTCCAAAATGTACCTATCAATAAATCACTACTATCAAGAACTTGCTTATTTATAACTGATTGAGGTCTTTTTCCATACTCAGGAGATGAATGAGTTTCCCATCTAAGAGGAAGCAAAACAACTTGACGTTCTGCTGAATTAAGGTCATTCCACTCTTGAATTACTTTTGTTATAACATTACGCTCTTCGTTTACATCGGAAGGTGATGCTATGAATACTCTATACACTTCAGCTCTATATGGCAAAATAACCTCTTTCTTAAAATAATATATTAATGTTGTATATTATTTTAATTTTAATATTATGTAAATTGTTCTATCTCACAAAGATGAAATTTAACTATTATCTATTTTAAAAACTATTGTACATTCCCCATCACTTAGTACACTCAATAAAGTAACATACTAAAAAAATAAAAAAGCATGTCAAAATACCTTGAATTTGCCC
Organism: Providencia sp. PROV119; assembly: GCF_028482435.1. Lineage (NCBI taxonomy): Bacteria > Pseudomonadati > Pseudomonadota > Gammaproteobacteria > Enterobacterales > Morganellaceae > Providencia > Providencia sp. PROV119. The sequence goes on from NZ_JAMPQL010000002.1 coordinate 132,194, forward strand.
CCAAAGTAATCCTTCCCTTTCCGTTGTTAATATGATATGAAAACACTATGATTTTGTAATCATGATACTTACATTCAGAATCTATCCCTTCATATTTAATATTTATAAAAGAGACTAAATATCAATCAATAAAAACTACAAATAACGGTGAGGCTCTCGGAAACCGGTTACAACGGTTACACCCTACCAAAACCACTCCTAACCCACTGATTATAAATAACTCAGCTGTAACTTTTTACTGGTTACAACGGGTTACAAAACAGGGGTTAAAAAGTTACATACTTATAAAACAATAAGTTATATTTTTAATTTGTAACCTCTTAAAACGGTTACACGTAACTACAAAGTAACCCATTTGTAACCTTTTATCATTCCTACATTTCTATATACTATCAATGAGATACAAGACTATTTTAATTTTGTAACCATTGTAACCACCTTCCGAACCCCTCCCACGAATTCTGATTACTCCTCAAAGAGATTAAATAATAGTCCATTCTTGCTTCACTCGTAGCAAACAAAATTCACCCCCCAAATAACGGTGACGTGTTCGGAAAAGCGTTACAACCGTTACACCATCCAAAAACCAATCATAACCTATTGATAATAAATAATTCTCATGTAACGTTTTAACCGTTACAACGCATTACAAAACAGAGTGCTAAACGTTACACCCTTATAAAACAATAAGTTATATTTCTAATTTGTAACCTTTTAAAACCGTTACACGTAACGGTAAAGTAACTCTTTTGTAATGTTTTTAGATACCTATATTTATATTAATAATCAATATATTATATGGAAATACTGAATTTGTAACGTTTGTAACGCTTTTCCGAAGCCCCCCCATAAATTTTCTATATTTATAAAAAAGTTTAAATAATAGTCAATTATAACTCTACTGTTTATAGATATATCTACCTGTATTAATGATCATGCAAAGCTGTCAATTTCCCTGACCCTTTCGGAAAACGGTTACAATGGTTACATACACAAAAAAGGCTTATAACTTATTGATAATAATAAACTCCGATGTAACTTTTTTCCAGTTACAGCAGGTTACAGAGCGAGCCCAAAAGGTTACACCATAATAAATCAACGCGTTTGTAGTTAAGCAGACTTGCAAAAGGAGGGATTTTTTTAGATAAAAGAAAGGCTGCACAAGGCAGCCGATAGAAAGGAAATAGACGATAACTAACTTTCACTGTTTTCTTGGAATACCCAACATCTAAGCACATCAGGCTTCGTTAAAGTACTCCCCGCCGCAAGCGTGCAATTAAACTGGCTGTTCACCGCACTTCACACCGTCTTAACGCCCACAAACTTACGCATGCGCCCCGCTTTCAATAAATTCTTAATATCCGTATTCAATAGCATAGACTGACGGTACTCACTGGCCACCTGTGCAATATGGTTAAAATTCACTGCATAAACACCCTTTTCACTACTGTGATTCACACCAAAAGCCTCGTTATCGTGTAAATAATCAAATATCTCCCAAAACTCCATCACTTGTGGCTGGTCGAGTTGGATCGCTTGAACACGTTGTTTGACCAGCTCAATAATAAAGTCACGCGTTTGGCGAATATAGGCCGCTTTTACAAGAAGAACTACTTTGCAGAGGCTCCTAGGTCACTCGACATTACAGCAAACACTGACCTACGCTCACTTTGCACCGGACTTTCTTCAAGATGCAATTACGTATAATCCATTAAAAGGAGGAACAGAGTTAGCTTAATAGATTGTTCATTTTAGGATGATTTTAACGACGAAAAGCAATATAAATTTAACTTTTGCATGTCCACAAATTGTCCACACTGGGATGCATTTCTTCGCTGTAAGTACCACCAAATCAGCGTTTAGATCGTCCACAAGTTGTCCACACTTGAACACTTTTAAGCACTTTTGAGCTTTTATTGTACAGATTACGTACAAAAAAAGGCACTCGCCCCCGAGTGCCTTTGGGTACAACCTACTGAATTAACAATTATTCAGCGGTTCTGGTACTTGTACGAATGAGGTAATCAAAGGCGCTAAGTGCGGCTTTTGCACCTTCACCGGCTGAAATAATGATCTGTTTATAAGGTACAGTAGTACAGTCACCCGCAGCGAACACACCTTTCACATTTGTTTCGCCACGTGCATCCACCTCAATTTCGCCTATACGGTTACGTGCAACGGTATCACCTAACCAATTGGTATTTGGCAACAGGCCAATTTGTACAAATGCGCCTGCAACTTCTAATAAATGTACACTATCATCAGTACGGTCTTTATATTCAAGACCCGTCATCTTGCTACCATCGCCCTTCACTTCCAATGTTTGAGCATTAACGATAATGTCAACATTTTTCAGGCTACGTGCTTTATCTTGTAGTACTGAATCCGCCTTCAATTCAGGCGCGAATTCCAATACTGTTACATGTTCAACAATACCCGCTAAGTCAATAGCCGCTTCAATACCTGAGTTACCTCCACCAATCACAGCAACGCGTTTGCCTTTAAACAACGGACCATCACAGTGTGGGCAGAATGTAACGCCTTTCGTGCGATACTCTTGCTCCCCAGGTACTCCCATGTTACGCCAACGGGCACCTGTCGCAATAATGATACTCCGTGACTTCATTACTCCGCCGGAAGCTGTTTCGATTTGGTGGTAACCGCCTTCTTCTGTTGCTGGAATTAACTTAGTCACTGACTGACCATCAATTACATCAACATTGTAGTCATCAACGTGGTTCTTCAGTGCTCCCGCAAATATCGCCCCTTCTGTTTTGAGTACAGAAATGTAGTTTTCGATATCAACGGTATCCATAACTTGGCCACCAAAACGCTCACCGATCACACCAGTGCGAATACCTTTACGTGCAGTATAAACCGCTGCGGATGCCCCAGCAGGTCCACTACCGATGATGAGTACTTCAAATGGTTCACGTTCCGTTAATGCTTTAGCGGCACGCGCGTCAGCATTCGTGTCAACCTTATTAATGATCTCACTTAATGTCATGCGCCCTTGGCCGAACTCTTTTCCATTTAGGAAAACAGCGGGAACGCCCATCACATTACGTTCTTCAATTTCATTTTGAAACAGCGCACCATCAATCGCTGTATGTGTGACATTTGGATTTAATACTGCCATTAAATTCAGTGCTTGCACAACATCTGGGCAGTTATGGCACGATAATGAATAATAGGTTTCAAAATGGAATTCCCCTTCAAGGGCCTTCACTTGATCTAATAACTCTTGTGCTTCTTTAGATGGGTGACCACCAATTTGCAACAATGCAAGCACAAGCGATGTAAATTCATGGCCTAGTGGTGAACCTGCAAAACGCAATCCACTATCAACACCAGGGTTAGTAATTAAAAATGATGGTACTCTTTGAGTATTATCTTGTACTTCACGAACAGTAATCTTGTCTGAAAGCGCAGCAATTTGGTTTAGAAGCTGTTTTATTTCATTTGATTTATTACTGCTATCTAAATTAGCGACTAACTCAACAGGTTTAGTCAATTTTTCTAAATACGCTTTCAATTGCGCTTGCATATTGTTATCGAGCATATGATCCCCTTGGTCATAAAATCGGGTGCATAGCACCCGATAACATCAGTATGTTTTTACTTTCTACTTTCGAAATAAAGTTTTCGATTAGATTTTGCCAACCAAATCTAAAGATGGAGACAGAGTTGCTTCACCTTCTTTCCATTTAGCAGGGCATACTTCGCCTGGGTGGCTAGCAACATACTGTGCAGCTTTAACTTTACGTAGCAGATCAGAAGCATCACGGCCAATGCCTTCTGCTGTGATTTCGATAGCTTGGATGATACCTTGTGGGTCAACAACGAAAGTACCACGGTCAGCCAAACCTTCTGCTTCACGCATATTTTCGAAATTACGAGTCAGTTCACCTGTTGGGTCACCGATCATGGTGTATTTGATTTTACCGATAGTTTCTGAACTTTCGTGCCATGCTTTGTGAGTAAAGTGGGTATCAGTTGAAACTGAATAGATTTCAACGCCCATTTTTTGGAATTCTTCGTAATGGTCAGCGACGTCACCAAGTTCAGTTGGGCAAACGAAAGTAAAGTCTGCTGGATAGAAGAAGAATACACTCCATTTTCCAGCTACATCTTTTTCGGTGACTTCGATAAACTTACCGTCTTTAAAAGCTTGATTTTTAAATGGTTTGATTTGAGTATTAATTAAAGACATTTTACGTTCTCCTGTTTGGTTGATTATTAAGTTACTGGTTTACAGCCTTTTTTTCCAATCAGTTAATACTATCGATTTGATAGGCACAGCCTTGCAATGATTTTTGAATTGATAGGCACTATATTACAACGCTTACTGAACAATTCAGCAAGCGTTTTTTGACATAATTGCAACAGCAAGGTGTTATGCCATGGTTGCAATGGTTTTACGAAACCGCATTAATGCGAATGAAAAGAAGACGATACCGATAATTAATAAGACAATAAACTGAGGCCAAACGATCTGGAACCCTGCTCCTCGATATAAAATCGCTTGTGCAAGGCTCACAAAATGTGTTGTCGGCATCGTCAGCATAATGTCTTGAACTAACTGAGGCATACTTTCACGTGCGGTCATACCTCCTGAAAGCATATTTAACGGTAATAGAACAAGGATCATCAATAGCCCAAACTGAGGCATTGAACGAGCTAGCGTACCCATAAAGATACCAATTGATGTGGTCGCAAATAAGCTTAATGCCACACCACACATAAATAGCAGTATAGACCCCTCGATCGGCACTTGTAACAAGGTTTTGACCACCAGCAGAAGTGATACTGCCGAGGCAACCAAAACCACTAATCCCATTGACCAAATCTTAGATAGCATGATTTCAAATGGAGTTAGTGGCATCACCATTAAATGCTCAACCGTACCGTGTTCTCGTTCGCGAATTAGCGCAGCGCCCGTTAACACTATCGAAAGCATAGTAATGTTATTAATGATTGCCATTACCGACCCAAACCATGATTGCGTTAAGTTGGGGTTAAAACGCATACGAACTTCAAGATCTACAGGTAAACTCGCATCACTACGGTACTTAGCAAGAAACTCATTCACTTCACCTAAAGTGATATTTTGAATGTAGCTATTACCTAAAAACGCTTGGCTCATACGTGTTGCATCAATATTCACTTGGATTTCTGGATGGCGACCGGCCAGTACATCCTTCTGAAAATTAGGTGGAATATCTAAAGCAAAAGTATAAGTACCTCGGTCAAGAAGGCCATCAATCTGTTCGGGAGTTACATCCGCCGGCGTCTTAAAATAAGGTGCATAAAAACTATTGATAATACGGTTCGATAACTGTGATTTATCCTGATCAGCAACCGCAATCGGTGCGTGATGCAAAGAGCCTGGCGTCACTGTTGCCGATGAATAAATCGACACCGTAAAAGCAAAAACAATAAGCGCCATCATCGCCTTATCACGCCCTAAACTACGCAGCTCTTTGACACCTAAATGAAATATGTTTTGTAACTTACGTATCATCAGTTAGGACTCCTGTTTTTTCAGGAAAATAACACTGAGGCCTATCACGATAGGGATAGTAATCAATAGCGGAATAAATGACGCTTGCAAATCAAACAAGTTCAGTCCTTTAGAGAAAGTACCGCGTGTTATTGTCAAAAAGTGCGATGTTGGATAAACCATACCAACCCAACGACCAATCCCTTCAAGTGAAGAGACAGGGTCAATCATGCCTGAAAATTGAGTAGCCGGGATCAGTGTAATAATTGCGGTACCAAAAATAGCGGCGATTTGACTCTTCATAAAGCAAGAGATCAGCAAGCCCATTCCTGTTGCGATAGTAATATAGAGAAAAGCTGCAAGTGTTAAGGTCAGAAAACTCCCTTTAAAGCTAACGCCAAAAACAAATACACTCAACGCGCAGAGCATCACAAAGTTAAACATGCCTAATAAAATATAAGGAAGCTGTTTACCTAATAAAAACTCCAATTTGGTGATCGGGGTTACATAAAGGTTAATCATTGATCCTAGCTCTTTTTCGCGAACCACACTGAGGGCACTTAACATCGCTGGGATCATCATCAGCAACAGAGGAATCACTGCGGGAACAATCGCAGGTAAACTTTTTACATCGGGGTTATAGCGATAACGGGTCTGAATGTCGATGACAGGCATTCCCGCCACACCAACAGGTTGCTTAGCAGCCATGGTGCTTAACCAAGCGAGATGCATCGCTTGTACATAACCACGAACAGTTTCAGCACGATTAGGCATTGCGCCATCAACCCATACGCCAATTTTCACCGCATGCCCTTTTGCTACATCACGCGCAAAATTAGGGGGAATTTCAATGGCGACAGATACTTTACCGCTACGCAGCGCGGTTTCCAGTTCATCATAATCCTTAATGGGAGGCTGCTCGATAAAATAGCGAGAGCCTGCCAAATTTAGGGTATAACCTTGGCTTAAACCTGTCTGGTCACGGTCAAGTACTGCAAAACGTAAATTTTCCACATCCATACTGATCCCATAGCCCATGATAAACATGAGGATCACCGTACCCAGTAGTGCGAGTGTCGAACGTACTGGGTCGCGCCGTAACTCCATCCCTTCCCGAATGCTATAACTAAATAATCGACGGAAACTGAAACGGCTTTTCAGCGCTTCATCCGTCTGTTTTTTAAGCTCAGGGTCAACATGAAATTCAGGGGCTGTATCCTTGGTCGCTCCGGCTTCTCCCACAGCATCTTGTAGATAGGCGATAAAAGTGGCTTCCAGCGTGTCTAATCCGCGCTTTTTGATCAGATTATCAGGAGTATCACAATCAAGTACCTTCCCTGCATGCATCAAGGAAATACGGTCACAGCGCTCCGCTTCATTCATAAAGTGGGTAGAAATAAAAATAGTGACACCGTCACGCCTTGAAAGGTCAACCATTAAATTCCAGAACATGTCTCGCGCCACAGGGTCTACCCCTGATGTAGGCTCATCAAGGATCAACATTTCGGGGCGATGAATAACGGCAACGGCTAGCGATAAGCGTTGACGAATACCTAACGGTAAATCATCGGGCATCGTATCTCGCACATCATCTAAATCAAAACGCTGGCACATCTCATCAATACGCTGCTTAATTTGATCTTCCGCGATATGAAATAGCTTAGCGTGCAAAACTAAGTTTTGTTCGACACTCAATTCGCTATAGAGGGAAAATGCTTGTGACATATAACCAACGCGTTTGCGCGTTTCAATATCTTTTGGGTCAATTTCTTGCCCAAATAACCATGCTTGCCCTTCGCTCGCTTGCAATAGCCCAGTCAACATCTTCATCGTTGTGGACTTACCGCATCCGTTAGATCCCAAAAAGCCAAATATTTCACCTTTCGGTATTTTAAAATTAACATGGTCGACCGCCACAAATTGACCAAAACGCATGGTTAGATCTTGCGCTTCAATCGCTATCACATCATCGTCTGAGGTATCACGAGGCGGGATAACCACTTTTTTATGACCGCTACGCTTCTCTTCTGGCAGTAACGCAATAAATGCAGCTTCAAGATCATCGCACTGTGTTTGTGCTTTCAGTTCAGAGGCATGTCCTGTTGCCATGACCTTGCCATCATCCATCGCAACCAGCCAATCAAAACGCTCCGCTTCTTCCATATAAGCAGTGGCCACCAACACACTCATATTAGTTTGTCGTTCGCGAATACGTTCGATCAAATCCCAAAATTGTGCCCGTGACAATGGGTCAACCCCTGTGGTTGGTTCATCAAGGATCAGTAAATCAGGGTCATGAATTAGCGCACAACAAAGCCCCAGTTTCTGTTTCATCCCCCCTGAAAGCTTCCCTGCGGGCCTATCTTTGAATGGAGCCAACCCCGTGCTTTCGAGTAAATCGTCGATACGATACTGGCGCTCTTCTTTGGATTGCCCAAATAGACGCCCAAAGAAATCGACGTTTTCATAGACTGAAAGCGTGTGGTATAAGTTTTTCCCTAATCCTTGGGGCATATAAGCAATTTTAGGACAGACTTCTCGGCGATGTTCTTTATCTGCCATATCACCGCCAAGAACGATAACTTTCCCTTGCTGGATCTCTCTTGCACCGGCAATCAATGAAATTAGGCTTGATTTCCCCACACCATCAGGGCCAATTAAACCAACCATTTTCCTTGCTGGAATTGATAAAGTAATGTCATCCAACGCACAATTATCACCGTAATGTTGGCTGACATGGCTTAAATCTACTATCACATCATCCATCAAATTATGGGTCATTGTGGTAATCTCACCTCAAGGTCAGTTGGCCATTGGGCATTAGGATCTAAACGAACATAAGCTTTGCCAGGTAAACCAGTTTTGACATATTCGAGGTTCTTTTCCAGTAGCTCTGGTGAAATTCGTGCGCGAACACGGAACATTAATTTCAAACGTTCGTTTTGCGTTTCAACGGTTTTTGGTGTGAATTGTGCAACACTGGCAACGAAAGTCGCTTTCGCAGGTATCACAATATTAGGGGCAGCATCTAAGACAATATGCACATCACTGCCTAATGCCACTTTTCCAGCATCTTCTGTAGGTAAAAAGAAGGTCATATAAACATCGCTGAGGTCAACCATATTTAATACTCGACCACCGGCCCCTAATACTTCACCAGGTTCAGCAACACGGTATTGAATACGACCGTTACGCGGCGCTTTAAGCACACTATCATCTAAATCAGCAATAATACGTCTTTCAGTTGCAGTCGCTGCATCAACGCGCGTTTTTGCTTGAACAACGCCCGCTTTTGCAGAATCAATTGCCGCAAGAGAGGCTGCAACCTGAGCTTTAGCCGCTTGCAGCGCGGCTTTTGCGCCTTGTACCTGTGCGGTGTCATCATCAACCTGTTGTTGAGAAACCGCTTTGGTTCTTACTAATGCACGAGAACGGTTAAGTCGTTTCTGTGCCGCATCAAGTTCTGCTTCACGTTGACGAACAACCGCTTGTGCGGCTAACTTTTCACTTTCACGTTGCACTAAACCTGATTCTGCTGTTGATACATTACTAATTGCTTGACGTAATTGAGCTTGTACTTCGTGAAGCTGTTCTTGCAGTGCTCTGGTATCCATTTTGGCAAGAACCTGACCTTCCTTGACAAAATCACCTTCTCTCACCGTAATAGTATCGATCCGCCCTGCCGTTTTGGTTGCAATATCAATTTCGGTTGCTTCTATACGACCATTACTTTGAGCGAAACCTGCGGGTAAACTGCTAGAATTCATACTCCAATAATAAAAACCACCTGCTGCAATAATTAAAATAATAGCGACATAAAAAATGATCTTTCGTTTATTTATTTTCATACCATCCCTTCTCTTTTCTTTATGTGAAAGAAAATAGCTAATTTTTAATTCAATTGTTTAGTATTGCCCATCTTATTTAGTCACACTAAAAAATAATAAAACCAAGAAAATAAAAACTGACTAACGCACATTTTCAACTTAACATCTCAATACAACATTCCTTTTTAGATTAAGTTACTTGCCTGTTCTCTATCCCTTTAATTTAATTCTATTTTATCCCTTTTAACCTTAAGTAAAATAGCACATATATCACAAAATACCATATTCAAAAGTTAAAAAGAGTTTATTGGCACTTATTGCTTAAGATTTATTAAAAAACAAAAAAATAATGCTAACAAAAAAGTTTGTTAGCATTATTTTGTTATAAAATTAACTTATTAGGTATTTAACTTATAAATTCAGCAATTGTTTGTTCATCCATACGGTAACGAACCCATTCATCTTGGGGTTTAGCACCAATACTTTTATAAAAATCAATTGCAGGTTGATTCCAGTCTAAAACACTCCATTCCAAACGCTGGCATTTCCTTTCACTGGCAATCATTGCAATATGCTTTAATAATTTTTTACCCGCACCCGCTCCTCGATAATCAGGGGAAACATATAAATCTTCCAAGTAGATCCCATTATTACCTAACCAAGTCGAGTAACTAGAAAAAAAGACCGCATAACCAGCAGGTTTACCGTCCACATAGCAAATTAAAGCCTCTGTATTTGAATTTTCACCAAATAATGAGTTTTCTATATCGGTGACAGATGCTTTAACTTCATGACGTGCTTTTTCATATTCCGCTAATTCGATGATCATATCTAAAATCAAAGCGGCATCTTTAATTGTGGCTGGTTTTATTTCTACATTCATTTTGGCGTTTCCTATATGTTTACATCTTGATTTTACTCCAAAATTATTACTCACCACAGCCACTAGCAGTTTTATTCATGACACTTTTAATGCCATTAGAATCATTTATAACAATACCTAAACACAATACATCATTGTGATTGATAGAAAGTTGCTAGGTTTGTTATGATAGCGATATTGTTCAACACTAGAAAAAAGGAGGCTTATTATGATGTTGTGTGATCTTATTGACTATTCACACTTCTTTGGTAATCGCCAAAGCTCAGGCTTTCACAGTTATATACTGCGATAACCCTGCCTGAGCGAAGCTCCCAAAAGATACCTTCCTCAGCTTACTGGGTTGTCGTCCTGACTATACCCTGGCATTGTCATGCCTAAAAATTGAGTAAGCTATGAGCACTTTATTATCTGTAAAATCATTAAATTATGATACTTCTACAACCTCTTTATTGAGTGATATTACCTTCACGCTACAAAGTGGCGATCGTATTGGTCTGATTGGACATAACGGAAGTGGCAAAAGTACATTATTGAAGCTTTTGACTGGTCAGTTATCACCTAACAGTGGCAGTATTACTTATGCAAATCAGTGTGTAACCGCTTATATTGAACAGCACCTACCCGAAGAGGTAGCGCATTTGAGTTTAATTGATGCAGTTATGCAGCAACTCCCTGCTCAAGAGCGTCTTTCTGAGCGTTGGCGAGCGGAAGTTTTACTGACTGATTTAGGGTTCACTGAGAAACAATGGGCACAAAAAGCCAATCAAATTAGTGGCGGGCAGCATACCCGATTACTTTTAGGTAGAGCATTAATTCAACAACCCGATCTGATGCTATTGGATGAGCCGAGTAACCATCTTGACCTTCCCACATTGATTTGGTTAGGTAACTTTTTGCAAAACTGGAAAGGCAGCTTCGTTTTAGTTTCTCACGATCAAAATCTGCTTGATAAAGTGACTAACTGCACATGGATATTGCGAGATAAAACGCTACATTTCTTCCGGCTCCCATGCTCATCTGCACGTCATGCACTGAGCCAAAAAGATGTCGCTGATGAAAAACGCCATCAAGCGGAGCAAAAGGAGATTGATCGCATTGCGGTAAGTGCCAAACGTTTAGCTATATGGGGTCAAGTTTATGATAACGAAGACCTTTCTCGTAAAGCAAAACAGATGGAAAAACATATCGATAGACTCAAGGAGGCGCAAACTGAGCTGACTGAAGGCTATCAATGGAAATTAGCGCTAAATGGCAAATCGATCCCCGCAGATAGAGTCCTTGAATTAGATCATGCCAACATTAAGACTCCCGATGAGAAATTGCTTTTCACAACAGGTTTTCATCAAGTCAAAAGTGGTGAGCGTATTGCCATTATTGGTGCCAATGGCTGCGGTAAATCCACTTTATTACGTTTATTGTGGCAACGTTTTAAAGCAGATGAACGATACAGTGAGCAATTAAAGTTTCATCCATCGATTAATGCGGGTTATTACGACCAACAACTTGAGCAACTCAATGATAATGACAGTTTATCTGATGCTTTACGGCCTTTTGCTAATTTAGTCGATGAACAACGCAAAATGGCATTGATTGGTGCAGGTTTTCCTTATACTCGCCACCAACAAAAAGTGGCAACACTCAGTGGCGGCGAACGAGCACGGTTGTTATTTATTGGCTTGAGCTTGGCGCAATATGAGCTAGTGATGCTAGATGAACCCACCAACCACCTTGATCTTGAAGGTAAAGAAGCACTGAGTGAGCAAATATCACAATTTGCAGGCGCTTTGCTGGTGGTTAGCCATGATAAATGGTTAATTGAAACGAGTTGCCAGCGTTTTTGGTATATCAATAATAATCGATTAGAGGAGTATCTTGACGTCGAGGAGGTTTACCAACAAATCGAGCAACAATCGCACCTTCAAAATAACAGCGTAATTAACGAAAAAGTAGCTTCACCCCATATAGACGAAGCCGCTTCTCAATCGACTGTTTATGAAGATGAATTGTTGGAAAAGTTATTGTTACTTGAAGATAAATTACACGCAGATAGGCAACGTAAATTAGCTCATCAAAAACCACTGCTTCAACAACAGTGGATCGATGAAATAGAAAAAATACAGGCGCTACTCAACCTGTAATTAAATCAATCCCCTAATAGCCAAGGTTATTAGGGGATTACATGATAATTATGTAATCCATAAACAGCGTTTTACTATGACCGTTCATTAAGAACAGAAAAATGTTTTGGTAAAATAGGTCTATTTTTTTATTTTCATGGCCTTTTTCCACTAAAATAGCGAATTAAAGTGCAAAAAGTTTTACCATGAATAATAAATCAGCAAAATAACCTATTTTATTATTTAGTACGCTGGCGTTTAGCTCGTTTAAAATAAGATGTCGGTACTTTTGGGCAAACAACCTCTTTAAATTTTTTATCTAATGCAGCCTCTGGTTTTACCTCGGCCGATTCCGTACTTTCGTTAGATGGTATATTAGGTGATGTCTTTACGTTATCTTTCATATATGAAGACTCTTTTGCCTGAATAATATCATTGGTTTTAGCCATGTTCGTGCCCTTCTACTGTCAATACCGAGTTGACTTGTTCAATACGTTCAACAGCACTGTTGATAATTTCAACAACTCGCATTGATTGTTCTTTAGTCAATTCCTGCAAAACAATGTTGTGTCGCAGCAATGATTTAAATCTATCAACAGCAAGCTCTATTTCTTTGGCAAATTGGTTGCCAGCCGTAAGCTCTTGTGCATAACTGAGTTTTAGCTGAACTTCCGCTAAAATATCAGCTTTCAATAATAGAAAACATTTTCCTTCAGGTGTCAGCGAATAACACTTACGCCCTTTTCCTTGCTCCTTATACGCGGTGATCAGCCCCAACTCTTCTAATAATGTTAATGTTGGATAAATCACACCAGGGCTTGGGCAGTAAAAACCCGCCGTTTCCTGCCCTATCTTTTTTATCAATTCATAACCATAGTTTGCCCCATCAGCCAAGAGATGCAGAATGTAGACACGCAACTGTTTTGGGTTAAACATACGGCTTAAGCTTTTACCATCACAAAGGCACGGTTCCGCTTGTTGTTCATTATTCATTAATACTCTCAGAACCCCTTTAGGTCTTAAAAACCGATATATCTAATATAATAGTGGATTTTTTGAAGATTACCAGTTTAGATATATCTGTTTTTTTGCATAAAATGCTAATGATAATTATTCTTATTGAGATGCTAATAAAATGCCATCGATAAAAAAGCATTAGCAATGATCGACGTGAAATAAAAAAAGCCAATCCGTTGAGTCCGTGATTGGCTTTATTGATTTGAATGAAAAGGTCAATTACCCTACGTTTGGCAGTATTTTGAAGGCAATTGCCAATTGAACACCGATCACCACAATACCACACAAGAACACGATAAATAGTGCAGGTGTGCCACCGGTAACTTGATATTTACGCTTATTACACAATCTTGATTTAAATGCCATCGCGCTAGGTAACAATAGTGCAAGAATAGATAATGCAATCGCCGCAAAACCTAATGCCATGACAAATCCTTTCGGATAAAACAGCGCAAAGACTAATGGTGGCAAGAAAGTTAATAATCCTGTTTGCAGGCGGCCCTCCATATTATCTTGGCGCTTAAATAAATCCGCTAAGAAATCAAATAGCCCTAAAGCAACACCGAGAAACGAGGTGGCGAGCGCTAAACTCATAAACATCTGAGCAATAAACTGGGTTCTTTCCGACATCACAACATTGCGGATAGCATCCAGTAAGCCATTTAATCCTGAATTTTCTGCAAGAATGCCGACAAAGGTTGTAGGGTTAATGCTACCTAACGTAGCAATCTGCCATAAAATATAGGCAACTAATGGGATAGCACTACCGATAATAAATATTATCCGTAATTTTTTCACATCACCGCCCATATATTTCACAACACTTGGCACACTGCCATGGAAACCAAATGAGGTAAAAAACACAGGAATAGCCGAGAGGATCAAGACTTTCTCTGTTGGTGCAGACAATAAATTTTGCTGCTCAACATGTGGCATCATTAACACTAAGATAATGACTAGAAAAACAATTTTTGCTGCGAATAAAATACGGTTAATAAAATCAACGGATGATGTTCCAAAGCACACGACACCACCACCAATCACCGTAAAAATAACAATCCCCATCCAATCAGCCATCTCAATAGCAAAACTGCTTTTTAAGTTGGAGGTAATAATTTCCCCTGCACCACTAACATAAGCCGCCGTTAGTGCGTACATCAGGAACATCATACTAAAACCGGTAATAAATTTACCGCCTGAGCCTAAGTAGCGCTGAGCAACAGAGCCGATACCCGTTTCTGAGGACTCATGTTGATAGACTTCGACAAGTAATAATGCGGTGTAACACATCAATGCCCAAAGCACGAACAACATTGCTAAACTTATCGTAGAGCCGTTACCTGCTGCCGCTATCGGCATTGCAAGCATACCAGCACCAATCGTAGTGCCAGCAACAATAAAAATACTGCCAAGTGTGCGATTTTTCATATTGAGATCCTAGCCAAGAAGTTTATAGCGTTATTTTTTGTTTTGAATGATTTAATTTATTTTCTTCATCTATAAGCTGTTGCAACTTGCCTTCAAAGATATTTTTCAACTCTTGCCAAAAATCGGTGAAATGCTGCTTATCCCGTAAGCAATGTGTCATGATCGCGGCTCTTAATACATATAATGACTGAGTCTTATCCCACTCTTGATCACTAAAGCCAGCCTCACGACAGAAATTTCGTGGATTATCACCGTACTCTTCCGAGGTTAAGGATGTTGAGGAAGTTAAAAAGTCATTCGTATAAGAGCGGCCTGCGGCATATGAGCACAACTCATAAAGGCGTTTATTCAGTTGATTCTGCTTTTCTAATGATTGATTACCAACTTCCTTAAACATGAAGTTGACCATATGGAAATCAGGCGATGGCAGCGCAATAATTTCGAATTTTCTATCTTCAATTTCAAATGCCTCACAGGTATTGATACTTTCAATGATCCAATTCGCAGTGGTTATTCCTGCTGCTATCACTTTTCCGTAACCGAGAATATTTAGCGGAACTAACCGATGGGCCGCCCAGACCGCCGCCGCCGTGGCTCCAGCTTTTGACCCTTCCATGATTGAAGAGCCTAATAATACGTTTTGTTGCTTTTCTGCTTTACGCCCTTTTTCTGCAACTTCTTCAAACACATAAGCGGCATGATAAGAAATGAGATCAACAATACGTTTATCCTTCATGCAGATTGCTCCTGCCGCATAAGGAATAAAGCCCACTTTATGAGGATCAACCGTGATAGAGTCCGCTTCTTGTAATGCCTTGAAGCTTTGATAAACCTCTGGCTTTGGCCAAACAACATCGGAGGGGAAAATACCTTCCTGATGGTAACGTTTAATCAAAACATCATAATCAAGGAATTGATTATTCTCATCACGGAACATGGCACAAGCATAGCCTGCATAAGCGGCATCGATATGAATATAAAACGAGACACCAAAACGCGCTTCGCACTCTCTGCGCAATTCAATCAGTTTTGCGACATTATCAATCGCGCCCGTTTCCGTTGTTCCTACAACAGCCACTACGGCTAAAATAGGCTCACCTTGTTCAATCAATGAAAACACAATTTGTCTCATTTGCTCAGTATCAGTGCGATAACTGGCATCGACGGGGAGCTGTACGATATTTTGTTGTCCTAACCCCAAAATATCCATCGCTTTCATCCAAGAGTAATGTTTAGATTGCGGGACTAATAGCTTACCTAATTTCCCTTGTTCTACCCCTTCACCACGACAAGTCATTTCTCTGACTTCTTCAAATAATCCTTGTTTCTTTAAATCATCGATAAGATCTAAAACAGCAGAGGTCGGCATATTCAGCAACGCTTTCTCACTATCCTCTTTTAGTAATTGTCGAGCCTGAGGATGCTTAGCTATTGCCAAAGGTAACGTTTTAATATTTCGAGCAACCCACAACCCCTCATAATTAGCGACAGTGCCGCCTGAAGTAATATGCCCCCATGACTGATTAGTGTCATAACCAAACATTGCACACAGGTCTAACCCTGCTTCTAGCTCGAGTACTGTTGTGGTGGGGGAAGACTCTTGGGCACAGTTATTTGGGTTGTACATCATTGCCATAACGTACGCGAGATTCGATATCATTAAGGTATCCGCGTTCATGTGGCCCATATAACGAGGAGAAAACCATGGGATTGATGTTGTTTTTAACTTAGAAGAGAGTTGATTTAAAATACCTTCTGTTCGATATAAAGTATCCCTATATTCCGGTGCATAACGATCGACCGTTGTCACATATTCAGGGTCTTCTGGGTGGTAGCCTGAACGCCAATGCATATGTTCCGTTACCGCATATTCCATCATCTCTCTGAAAAATACTGCATTTTCAGATTTCGGTCCTAGAAATAAAGCATCTACATTCATTTTTGAGTTATTAAAATTTGTCATTATCACTACACCTTTAAATCATGCCCATGCTTTTAATGGCATATTTGATTTAAGTAACTACTATCATTGGAAAGTGATATAACGGATGCATATCTTTAAAAGACAACAATATATTAATGATCTTGTTATCTTTATTATCTTTGGGTTATTTATTGATAGGCAAGCCGTTAATGTGCCAACTTAGCTATAGGTATAATCCATAATTGTTAAAATATTAATAAACTCGTATTTATTTCAATCGGATTTGTGCGCAGGAACAAAATTTCGAAAATTAGTCTGCTGTAAAGAGATATTTACGCTAAAACCACTTGAAAATGTAAATCATTTGTTATAAATGAGCAAGCCAATGAGCCATGAAAAAATTAAATCTTCATGACTCAATAAATCTCAATAGGAAAATAATTATTTGTTAATTAACACTATTTTTCCATAAAGATCGCCAGATTCCATATGGCGATGAGCATCAGCCACTTGGTCTAACGGGTAGGTTTTGTTAATAAAAGGTTTTAATTCACCTTTTTGCAACATCCCCCAAACGTGCTGCTTTAACTCTGCGGCGATGCTGGATTTTTCAGCAACGGTACGTGAACGCATGGTTGACCCTGTGTGAATCAAACGTTTAATCATTAAAGGCATTAAATTGAGGCTCTTAGGGTTACCTTTCATCATTCCTATTTGAATGATCCGCCCGAATTTTGCGGCGACTTGATAATTTTTATCCACATAATCACCACCAACAATATCAACAACCATATCAACCCCTTGAGAACGCGTGTAATCAAGAGTGTGTTGAACAAAATCATCGTTTCGGTAATTAATTATACAGTCCGCCCCTAATGATTTTGCGACTTCTACCTTTTCTGCTGAGCCGACTGTTGTGATCACCGTGGCACCAAATGCTTTTGCTAACATGATAGCAACGGATCCAATACCGGATGTTCCACCATGAATGAGCACTGTTTCACCCTTTTTCAATTTACCAATCTGAAAAACATTCGCCCAAACAGTAAAAAAGTTTTCAGGTATAGCCGCTCCCTCAACAAATGATAAGTGACCTAATGGTAATGCAATATCTTGATGTACAAGACAATATTCGGCGTAACCACCTCCAGCAACTAACGCACAAATATTATCTCCAATCTGCCATTGTTGAACATCGTCTGCTTTTGCAACAATGGTTCCTGCGACTTCAAGCCCTAAAATAGGTGAAGCATCTGGAGGTGGCGGATAAGCCCCCATACGTTGAAGAACATCAGGGCGATTAACACCAGCAGCCTCAACTTTAACCAATAAATAACCCTCTGATAGTACGGGCAATGGTTGTTCAATTATTTGCAGTTTTTCTGCTCCACCGTGCTCCGCGATATTTATTACTTTCATCGTATTGGGAATATTTAATGGATTATTTACCATTTGATGCTCCTCTGAAGTTTTCATTTTTAAGTCGAATATTGCATTATTGTTTAAATATTATAACTAATGTTAATTTTTAAATTTATCAAAATATATCTTTTAAATAGATATTTAATAGATAACCCCTTTTATCTATTAAAGAATTTTTTACTTAACTTAATGGTTATTTAAGTTAAATAAGGAATATCATGATGTTATAATGAACTATGTAATTTGATTAACTACTTTGTTTTTATACGCTTTTCTATTTGAGATACTTCTGTTTTATATTTCTACTTATCAGTTGCATTATCTTATGTTAAAATTGACTCATATCAATAATTTTAACTTGTATTGAGCATTTAATATGATCCCAGAAAAAAGAGTTGTTCGTCGCATCCAGTCTGGTGGTTGTGCTATTCATTGTCAGGACTGCAGTATTAGCCAACTGTGCATTCCCTTCACACTGAATGAACATGAACTGGATCAACTTGATAATATCATTGAACGTAAAAAACCGATTCAAAAGGGTCAGGCGCTGTTTAAAGCCGGCGATGAATTACGTTCTTTGTATGCCATTCGCTCAGGAACAATCAAAAGTTACACCATCACTGAAGAAGGTGATGAGCAAATTACAGGCTTCCATCTTGCTGGTGACCTGGTTGGTTTTGATGCAATTATACATACACAGCACCCAAGTTTTGCACAAGCTCTTGAAACATCAATGGTTTGTGAAATCCCATTCGAAACTCTCGATGATTTGTCAGGTAAGATGCCTAATCTACGCCAACAAATCATGCGTTTGATGAGCGGCGAAATAAAAGGCGATCAAGAAATGATCCTTTTATTGTCTAAGAAAAATGCGGAAGAACGTTTAGCTGCATTTATTCTTAACCTGTCTCATCGCTTTGCAGAGCGCGGCTTCTCTCCAAGAGAATTCCGCTTAACGATGACTCGTGGTGATATTGGTAACTATTTAGGCCTTACCGTTGAAACGATTAGTCGACTTTTAGGACGTTTCCAAAAAAGCGGCATGTTAAGTGTTAAAGGCAAATATATCACTATTGAAGATATGGAAAAACTGACTGATATTGCAGGTAAAGTCTCCACTGTCTCTTGTTCATAATTCTCGGTGGGTCACTATTTTGTGACCCATCATTATTATTTTTCATCAAATCTTGCCTATTTTTCCTCAATACCTTAGTTTATCTTTAGTAGGGAATGTCCAGCCGTTATGAGGATTTTAATATGGCAAACTATAGAAATCTCCTAGTTGCAATTGACCCAAATCAGGATGATCAACCAGCATTACGACGTGCTGTCTACATAGTGCAACGTAATGGTGGACGGATTAAAGCATTCTTACCTATCTATGATCTCTCTTATGATATGACCACGTTGCTATCACCTGAAGAGCGTGATGCAATGCGTAAGGGTGTCATTAATCAAAAGGCTGCTTGGATTAAACAACAAGCGCATTTCTATCTGGAAGCAGGTATTGAGATAGAAATTAAAGTGATTTGGCATAATAAACCTTACGAAGCCATCATTCAGGAAGTGATTAGTGGTGAACACGACCTGCTTCTGAAAATGGCTCATCAAACAGATAACTTTGAGTCGATTATTTTTACGCCGCTGGACTGGCACCTTTTAAGAAAATGCCCTTCTCCTGTATGGATGGTTAAAGATAAAGTCTGGCCAGATCATGGTTCGGTTGTTGTGGCCGTCAATTTATCAAATGAAGAATCCTATCATGATGACCTCAATATTAAGTTGGTTGAGAAAACGAAGGATTTAGCAACACGTATTGTGAAAGATCAGGAAATTCATTTGGTCAGCGCATACCCTATTGCGCCAATGAATATTGCAATAGAACTACCTGATTTCGACCCAAGCCTTTATAACAATGCACTACGTGGGCAACATCTCATTGCCATGAAGGAATTACGCCAGAAATTTTCGATTGATGAAAAATACACTCACGTCCGTGAAGGGTTACCTGAGAAAATCATCCCTGAAATCTGTGAGGAGTTACATGCCGGCGTCGTTGTCCTAGGTATATTAGGCAGAACTGGGATTTCCGCAGCTTTTCTTGGGAATACAGCAGAACATGTTATCGACAAATTGAAATGTGACCTATTAGCGATTAAGCCTGATGGTTTCGTTTGCCCAATCACAGTTGATGATGATTAATTTTATCGCTCAACCTTAAGTAGATTTATTTTAAAGTGGCAAAAGCGCTGTAGGTAACTCAGCGCTTTTGCGATAAATGAATACACATTCAGTGCTTCAATGCGCAAAAATTAGTATCCCCACTATTTTTGCCAGCAGTATTACTCATAAAATTTGTATATTGGGTAATATAAAAACTATCTAATTGAAAATATCTCTAATTTACCTTCAGCAGAGATATTAACGGCTCCCCCCTCGTCGACTCACTGTAATACGTTATTTAATTCCCAATGCTAACCCATTATCAATGTCCAATCCTGAAACAAATCCATTGGTAATCGTGAGGAAGCCTTATTTACACAGTTGAGAGCCATAATATTGGCCTCCTCGTTATGATTAAAGTGAATAAAATAGCATCATGTGGACGATAAAATGACGGCTATTTTCTATTCTCCGGTTTTAAAATTAAAATGAAACTAATGCACAACATAATGAGATAGACTGAATTTTTAATAAGATAGTTTCTTATACAACCCATTTTTACCCATAAAAAAGCCCTGTAGTTGCCTACAGAGCTTTTGAGGTTAGTATATTAAAGTGCTTTTAAAATCGCATCAACGCTGGCTTTTGCATCACCAAATAACATCTGCGTGTTTTCTTTGAAAAACAATGGATTTTGTACACCTGCATAGCCGGTATTCATTGAACGCTTAAATACAATCACATTGTTTGCTTTCCAAACCTCCAACACTGGCATGCCGGCAATTGGACTATTTGGATCCTCTTGTGCCGCAGGGTTAACAGTATCGTTCGCACCAATAACCAATACTGTATCGGTATCAGAGAAATCATCATTAATTTCATCCATTTCCAGTACTATGTCATAAGGTACTTTTGCTTCAGCTAATAAGACGTTCATGTGCCCAGGTAAGCGCCCTGCTACAGGGTGGATACCGAAACGCACATTGATGCCTCTCTCACGCAACTTAGCCGTAATATCGTGAACAGGATATTGTGCTTGAGCAACCGCCAATCCATAACCTGGAGTAATAATGACAGAGGTTGAATTTTTCAATAATTCTGCCACTTCTTCCGCCGTTGTTTCACGGTATTCGCCCATCTCCTCTTCATTACCCGTTGAGGAGCCATCTGTACCAAAGCCTCCAGCAATAACACTGATAAAGGAGCGGTTCATGGCTTTACACATAATATAAGAGAGGATAGCACCCGACGAACCGACCAATGCTCCTGTCACGATGAGCAAGTCATTACTCAACATAAAACCTGCCGCAGCGGCTGCCCAACCTGAATATGAGTTCAGCATTGACACAACAACTGGCATATCTGCACCACCAATCGAAGCAACTAAGTGCCAGCCAAATGCCAAAGCAATAACCGTCATGATCAGCATGGCAAAGACTTGTAAGCCAACACTATTTGTTTTAACAAAGATCAGCAATAACACAAATGAGACAACGAGCGCCGCTAAGTTTAGTTTGTGGCGATTAGGTAGCATCATCGGTTTCGATGAGATCTTACCGGACAATTTCCCATAAGCCACCACGGATCCTGTGAAGGTGACCGCACCAATAAATATGCCTAAGAACACTTCCGTCAGATGGATATTTTCCATCACCGCGTCTGCATGACCTTCACTGGCAATAAAACTATTAAAACCAACCAAAACAGCCGCTAGACCAACAAAGCTATGTAAAATAGCGACCAATTCTGGCATTTCGGTCATTTCAACTTTTTTGGCCAGACGAATACCAATCACTGCACCAATGACCATCGCAACAATCATCCAGCCAATATTGGCACTATCTGGGCCAAAGATGGTAGCCAGTAAAGCAATCGCCATACCTGCAATACCATAAGTATTACCACGCTGAGAGCTTTCATGGCGTGATAACCCTGCTAGGCTGAATATAAATAGGATAGCAGCAACAATATAAGCTGCCGTTACAATTCCACTCGACAACATACGTTACCCCTTATCCTTTACGAAACATTTTTAACATACGCTGGGTAACAGTAAACCCACCGAATATATTGATACTTGCAATCAATATGGCAATGAAAGATAAGAAACTAACCCATCCTCCCGAGCCTATTTGCAATACTGCACCGACAACAATAATGCCTGAAATTGCATTGGTGACAGACATCAATGGTGTATGCAACGCATGTGTTACGTTCCACACAACGTAATAACCGACAACGCAAGCGAGGGCAAATACCGTAAAGTGTGATAAGAACTCTTTTGGCGCTGAGTTTGCAAACCAACCGAATAGAATGATCGCTAATGCCATTAAGCCATACTTAACTACAGGCGACATTTTCTTCTTCTCAGGCGCTTTTTCTTTTTCCGCCACTTGAGGCTTCGCCTGCGGCTGAGCAGATACTTGAATGGGGGGAGCAGGCCACGTGATTTCACCTTGTTTAATAACGGTAACACCGCGGATCACAACGTCATCAAAATCAATATTGATTTCGCCATTCTTCTCTTTGCACAGTAACTTCATCAAGTTAACAAGGTTTGTGCCATACAATTGCGATGATTGAGTCGGTAGACGGCTTGGTAAATCGGTATAACCAATAATTTTGACACCATTATCAGTCACAACCAATTTATCCGCTTGGGTTAACTCACAGTTCCCCCCTGTTTGCGCCGCTAAGTCAACAATCACACTACCAGGTTTCATTGACTCAACCATCTCTTTGGTAATTAATTTAGGTGCTGGACGCCCAGGAATGAGTGCGGTAGTGACGATAATGTCGACTTCTTTAGCTTGTGCAGCAAATAAAGCCATTTCCGCCTTAATAAACGCTTCGGACATGACTTTCGCATAGCCATCGCCGCTGCCTGCTTCCTCTTTAAAATCTAACTCAAGGAATTCGGCTCCCATACTCTGCACTTGCTCTTTAACTTCTGGACGCGTATCAAATGCACGTACAACCGCTCCCAAGCTACCAGCAGCACCGATTGCCGCCAGCCCAGCAACCCCAGCACCAATGACCATCACTTTCGCTGGCGGTACCTTACCGGCTGCTGTAATTTGACCAGTAAAAAAACGACCAAATTCATGAGCAGCTTCGACAATTGCACGATAACCTGCGATATTTGCCATTGAACTTAAGGCATCTAATGATTGCGCACGGGAAATCCGCGGCACTGCATCCATAGCGAATACATTGATGTTTCTTGCTTTTAAGGCATCCATCAATTCAGCATTTTGCGCTGGCCAGATAAAACTCACCAGCGTTGCACCTTCTTTCAGTAATCCAATTTCATCGTCTAGTGGTGCATTGACTTTAAAAACAATATCGGCTGAATAAGCGGTGTCACGATCAACAATCTCAGCCCCCGACTGCTCATAAGCCGCATCCTCAAAACTCGCTAAATGTCCTGCTTCACTTTCGATACAGACACTGAAACCTAACTTAATCAGTTGAGTCACCGTCGAGGGTGTAGCAGCAACACGAGCTTCATTGGCAAGTCGTTCTCTAGGTATACCAATACGCATAATGTTCCCTTTTCAAAGCCAAAGTAATTTTGTATTTGTTAAATTTGCTAAAAATTAACCATCTTAGATAGAAAAGTCCTATTTTTAGCCGAAAACAGTTCTATGGAGTTCTAATAACCTACTGAAAATAACCTTCTTGATCCATAATTGATCTCGATTCTTAAACAGTAAATGGAATTCGCAGTGAAAATCTTAGTTTTAGGTCAATAAAATACTGGATAGCTAAAAAAATCTGGTAATTATGACTAGTCAATGAATATTTATTTCTTATAAAAAATAAAATTATGAGACAACTTGATTGGTTACGTGTAATAATCATAGCCATGTGATACAACTAAAGTTCAGCACTTTTAAAATAAATTGCGCAAGTCGGAAGGATTTTGTATGAAGCTGAAAACTACGGCCATCGCAGCCGCGGTGTTATCATTAACCAGTATTACTGCTGTACAGGCAGCTGTTGAACTGACGCCCAAACAGGCTGAAGAGTTAAAACCTTATGAGCGCATAACAGTGACTGGGCGCTTTAATGCTATTTATGAAGCATCCGATGCCGTCTCACGCCGGGCTGATAAATTAGGCGCTTACGCTTTCTATATCCAGAGCCTTGATGATGTGGGTGATAGCGGTAACATGCGCGTTGTTGCAGATCTTTACCAAAAAGATGCAAAATCTGTGGAAGAAAGCAAACGTCGCGTATTTGGTGGCGTTGAAGAGATGTCAAAAGCAGACGCAACACAGTATGAACCATTTGATGCTGTTACCGTCAGTGGTTTCTACCCTTCTCAGCCTGATCTTTATGAAGCTATTGCGAAGAAAGCAAAAGAAAAAGGCGCAGCATCATTCTATGTTGTTCGTAACATCGCTGTAAACGATGGTGGAAATACCCTAGCTACCGCTTATGTCTATAAAAAAGATGCGCCTAAGCGCCAAGTTCAGCTAGAGGAAGCTGTCGTACCAGCAGATTCAGAAGCGGGTCAAGCATTATTAGCGGAAGGTGGTGAAGCCGCCAAAAAAGTACGTATTCCTGGCGTTGCTTCATCTGAAGAACCAACTACTGCCGTTGGTCGTTTCTTTGAAACATCAAGCAGTGCACCAGGCAAAACCAGCGTAACATTGCCAAGTGGCTATGTTATCGAAGAAGTTAATAAAACCGCTGCTGCACAAATGGTTCCATTTGATTCGATCACTTTCTCGGGTTATTACACCAATACACCAGAAGTGCGTTATCAAATTGCCAAACGTGCTGAAGCTAAAGGTGCCAAATACTTCCATATCACACGTGAGTGGCAGTCAAATGGCGGTAGCGTAACCATCAGCGCTGACCTCTTTAAGTAATAAGTATACTAACTAACCAAGCCAGCTCCATTTTCGAGCTGGCTTTTTTATTTCTGAAAAAAACGTTTGACTGCTGATTTTCCCACTGAATAAAAATCTTATCAAACTGAATAGTTTTCCATTGCATAACCGTCGTTTCATTCGTAGAATCCCCCTCACTTTATCAGTACGACAGATAAACAATCTATAATTTAAAATTGTTCCAGCTTAAATACATTATAAAATTGTAGATTTAACGTTATTTTAACTTTTGATTGTAGAATAACCAGGACATACATTGAAACATACACTCAGTCTTACAGCACTCACCGCATTAGTTCTCAGCTCAATGGTGGGTGCAGGTGTCTTTAGCCTTCCACAAAATATGGCTGAAGTTGCCAGCCCTTTGGCACTTATCATTGGCTGGTCAATTACAGGCATTGGCATTTTATTTTTAGCTTTCTCTCTACTGCTACTTTCTCGTATACGCCCAGATCTTGATGGGGGCATTTTTACTTATGCAAAAGAAGGTTTCGGTGAACTGATTGGTTTTTGTTCCGCATGGGGTTATTGGCTATGTGCGGTTATCGCTAATGTCTCTTACTTAGTTATCGTTTTTGCGGCCATCAGCTTTTTTACTGATACACCCGATAGGATTATTTTTGGCGATGGTAACACTTGGCAAGCCTTAGTTGGTGAATCCATCTTATTATGGATTGTGCACTATTTAGTGTTGCGTGGTGTTCAAACGGCGGCGGGAATTAATAAGCTAGCCACTATGGCAAAATTAATCCCATTAGGGCTATTTATTATCCTAGCATTTGTCGCTTTCAAACTTGATGTGTTCGATGCAGATTTTAGTGGGATTTCCCTCGGAGTGCCTGTTTGGCAGCAAGTTAAAGACACTATGTTGATCACGTTGTGGGTGTTTATTGGTATCGAAGGAGCTGTCGTTGTCTCTGCTCGCGCTAAAAACCGCCGTGATGTTGGCTTAGCCACTGTTTTCGCCGTTAGTTCTGCATTAATCATCTATATCCTAGTGACCCTTCTCTCGTTAGGCCTTATGCCAAGGGCTGAGCTTGCTGAAATAAAAAATCCATCAATGGCCAATTTAATGGTAGGTTTAATTGGTTCAAGTGGTGAGATCATTATCGCAGCGGGGCTTATTATCTCTGTGTGTGGAGCATACCTGAGTTGGACAATTATGGCTGCCGAAGTGCCTTATATCGCAGCGCAATATCAATCATTCCCTAAAATATTCAATAAACTGAATAAGAATGATGCTCCATCCTCCTCCCTGTGGTTAACAAATGGTGCCGTACAGCTTTCTCTAGTCTTAATTTGGCTAAGTGGGAGTAATTACAATACGCTCCTAACAATCGCTTCTGAGATGATTTTGGTTCCTTACTTTTTAGTGGGTGCTTTTCTCATAAAAGTCGCTTTTGAACGCCATAATAAGCTGCTACTGATGGTTGGAATGGTGGCCAGCCTCTATGGTCTTTGGCTGCTTTATGCTTCTGGACTGATCAACCTTATGCTGTCTGTCGTTTTATATGCGCCTGGTATACTTGTTTTTTGGTATGCGCGAACTCAGCAATCCCAACAAGCTCCACTTAATATGGCTGAAAAGATTATCGCTCTGGCTATTATCGCGGGGGCAGTGCCCGCAACCTACTATCTATTCTAGCTTCAATTACAATCACTACACTGAAAAGGCTCTAGTATTCAGTGTAGTGATCTCATCGATACTTCTTCCTTCATTAGTTCTAGCAGCGCTTTTTTAAATCATTTGTAAGTGAATCATATATTATCTAATGATTGCATTCAGGAGGTAACATGTACTTAATATTACGTAATGAACATTCATATACCATAACCAAAAATGAGAGAATTCAATTATCACAAGACATTGGTTTTAGCGCTAAAGTTAAAAAAATCAATAAGCTTCATTTTTCGAATAGTGCCTGTGCCAGAAAAATTAGATGTCGCCAGAAGTTAAATGAGAAAGGCTCAAAGGAGTTACACCCATTCTCTTTAAACGCCGTAAAAACCAATGGTTCGCCCTATTTGCATAGCGTAACAAGTAAAACACTGTAGTGTTTTGCTCATTTCCCATACAGACAGTTTGTGTTTTTACTCTCTCTGCTAAAACTAGCAAAGGGAGTAAATAGAGACTCTGATTTACCATTTTCCCCCCCTATTCACCCTACCTTGGATTGATTTCCCATTTAATTCTTAGCTAGCCTAGTCACGTTATTTTTTGTATTGGCACTGTTGTTTCATTAGGTACTCTCCAAACAACTAGTATGTTGTAACTAAATTAGTGTGTTTTGATGCTATAATCGTTAAAAATTTAACGGTTATACCCTACTCTTAATTTTTAAGAACAATAAACGGAGTATCATGCTGAAAATCATTTTCATAATGCAAATGTTAAAAACAAAACTTTAGGATGAAAAAGAAAGTCGATATCAAATCATTTGGTTTTGTGCACGCCAATTTACCCCTTTTTAACATAAAAAATAGACTTATTATATTGCGCTCAATCAGCAACATATACTGATAGAAATCACACAGCAAATAATTTACAAGGTCATACAATGAACAGTTTATTAAAATATATATTACTTATTTTATTTTTTAATCATTCTATTTCTTTTTCAGCAGATGGTGAAATAAAGTTCGTTGGCAGTATAATTCCAACGGCGTGCTCTGTTGATACTAATTCTGTACATAAAGTGGTAAATATGGGGAAGGTTTCTGTAGCCGCTTTTACTAATAAAAATAGTGCTGCCGCAGCAACACCATTTAGAATAACATTATCTAATTGCCCTACCGATTATAAGAAAATTCAATTTAAGTTTGATGGTAAAAGTGATAGTGCTAACCCTTCTTTATTAGGATTATCACCAAATGCAACCTCACCTGCTGCAACAGGTATTGCAATAGGCCTTTATGAAGAAAATAGTGTTCGCCGTATACCACTAAATGGGGGAAGCCAGTTTAAAGAAATAACCCCAAGTAAAACGGTAGAAATGAATTTTGTGGCTAAATATATTGCAACCAGTGATCAAATCATTCCCGGCTCAGCAGATGCATTAGCGCATTTTAGCATTATTTATCAATAAAAGAGGAGATGAGAGAGAGGTTCTCTTCTCTCTCATTAATTATCATGAAAATAACAGTCACCTTTTTATTATTGCTTCCTTTTCTCTCTTATGCCGGAATTATTATTAATGGCACGCGGTTTGTTTATCCTGAAAACGATAGGGAAATATCATTATCTATTGAGAACCCTGAGGAGCAAACGACTTACCTTATTCAATCATGGGTTGAGAAAGATAATCAACGGTCTAATGATTTTATTATTACACCACCACTATTTAAGCTAAAACCTGCCTCATTAAATAAATTAAGAGTGATAAAAGTGGCGCCATTAAACCAAACTGATCAAGAGACTCTCTACTGGTTACATATCAAGTCTCTTCCTGCCATTCATGAAAATACAGAAAATAATTTACATATTGTTGTGAAATCCAGTTTCAAGCTATTTTATCGGCCTGAATCTTTAAATAGCAGTGCCGAATCTGCATTTAAAGAGGTCACCTTTAGCTATAATAACCAAAAAGTAACGGCAACAAATCCTACTGGGCACTATATTACGCTGCGAGAACTATACCTTAATGGTAAAGAGATTGCAGAGCCTGGCATGATAGCCCCCTTTGGGCAATTATCTTGGAAAATAGTATTGCCTCAATTGAATTCTGTTTCTTGGAGCGCATTAAATGATTATGGCGGTAAAACACAATTAATTTCTCAACAACTCTTTAATGATGATGAAAAAAAATAATATCAATTTATTAATGCTGTTTTTAATCACGACTCCTCTTTTGGCATATGCTGAATATTTTAATCTTGAGGCACTTGATAACATTGAAAATATTAATGATATTGAAAATATTATATTAAATCTAGATAATCAACCCGAAGGGATTTATGCCGTTGATGTTATTGTCAACAATGTTAGACTATTTACTGAAAATGTAAGTTTTCAATATATAGATCAACAGTTAGTACCAATATTCAGTCGAAATCAATTATTAAAAATTGGCCTGCATGAAAAAACATTAAATACAATGACGTTTGATAAAAATGACAACCTAGCTAGCCACCTTTCAACAATTATCGAGGGTTATTTTCATCATTTTGACTTTAATCACTTAACGTTGGATATCAATATCCCTCATCATTACTTAAATAGTGACACTAATGAGAATAACCTCCAATCACAATGGGATGATGGCGTAACGTCAGCTTATATTGATTATAACCTATCCGGAAGTTATAACTCGAATAAGTACATTAATGACAATAATAGCTTTAACCTGTCATTGCAAAATGGTATTAACTATCTAGGATGGCGCCTAAGAAATAATTTAGTTTACTCAAACTCACACCAACAATGGGAGAGTTATAATACAACTTTATCCTACCCGATTAGGTCATTAAAAAGTCAATTTATCTTAGGCGAGTATTACCTTGCCTCCTCATTTTTTATCCCATACTCTTTTAAAGGGATCTCACTCTCTAATGATGAATTAATGTTTCCGGATTATGATGCATATTATTCACCCATATTACAAGGCATTAATCATAGTCCGGCTCAGGTGACTGTAAGGCAAAATAATATTATCATTTATAATGATTATTTACCTGCGGGGCCATTTACACTAAATCAATTGAAACCATTAGCCCATAAAGGCGTCTTAGAAATGACGATCACTGAGTCTAGTGGTCGAGTTCGTCAATACCAATACCCTTTTTCTTCTTCGCCACTGATGATCAAAAAAGGCCAATTTCGCTATGCCTTAAACAGTGGAATGGTCTCTAACCGCTCACGCTCTGCACTACCTTATTTTTTCATTAGCGAAATAAAATATGGTATTAACAATAATATCACTGCGTATACTGGTTCTATTTTCTCATCACCTTTTAAATCACTGATATTAGGCAGCTCATTTTCAGCCAATGAAATTGGCGATTTGACTATTGATTGGACACAATCCTACAGTCAGAAAAATAAATCAAATAGTTATCAGTTTGAATATTCAAAGTTAATCACGCCCACCGCAACTGAGTTTACATTTAATGTTCAATGGACCGATGACCCTAAGTTACGGCAGTTCACTGATGTATTGGATAAAATAAACTTATCTAACACCGCCTACCCTCAACAGATCATTAAGCTACATTTATCACAAGGGTTAGGTTATTTTGGAAATATATCATTATCAGCATCGCAACAGAGGTTTAGAGAGCAAAGAGAATATCAGTGGGCCTACAATCTCAATTATTCAGGCAATATAAACGAATACCATTTTAGCCTTAACTGCCAGTCAAATTATTCTATCATTGAGCAAAAGCCAGAGTATATCTTTTCTGCTTCCATAATTATTCCAGTGAACGCTTGGTTGCCTAATACGCATTTTAGTTACCAATCACAATATGCGCCAAATAACTATCAAAGCCAGCAAGCAACATTAACGGGAGCCATCCTAGAAGATAATTTTATTTCTTATACTCTACAGCATAACTCTCTAAATAACCGCTGTTGTATGAGGCCGAAAAATGAATCAGACACACGATTTTATACTCAGTATCATCATAATAAATTTATTTTAAATGCGGGTTATGGCTACAAACAAGAGCATCAATTGCACTATGGATTTCGAAGTTCAGTGGTGGCTCATCCGTATGGCATCACGCTAACACCGAGTCGTGGGGAAACTTCCGCTTTATTGGTTGTACCTGATACGCAAGACGTCCGTTTGGATGCTCAACTCAATACCAATACCGATAGCAAAGGCCATGCGATTATCAATCAGCTACAACCTTATCGGCGTAATAACTTTGTTATTGATACACAGACCTTACCTGTAGATACTGAAATTGAAACGAGTTTTCAATCTATTTTACCAACGAAAGGGGCATTGGTACTGGTTCACTTCCCCGTCAAACGGGGCAAACGCTCTTTCTTTACTATTCGGCTTGCGGATGGGAAATTGGCCCCTTTTGGTGCGCTTGCCAGCCTCGTAACAGAAAAAGGAGAACTAACAAGCAATGATATTAATGTAGGGATTATTAACGATATGGGCCAAGTCTATTTAAGTGGGCTTGAGCCATCAGGCACAATAAAATTGAAATGGGGAGCAAAACAATCGCAGCAATGTGAATTTCAATACCAACTATTAGAAACAGATCTGAATCAAGGGTTTTACCATGTTCCGGTGATTTGTCAGCGCAAGGAAGCTTTATGATGACTTTAATTTCTCGTTTATGGCCTTGCTGTATATTCGTTACACATAACGCTTATGCTTCTCAATGCCAATATGTGCCAAATTTCACGCCACATCATACTGTGTTATCCCTCGGTACGGTAACTGTACCTCATCGATTAGCGGTGGGGTCAGTGATCCAAGAGGTGACCTTAAACGGTCTTAGTGACAATCCAATCATGGTAGATTGTCGCTCACCCGTTCAAGCAAAATGGGAAAATAGCCAGTTCCCATTACTATCAAATGGTTATAACTCAATTTATCAAACAAATATTGACGGTATTGGCCTTCGCTTTATCCCACAGGGAGCAGCATTTAGCCGAGATAAGTTACCTTTTGTTAATGACTCACCCAATGCTTGCCACATTACCTCTCATCGTTATAGCTATTGTGGTAATGCATTAAATGGGATCCGAGTACAATTGGTGAAAACAAAAAACATCACAGGTTCAGGGATACTTAGCTCTCATCGTCTGATTGAAGCATCAATTGGCCATTTACCTGTTCAAAGTTATCGTTTCCTAAATACAAAGATTGTTACGCCTAGCTGTGAACTGCTCGAAAAACATAAACGAGTAAAAATGAAGAAAGTCAAACAGAGCCAGTTTAGGGGGATTGGTAGCCATTCCGCCCCCGTCTCTTTTTATCTTACGCTAAATTGTAGTGGAGAAACCTCTGTGGGCATTATCCTTAGTGGGCGAGCCAGTCACAGTGCAGATCATTCTGTGATTGCACTAGATAAAAGACCTGATAGCGCCCAAGGGATTGGTTTACAACTGCGTTTTCAAGGTGAGCCAATCCCTCTAAATAAAGTCTTTAATTTGGGAACTAGCTTTGACCGCTCCCCCTATGCCATTTATTTCGAAGCTCAATATGTGCAAATCCACCCCTCTGTTAGTGCGGGGAAAGCCAATGCAACTGCGACATTACAAATTGTTTATCCATAACCGATAACGATAAAAAAACCCCATCTTTAGCATCATGATGGGGTTTTGAAGGTTATCATCTAACTCTGTGTTTTATACAAGTGACTGACTTAAATTTTCCATTGATTGAATAATCCGTTTATCCGAAATCGGATACGGCGTACCAAGCTGCTGTGCAAATAGGCTTATACGCAACTCTTCGATCATCCAACGGATCTCTTGTACTTCCGGTAATTGTTGTTGTACTGGTATCAGTTTCGCCTTCCATTGCTGCCACATTTGTGTCACATGCTCCACTTTACTCATTTGGGCACGGTCTCTATTAGGATCAATCGCCAGTTTTTCTAATCGGCGCTCAATACCATTCAAATAACGGAGCACGTCAGGAAGCCGTTTCCAACCATGTTCAGTGACAAAGCCTTTAAAGACTAAGTTAGACATCTGCCCTTTTATATCCGAAAGTGCCATTGCCATCGCAAAGTCAACGCGTCCTTTTAAGCGTTTATTGATTGCAAATACCGCAGTGAGTATTTGCTCAACTTGTTTCGCGATTTGTACAACTACATCATTGAGTTCAGCCCGCACAAACTCTTGTAACTTGCCAAACCCATCTTCCGTCCACACAGGGCCACCATAAGTCGCAATGAGTTGATCAACACCACAGGCGATACAATCATCGATTAACTCTAAAACTTTTCCATACGGATTAAAATATAATCCCAGTTTAGATTTGTTCGGGAGTTTTTCATGTAAGTATTTAATTGGCGATGGAATATTCAGTAACAGTAACCTACGTACACCACCCCACATCGCTTGTTGTTGTTCAAATTCGGTTTCGAAAACGCGGATCCCAACACTGTTTCTTTCATCCACTAAGGCCGGATAAGCCTTAACAGAATACCCTCCTCGTTTCTGTTCGTAACGTTGAGGTAACTCACCAAAGCTCCAGATATGTAAGCCGCTTTGTTCAATGCCATCATCAACCACTTCGGAAAGGGTTTCTTGTACCTTTTCTTTGAGCCGATTTTTCAATTCATCCAGATCTTGACCTTCAGCGATGGTTTTATTTTTTTCACCCACTACGCGGAATGTCATTTTCAAATGGCTAGGTAGTTGGTCTAATTGCCAAGCATCACGTTCAACAGTCACCCCTGTCATGCGACGTAATTCACGCTCAAGCTTATCAAGTAGGCTACCATCTGGTGTCGGTACTCTTTCAAGAAATGCCGCGGCATAATTAGGTGCAGGCACAAAATTCCGACGTACAGGCTTAGGTAATGATTTAATCAACGCAATAATCAGTTCTTGACGTAACCCCGGAACTTGCCACTCAAAACCAACATTGTGTACTTGGTTTAAAATGGCTAATGGGATATGCACTGTCACCCCATCTGCCTCCGTTCCTGGCTCAAATTGATAACTTAAGCGGAATTTCAGCTCACCTTGATGCCAAAAGTTTGGATAATCTAGCAATGAAACGTGCGCCGCATCCTCTTTGATCAACATATTTTTTTCAAAGTTCAGGAGATCGGGCTGCTGTTTTGAAGCAACCTTCCACCACTTATCAAAATGGCGAGTAGAGATCACATCATTAGGAATACGCTGGTCATAAAACGCAAACAAGGTTTCATCATCAACCAAAATATCACGACGACGAGACTTGTGTTCTAAATCTTCAACTTCCGCCAATAGCTTACGATTTTCCCTGAAAAATGCGTGACGAGTAACCCAATCCCCTTCGACCAGTGCATGACGAATGAAGAGTTCGCGACACAATAAGGGGTCGATTTTCCCGTAATTCACTTGGCGCGCGGCGACGATCGGTAATCCATACAAAGTGACCTTTTCAGAGGCCATCACAGCACCTTGCGATTTAGACCAATGAGGTTCGCTGTAATGATGCTTAACAAGGTGCTCCGCTAACGGCTCTATCCATTCAGGCTCAATAGTTGCAGCCACCCGCCCCCATAATTTTGACGTTTCTACTAACTCGGCGACCATTGCCCATTTTGGGGGCTTTTTAAATAAACCTGAGCCGGGGAAGATAGTGAATCTTGCATTCCTAGCGCCTGTAAATTCTGGTTTTTCTACATCTTTTTGACCGATATGAGATAGCAGCCCAGCAAGTAATGATGTATGAATACACCGGTAATCTGCCGCTGCACTATTAATTGGAAAACCTTGCTCTTTAACAACTTGCCTCAATTGAGTATAGAGATCTTGCCACTCTCGAATGCGTAAATAGTTCAAAAAATCTTGGCGGCACATTTTTCTAAATTGCGCATTTGATAAAGCGGTTTGCTGCTCTTTTAAGTAATCCCACAGATTAAGGAATGCTAAGAAATCAGATTGTTTATCGTGGAAGCGGCGATGCTTTTCATCTGCCGCTTGTTGTTTATCTAATGGGCGCTCCCTTGGGTCTTGAATCGATAATGCCGCCACAATCACCATGGTTTCCCTGACTGCCCCTAGCTTTCTCGCTTCTATCACCATTCGAGCGAGACGTGGGTCAACCGGTAGTTGCGCCAATTGACGACCAATATCCGTCAATATATAACCGCGTTCACTCTGTTGATGCGCCTGAATAGCCCCAAGCTCTTCTAATAACTTCACGCCATCTTGAATATTACGTTTATCCGGAGCTTCGACAAATGGAAATGCGCTAATATCTCCTAAGCCAATTGAGGTCATTTGTAAAATAACAGACGCCAAATTGGTTCTTAGTATTTCAGGATCGGTAAACTCTGGGCGACTTAAAAAGTCCTCTTCAGAATATAAACGAATACAAATACCATCAGAAACACGACCACAGCGACCTTTACGCTGATTTGCTGAAGCTTGGGAGATCGGTTCAACAGGTAAGCGCTGCACCTTGGTTCTAACACTGTAACGGCTTATTCGCGCATAACCAGTATCAATAACATATTTGATGCCAGGCACGGTCAAAGACGTTTCAGCAACGTTAGTAGCTAAAATAATTCGCCGCCCACCATGTGGGTGGAATATGCGATTTTGTTCACTATTCGATAGCCTAGCAAATAGCGGTAAAATTTCGGTATGGCGCAATTGTAATTTTGACAAGGCATCAGCGGTATCGCGGATTTCTCGTTCACCGCTCATAAAGATCAAAATATCCCCTGAGCTTTCCTGCCCAAGCTCATTTACAGCATCAATGATGCCATCGATTTGATCGCGGTCGCTGTCATTATCATCCCCCATAATCGGGCGATAACGCACTTCAACGGGATAAGTTCTCCCCGACACTTCAATAATGGGTGCCTGATTAAAATGGCGAGAGAAACGTTCAGGATCGATAGTTGCTGACGTAATAATGACTTTTAGATCAGGACGTTTAGGTAATAATTGGCGCAGGTAACCTAAGATAAAATCGATATTTAGGCTACGTTCGTGAGCCTCATCGATAATGATCGTATCATATTGCAGCAGTAACCTATCATTTTGCAGTTCTGCTAACAAAATGCCATCTGTCATTAATTTGACTTGTGTACTATCACTCACTTGATCACTAAAGCGAACTTTATAACCAACAATAGTTCCGACTTCGCTTTCAAGCTCTTGAGCTAGACGGGTTGCTACCGCACGAGCGGCTAGTCGCCTTGGTTGTGTATGACCGATTAGCCCTTTAACGCCTCGCCCTAATTCCAGACATATTTTGGGGATCTGAGTCGTTTTACCGGACCCTGTTTCACCCGCGATGATCACCACTTGATGCTGTTTTATCGCATCATAAATAGCTTGTTTTTTCTGACTAACAGGAAGATTTTCTGGATAGACGATTTTAGGTGGATTAAGCAGCTTGTTCGAAATTTTTTGTTTCGCTGTTTCAACATCCGCTTTTATCGCATTCAGTACCGCAACTCGTGATTTTTCATCACGAATTTTAACTATTCCTTGAAGACGCTTTTTCAGTAACCGTTGGTCACGTAATGAAGTTTGTCCAATATCAGCTTCTAAGGCTGTCAGCATGGATTCCACTTTTTAAATCCTTATTATTTAACTATTTTATGCCATTTTGTTGAATATAGGCTGTCATTACCATCATGATAAAAACGCCATCAATATCACAGAATAAATGGCAACATCAATTTTTTTGATATAACTCTTCTAAAATTCTTTCTTTCATTGATGATTAAAATCTGTATTATTAATTACGATATAAATCAATGAGTTTTAAGGTAAAACGATGAAAAAAGTATTGTTGTTGAAATCAAGTATTCTGGCAGACTATTCACACAGTAACAAAATGGCAGATTACTTTATTGAACAATGGCAAGAAAAAAACCCGAGCGATAGCATAACCATCCGTGATCTTGTCAGCAACCCAATTCCAGCGATTGATGCGGAAATTTTAGCAGCTTTCGCACCAGGCGACAGTAAAACTGAACAGCAGAAAGCGCATTTAGCATTATCTAACCAATTGATCGATGAAATCAAACAACATGATGTGATTGTCATTACTGCGCCAATGTACAATTTGAATATCCCTTCCCATCTTAAAAATTACTTTGATTTTATTGCAAGAGCGGGAGAGACCTTTAAATATACTGAACAAGGCTCAGTCGGTTTATTAGAAAATAAACGTGCATTTGTGTTAACCAGCCGAGGTGGCATCTATAAAGATACGGCTTCTGACATTATTGTTCCATTTTTAAAACTGTTCTTAAACTTTATCGGTATCACCGATATCGAATTTATTTTTGCTGAGGGTACTGCATTAGGTACTGAATCGGCTGAAAAAGCACAGCAAGATGCTCGTCAATGCATCGATACGGTTATCGCTTAACCGCAATTGACCTCACAATGATGTGCGTATGAACAAATCATGCGCATATTATTTTTTCTTCAACCATTGACCATTAATACCGCGTACATACTCCCCACTCGCGGCTCTTTCAACGAGTTTCTGCCCCGCTATTTTACCCACATCCCTAGTTTTTAGATTGTTTTTCTTCGCAATTTCACTGTATTTGATTTCACGCTCACGGTTAATTTCAGTGACAAGCTCATCAACTTCCGCATTACCGTGGGTAACTACCGCTAAATAACCCGATAATGTTTCACCAACTAACCCTTGATTTTTTGCCTCATCAACGGTTAGTGCAGCAGCCGAAAAAACAAATAAACCGGATATCATCAACGCTTGGAAAATGGTCTTCATTGTGCTTCCACCTTACCAAAAAGATCACTATTTTCTTTAAGTAAGTCTTCAACTTGCTTATCAGCTTTAATGAGTATTTCGTGCTCAATTTTAACATTCATGTTGATATTAATGGGTTTATCAGGTGTCGCTACCTCAACCCGCAAACAACCTGTCAGCATCATTGCCATCAATGTAAATACACTCGTCGCGATTATTTTCACTGTTAATCCTTATTCCTTTAGATATTTTTTTCCAGCCACTCTTCTAAGTTACTGCCAAAACGTAGGCTACGCCATAATTGGAAGATATTCTCTTCATGTGTGTAATTTAAGTGGACTTCTCTTTTTTTAGATTCTTGAGGATTAAAACCTTGGATAATGGTTTTCATTGTCAACAAGCCTAAATTGGTGATATTCACATCGGTACGGCTGCGAGAAATTTCCAAGTATTGCAACCAACCTATCGCTGCTCCTGCAGACATATTATCAGCCTTAATTGACTCAACAAACTGAGTATCAAGACGCAAGGCCAACGGGCCACTATTTTCTAACCAACCATTTTTAACGATCCACTCTGGATTATTAAGGTAAAAAGGTAATTCCCCATCAACGCGACCAGAGGCCGCAAACTGAGTTACTTTGAGTATGGTAAATAATCGGCTTAATTCAATTTGATGTAGTCTGATTGTGGCTGGCTGTTTTTGTGGCCAACGGAGTAAATCAAGCTCTACCTTCCCCCCTAATAAATTAAAACCAACTTGGCTCAATTTTAATGGCATTGCATCTGTTGGCGGGTAAGTACCTGATAAATCGGCTCGAATATCGGTTAGTTCAAACAAATTATTTAATTGCTTGATACGTAATTGTACAGCCGATTTTTCACCTAACGTCCATGTGCTATTTTGTAATTTCCAAGGTAAAACGAAATCTAAGCCACTCACTTCACCATCTTTAAGCCACATTCCCGTATTTTCTACACGCCAGTGCCCTCCCGCGATAAAACCGGTTTCTGGATCAATCGAAAAAGCGGCTTGTGAAAAAAGTTTTCCTTCACGCAAGGTGATCCCTAAATCATTTGGGATCAATGTTTGGAATGCACTCACTGATTGTTCTGGCCAACGCGCTTGCCCCCGAAAACGTTCGCCATCCCATCGACTAAAAATAACAATTGGCCCTACGTCTTTAGTACTTAAATCAGCTTTTAACTGAAAATCAGCCGGTGATTTACCTTTTAGAGCCGCATTAACAGTCGTTTTAGGCAAATAGCTTGCGGCTCCAAATTGCATT
This sequence comes from Providencia sp. PROV119, assembly GCF_028482435.1. Lineage (NCBI taxonomy): Bacteria > Pseudomonadati > Pseudomonadota > Gammaproteobacteria > Enterobacterales > Morganellaceae > Providencia > Providencia sp. PROV119. The sequence continues at coordinate 171,045 of NZ_JAMPQL010000002.1, forward strand.
CGGTGACTGGTAAGTTGGAGTTCACCTTGGAAGTTCTCTTTAGCCGGATCACGTTGCCAAAATAAAGGTTTTGTTAAAATAAGGCGTGTTGCCGTCATCGAAAGCAAACCATATTTTATTTGGTCAAACCCAGTGTTTAACGTATTTAGGGTAATTAACGAATCTTGCCAACTACCTTGCCCTTTGATATCCCAATGCGCCGCTAAAGCCGGTAATTGTGCATTTCCCCAATAATTCCAAAACCACTTACCTTTATCAAATATAAACTTATTCGCCTGACCATCTAAATGAATGGCGAAATCCCCCCAATACTGCTCTTTCACTTTTAAAATAGCTTGGAGGCGCCCGGTGATCCCTTCCGCACTCAATGAAGTACCCGCTAAAGGTAAGCGTGCTTCTTGTAATAGTAGCGTCGGTGAAACACGCCCATAAGCTCGTAAGAGTGAGCCGGGAAGAAATGAAATTGCGGGCGAAATTAATTGACCCGATATTTTTGACGGCAAGTTGATATCTAAAACCATATCATCATATTTCAATTGCCCATTTAGCTGAAAATGAATATCTGCATCGAGTAAATTAATTTTATTAGCTGGTAAATTTAATACTAAATTCGCTTTACCTTTTTGAGCCTCGGTCATCATATTAGTACGCCCACTAATCACCATGTCACTCAGGCCCGACTGCCAATTCTCTATTTGTAACGAAATACCGCCATGTAATGGAACCTCACTCTCTTCCCACTGCCAACGCCCATCCTCAATACGGATCATGTTGGCTGACACTTGCCAAGGCAAATGAAAAATTTCTTGACCACTTTGCTTATCAAATAAAGACAATGTGCCTTGATCATCCAGCCACCGCAATTTCGCATACAGGGATTTGCTTGGCTGAGTTAATAAAAATTCAGCAAAGAGTATGCCTGATGTCGGAAGTGATTCTGTCGTTAGTGGTAAGCTTAACTCGCCATCGAGTTCAAGGCGCTGCTCTTGTTCTGGTAATTGAACGGAAAAATGTTCAATATTGAGTTGATGGTTAGCAGTGATATTAGTTGAAAAAGATAATTTATCACCACGATAATCTAAAGCTAATGGCGTCCCTTCATTTCGATACAGCCAAATACTGCCTTGATACTCTTCCCAAGGCGATACCTTGGCATTTTCAATGACCAATGAAAATGAAGGTAAGTTATCAATCAATTCAATCACCGATAGTGGTGTACTTTCGCTATCTTTTTCATCTGAAGACAACTGACTTAAACATTGATTATCTTCAGTTAACTCATTAATTGCTAAATGTAATGGAAAAAGCGAAAAACGGCTCTTTTTAGCATCAAACCACAAGCAGTCGCCTGCCTTCAATTGTATGCTATCAACAATTAATTGGTCATGACGATATACAGGCTGGCTAAATGACAGCGTCACGTTTTCGGGTAAATAAGATTTTGCAACAATAGGAAGCCAACGGGTTACTGTGACCCATAAAATAGATAAGAGCACAACGCATCCTACAACGCTTAAGAGTAATATTTTAAGTGCCCTTTTCATCAAACAGCTTCCTTGTTTTATCTATATCGATTGTGAATATTGGTGCTAATCAAGATCGTTATATCTTTAAACGACTACAATCACCAATTAAAGCGCAATAAAGGCGCGCTTTCAGTATTTTTTTGATGATTTACTGTAATAATTATCTTATTCTGACCTTAATGCTTGGTAGCCACTTTTTTAGCTACCCCTTATTTTGGGTTCCTAACGAATAGTACACGGAGTTTCTTAGATGAAAATCGTTTCTTACAGTACTAAACAGTATGATCGTAAACATATGGATCAAGTCAATCAAGGATCCGAGTTTGATTTTAATATCGAATACTTTGATTTTCCATTAACAGTACAAACAGCAAAAAATGCTGTCGGCGCTGATGCCGTATGTATCTTTGTTAATGATGATGCTAGCCGTGAAGTATTAGAAGAGCTTGCGGCGCTTAATATCCGCATTTTAGCATTACGTTGCGCAGGTTTTAATAATGTTGATTTAGTCGCAGCACAAGAGCTTGGGATCCAAGTTGTGCGTGTGCCCGCCTATTCACCTGAAGCAGTTGCCGAACATGCCGTGGGGATGATGTTATGCCTTAATCGTCGTATCCACCGAGCCTATCAACGTACCCGAGATGCTAATTTTTCTTTAGAAGGGTTAACGGGCTTTAATATGCATAACCGCACTGTCGGTATTATCGGCACGGGTAAAATTGGCCAAGCCGCGCTGAGGATCTTAAAAGGGTTTGGTATGCGTTTACTCGCCCATGACCCTTACCCAAATCAAGTGGTCCTCGATTTAGGTGCAGAATATGTGGATTTAGATACTTTATACAAAAATTCTGACATTATCTCTTTACACTGCCCTCTCACGCCCGAAAATCACCATTTATTAGATGAAAACGCATTTAATAAAATGAAAAATGGCGTAATGATCATCAATACAAGCCGTGGCGCTCTCATCGATTCTGTTGCAGCCATTAGTGCACTTAAAGCACAGAAAATTGGCTCTCTTGGTATGGATGTTTATGAAAATGAACGCGAATTGTTCTTTGAAGACAAATCGAATGACGTTATCCAAGATGATATTTTCCGTCGCCTTTCATCATGCCATAATGTGCTATTTACGGGTCACCAGGCTTTCTTAACGGAAGAAGCATTAACCAGTATCAGCGAAACAACTTTAGGGAACATCCGCCAACTTAATAATGGCGAAGATTGTCCTAACATTGTCAAAGCCTAATAGAGGCAAAATGATAATGAAACGGATAATCCCTTTAACACTATTGGGTTTTTTATTAGCAGCCTGCCAAACCCAAAATGTGAGTGCTGATAACAGCGATAATGTGACTGAGCAACAGTTAATCCATCATAATTTTATACTAACAGAGGTTGATGGGCACCCCATCGTTGGTAAAGTCGGCGTTCCTAGTTTGTCCTTTGGCGAAAAAATGTTTGTCTCTGCCACTATGTGCAATGAATAACCGATATATTGAAATTAATTGTTTTTTTAAGATTTTATATATTGTATAATTTTATAATGCATTAGCATTATACTCTACAATCCCTTTATCAATCGAGGGTGTCACATGGACATTCATTATTTTATTGGAATTAAGATAAAAACACGGCGAAAAGAATTAGGCCTTTCGGGGGCTGATTTAGCCAAAAAATTAAATATCAGCCAACAGCAAGTCTCTCGCTATGAGAATGGAATCAATAAAATACCTCTAAATCACTTAGTTAGCATAGCGATTGCGTTGAAATGCCCTATAGACTGGTTCTTTCAAGGATGTATTACTGAAGAGGATTACTCTATGCAAGATGAAACAATTAATATTAAGAGTCAAGAGCTAAAATATACAGCAGAGAGTGTTATTATTCACTCTAAAAACTCGCTCTAATATTTCAATCTATATTATTACATTTATGATACATCTGTAATTAGACAATTATATTTCAAACCTAATCACCTAAACAAAAAAATAACATAGCGATTAAATCGCTATGTTATTTTTATTTAACCTACATGTTTTTATATGTTAATTATACTGGATTTCATATGTCGCATAACTTGCCATCAACCCAGTTGTCACATCACTCGCCTTCTCTGCTGTGTAACCAATATAATATTGGAAAATTGCATCCTTATTATCCGATATTTTCGGCGTGACTTTAAGTTGCTGAGGATCTGCTGGAATAATTTTATTATCAGCATCTAGAATCGTGTTATTATTGATGGATAATGCAAAGTTAATATTTTTTGCACCATCAACTAACATATTTTTCAGAAGCCCCGCAGTTTCAAAGTTTGTTTTCGGCACCAAGTAACCATCCGCCCAAGTTACACTGATTTTATTGAGATCGGCATCAACAACTTCACCATTATGCTCAACAGATTGACATTGTGATAACTTGATAGTAAACATTTTTGATTTTAAATAGGCACCACCTTCACTATTATGAATTTCCATAAGTGAAATTGGAGCAAGATAGATATTCGCATCACTTCCTTGGTCATTCACGGAAACTACACACGAAACATCAACAACTTTACCCGCAAAAGATACCTTGCCTTCATCATAGTTAGTTTCAAAAGTTGGTAATGCATTTGCATAACCTACCGCTGAAAAAAGCATCAGTATTATCCAGTTTTTCATTGGGCTCCCCTATTAATCATAGGTTATGTTGAATTGCATCACAGCCTGCACATCACCAGCAGTCACTTTGTCTCCATACTGGTAATAGCGAGCAATATAGTTCGTATTAATATATTTATCGAGTGCAGTTGTTAACTCCCCAACCTTATAACTCTTACCCCAAGTTAATTTTACTCCCTTGTCGGTAAGAACTTGCACACCAATACCTTGTGCCGGGGACGATTTTGCAGTGTTATCCAGAACCCCATCTTGAGGGTTGGTATTCGGTGCATTTCTTCCATAGAAACTCATGTTTACAGAAACCGAATCGGGAGAAATACTCACTCCACCATTACACATTAAATTAATAGGGAACTTTTTCTCACCCGCAGTAGTTCCTCGACCTTTAAAATCGGTGCGCTTAACCGTATCTAGATGAACATCTTGGTTTTTACCTGTCATAATTTTACAAGATGGCGATACAATGGTAATGGCATCAGCCGATAAATAAGTAATAATCGCTGGTTCAACTGAATTAGGTTTGTAACCATAACGAGTATACTCACCTTGGGTAATTCGCCCTGAGCCTGTATTTTCTGCTGTCTTAATGATTTGTAACTTAAATGTTGAGCCAGCTAAATACACATTGATCTTTTGTCTATTACTCCCACTAACTTTAAACGTATCTGGGTAGGTCATTGCTACAGCCCCCATACGTTGGAAACGCAATCCTATCCCTGGGATATTCGTGTTATAGACTTTATTTGGCCCCTCAGTCAGCCCCTTTGCTGTTATAATGGCATCTAAAACAGTGCCACCATAACACTGTGCCCAATAACTGCCAGTTTCCTTCATCGGCCATGTTTTTTCTTGTATCACACTACCTACAGGAAGATCTGGGGAGACAACCACTCGGCCAAATTGCATGTCGATATTCTCGGCTGGAATCCAACTATTTCGGGTGCATGTAGCATACGCGGGGATACTCGATAGCACTGCTGCCAGTGCTATTCCATTACGTAAAATTGTGTTTATCGACATACACTATCCTTACTGGTTCCTGCTTCCAGAGAAAATACACATTGCCCATTATCCCATTTCACAATAGCTTCTTTGGCATCTTCGTTACTAATAAATACCGTGCCACCTTGTCCGACAACACCAATTGACTCACCTTCAGCGTTAGTCACTTCCGCGCCAAATGGCATTGGCTTTTTATCGAGACGCACAACGTTAAAAGTCCGATTACGTTCAACTTTAGTGCCAAATTTCACCTTAACAATACTGCCTTCATAAGGAACGACTTGGCTTGATGTGTTTTCGAACACGATATCTTCAGCACTGCCTTTAGGGTCAATTTCAATATTATTAATACGATAAGGTCGTACATATGGTGCTAGTGCATAACCACCTCGATTGACGCGTACACCTGGAGCACTGATAATTGAAGCGCCTTCTGCACCTTCGGCTTCAATCAACGCCATTGTCGTTGCAGTATTTGGTGTGAGTACAACGCCCCCTGAATGCACAACAACAGAGCCATTCGCACCAACGCCAAATTGGCGATAACCTTGCCCTTGACTATAATTAGCATTGGTATTGACATAAGGAGTACGATAACCCGTATTTACTGCAACACTGTGTTCACCACCTCTAGCCGTTGAGGTATTTAGCCCATAAGTCCAGTTATTCTCATCATCTAGTGCCCCATTAACACCGAGCTGAGTTGAGCCAAATTTCTCATTATTAAATACGGTGTTTGAGGTTAATGTGGTACTTCTGCTGTCACCAAAATAGAGTGGAATATTTAGGTTTAGGCTAATACGGTCGTCTTTCTTTCCATGTGAGTTATTATTATCCGAGTAGACTCGCATAAAATTAATGGAATAAGAGAGGCGCTGATATTGGTTGTTATAACTAAACTGATACTGTTTCTCAGTGCCAGAACGTTCCCAATAACTTGATATACGACCTGTAAAATACAGCCCACCAAATCCATCCGGTAAGTTTTGGTTTACTGTATAGCTAAAACCATTTTTTTCACGCCAACGGTTATTTGAAAGACCACGTTTATCATAATCGATCGCATACAGCGCATCGTTAACATTAAAATAGTCTTTCGTTGAATAACGATACGCAGCCAATGAAATATTGGTATCAGTTTGCGATATCAGTCGGTTAAAAGTGATACGATAACTTTGGCCATTATCGGTTCGATGTTTTAACGCAGTTCGAGATTGCGTCACGTCCAGTGCTAACGCACCAATCCCCGTATTAATACCAGTACCAACTAAATAAGCTTGGTAGTCATCAAATGCCGTAACACCACCATAAAGTGAAAACGTATTATTTAAGCCGTGTTGGATCGTACCTTGCATAATATAAGGGCGATGATGCAAACCATCGGTATCAGACTTACCAGCAGCGACTTGATAACGTGTAAAGCCCGGACGTAACAGTTGTGCTAACGATGAATATGGCACACTGAAAGTACTTTCACTGCCATCTGCTTCCTTAACGGTGACGTTTAGGTCATTACCGTAACCGGATGGATAGACATCATTTAAAATAAACGGCCCTGGTGGTACTGAAGTTTGATATATGATCGAGCCATTTTGGCGTACAGTGACTAATGCGTTACTTTGGGCAACACCACGAATTTCAGGTGCATATGATGTCATTCCATCAGGATACATGCTGTCATCTGTCGCAATTTTTGCACCACGCAAGCTAATACTGTCAAACAGATCGCCATCAGTATAAAACTGACCTGCGGTCATTTTTGACTTCATACTTGCAATAGGTCGTTGTAAATAAGTTTGGTTGCTGTTCCAACTGGTGCTTCCTGAACGTTGCCAACTTAAGTTACCGATATGTTTTAACAACCAGCCATCGAATGATAACCCTGCATTTAATCCTAAATACGCACTAGCATCATTCTGCCCCTGAGCTCCGCTCGTATGATTATCATAATAGTTAGCCATATAGGCTACATTAAGTGCTGGTATTCCTTTTTCCCAGAATTGTGGCGCAACATACCCGCGTGATAAACGTTGTTCATAAATTTGGGGTACTGAAATATCTAGACGTAAATTAGATGAGTGAAATTTATCATTCACTTCACTCAAATTATTCCACTCTTTAAGAGGTAAGCAGGTGGATTCTTGTGAATTTAGTTGTGGGTTTAATTTTTCTGCATCAACACCAAAATTGCTCAACATAGCTGGCGTATAGCACACACCTAAATTCCCATCTTTTTGTTGAACAATATTTAAATCATAGCGTCCTTTCCAATTATCATTGGTATACACATCAACAGAATATTTACCTTCACTAATTGGAGCAGTATTGAAGCGTTCTAAATCAACATTATCTTTGCTGCCTACTATGAATCCACTGTTAAACTCGTAGGTTGTGCCTTCCGCCCCCCACGCGTAAAATGTTGGCATCATACATACAGTGACAAAGCAGGTCACAGAGAGTGTATTACTATATTTATTTATTAACTCTCGCTGTTTCATTTTTCTGTCCTATTTAACAGTTGTTTTAACTGCTATGTCCGCCCCATAATCATTGATATTGTTCAAAACAATGTTTTCACCTGCTTTAATTGTTTTTTTCAATACCACTGAGCTCTGGCTTTTTGGTGCCACCATAACCGCTTTATCAGTTAACCCATTTTTTCCATCTGTAGAAATTTTTGTAATGGTAATAAAAAATGGTGTTGGGTTATTTATAGTCAGATTATTTCCATTAGCACTCACAATTAGTTTTTCAGGTGCTAATTCACGGCTACCTAAACCTACAGGACGATAAATAAATTTAAAACGAGAACGAATTGCCAGTTGTAAAAAGTTTTGATCTTCTTTTCCTGCAGTTCGGACTGTCGGTGGAATATCTAAAATATTCAGCCACCATAAACTTTCCTTATCTTGTGGTAGTCCATTTTTATCCATTAATTTAATACGGAGAGTTTGACCACCCTTAGCATCAATACGAGATATTGGAGGCGTAATTTGAAATGGTGTTTTTATTGTATCTGGTGTTTCAGATGCATCACCGGTATCTAACCATGCTTGTGCGACAGCTGGTCTATCCGCGGTATTATTTAACTGCACTGTAATTTCTTTTTCATTTCCAGGATAAATAAATCGTGTGCCGTTAACAATAATGTTGTTCGCTAATGAAGATGCACTGAAAACGAAGCAGAAGAATAAAACAATTGCTTTCATTTGAACCTCTAAATAAAAGCGGCAGTTAACCTACCGCTTAGATAAATATTACTTTTAAATTAATTTAATATTATTCGTAAGTAATTTCGTAAGTTGCATAGCTTTCTACGATACCGCTGCTAACAGTATCTGGCGTAGAAGTTGCGTAACCTACGTAATAAGTGAAACGTGAACCGTCAGCAATATCAACTGTTTTTGCTTTAGGTTGAGTAGCACTAGTTGGGTTGATTTTGGTTTTTAAATCAGGATCAGCATTAGTTGCTAATACTAATTGAATATTTTCAGCACCCGTTGAATCAGTGTTAGCTAAATAACCTTCGTTTGCACCAGAAGCACCTACTAATACGTTACCACCAGTCCAGTTAACATTTAATGTAGTGTCATCAGCTGTACCTTGACAATTAGTCACGTCAATAACAAATGATTTTGGTTTCAGGTAAGTATTTGCACCTGCATCTTTAACTTCTTTTACTGAAACAGGAGCCAAATAAACTTTAGCGTCACTACCTTGGCCGTCAACAGAAATAGTACAAGAAACATCTGTCACTTTACCGTAAAAATTAACTTGGCCACCACCAGCGTTTTCAGTTGCAGCGTAAGCAGAAGATGCACCAATAATTGCAGTAGCAATTGCAGTCAGTAATACTTTTTTCATTGTCATTTCCTAATATGAGGGTTTTTATTATTACACTAAACAGAACTTATTAAGCACCTAGTCTTTTAATAAATAATTAGCGTAGGGTGTTGACCATATGTTTAATATGGTTACACATTTATTTCCGTGTATTTAAGCTACTGCTAATAATTTAATTAAAAATATAGTTCTATCTTAATCAGTCCATTTTTAGAATTAATAATCATAACGTGGTCTATATGATTTCGGAGAGAGGATACATAAAAACTTAAATTACATTAAATCGTTTTTATCATGAGATACAATAAAATTTAATAGTCTTAGCCTATCAAACAACTGCTATTGATCGAAAAACCTTATTGAATATACACGATGTATTACTCGTTTTACGCTAATTTATCAAATTGATTGTTTGTTTTTTATTTTTATGTTTTTAACAAATTCTAAAAAATGATCTTATAGTGATATTTTATAAAAGAGATAAATGCAAAAACTATTCTAAATAAGATTATCCTTATTGTGACTACTTATTCTAAATTTATATACTCAAAATAAATATTAGTCTAAATATGATATTTGGGTTTTAAATAATATAAATTAATTTTATGTTTATTCATTGATGGAATTAATTCTCATTTGAGAATATATTTATGATATAACGGTAATGCATCATAATTGGATTATTTACTCATGTAAGGAGTAAAACAATATGATTATATGGATAAAGGTGTATTTTTAGATTAAAAGCAAAACTTAAGCGATAAATCAGAAAGTAATAGGCTTTATTTTGATCTAGTAAGTAGAATAATTACTTGTGATTTGACTATATTTCAAAAGTTCTTTTTATTTCGCTATTTTATTCCTTGCCTAGCACCCAAAATGCGCTAATGAAGAAATAACAAAGGTTACTTATTATTAGTAAATGTTATCAATTAATTTGATGTATGCACATTTTTTCTTCATATTTTTTGATCTATTCAATTTTTTTTAAATGTGTAACCATTTGATAACTAATGTTAAAAAATAATTTACCCTCCCCTCTATTGAGACTTAACTCAGATATCAAAACCATCCTTAAGAATAGTCCTAAAACTCACCTAAAGAGTATAAATAGCTTTTTATTTCACCAGTGCTGAACAAAAAAGATGCTCAGTTAAGGTTAGTTAGATCACTTTGCGCAATAATCTATCTAAAGATAACAAGATTAATGGAGCGAATAAGCCTGTTTAATGCAACTTATTTAGACCATAACATAAAGCACACATCGTATATTGAATATCTGTTATCGCAAGAAGTGAGAGTTAGATCTCTTTCAACTACACACACCGATCAAACTTTAATCGACATTGTTGTTAAGTTACTACTTTCATATTGTTAGCGACCAATCAATTAAAACTACCGTTAACCTCTTTAACAGCACCTTACAAAATTGCTGACTTAAACTGCTACATTCCATTAAGTGAATGCAATTAACCTACTATTAGCCATAAAGTTAATTGCATTCAACGCCTTTATTGACTGAGATATACCATGCAAGCCCATTTTGTAGAGAATAAAATCATCACTCCGCTAGGCGGGTTTACCTTCAATATTCTTATTGTCTGGGTTATCGGGGGCTGCAAATGCGAGCTCTTTTAACCAGTCTGAGAGAATGGGCTTAGTTTTCTTAGCGTCAAGCTCTGCTCTTTCTTGCTTAGTGAGTCTAATAACCACAACTTCTGTTTTCATTTGATGCATTTTGGTTTCCTCCCTTTAGAGGCTTTACCATGCCATACTCAAGAAAAAGATAGGTCTTAATTACTTAATTTTACAAAAATAGAAGATAGCAATACAAACGACTACCAGAGTGGCATATTGATGTTGCTATACGCTGGTTATGTCATTTTCCGAGTGATAGGTTGGCGGGGCAATCAATGATGCTCAAATAGAGATGATGGAAAATTATAATAATTCTCAGTAAGTTATTCGTTGAGTTATCAACTTATACACTGTATGAATATGATTAATTTATAAGGTGAGATCGTCTAATGCCAATTTCTTTGCCCCAAACCCGAAGTGCCTTTTTACTTTCTCTATGGGTTATCGCTCCATGGTTTATTGCTATCCTCTATAAGCAACCCATGTTAGGGACTTTGATCTCTTTTGGTGCATATTTATTAGTTGTGTCATTTCCTAAACTCCCCACGAAAAAACCTATTTATGTTTTACTGCAAGGAGCCTGCATTTTATCTGCTCTTGCGGTAATCGGTGTTAATGTCACCCTTGGTAGCCTTTTATTCTTTATTTGCTCTGGACTTGGCGCTTTTTTTCAAGGCTATGCCGAATTGCGGTCAACCTATCTACGTTTACCAATCGCCCTTGGCGTTTTAGCTTATTTCCTATCAATTGGTCAGGTCCCCGCTCAGGGTAGCTTATTTTATGGCATCGCATTTACACTCGGTACATTTTGGGGCGTCATTATTGCTTATATTCTGTTGCCCCGTCATGACCTTCCCGCACCAACAACTCAAATTGATATGCGCACTCCCGCAGTACAGCGCTTCTCTGTGGCAATAGTTCTCGTTGCGCTCATCGGGAGTGCTCTTGCAACCCTGCTCCCTAGCTCTCATCCCTGTTGGTTACCTGCTGCTGGTTTAAGAGTGATGAAATCTGAACGGACAGCAACTTGGCAAAGGCTAAAACAACGTGGTGCAGGCACTCTGCTCGGTGCTGCTGTAGGGGGGCTTTTACTTGGTTTATCAAATAACCCACTCTTACACGTTTCCTTAGTGGGCCTATTGTTATTCGCCATGTTAATGATCGGTGCGAAACGTTATGGCTATTGGACATTTTGTTTAACCGCTATCGCATTAACATTTAACTTAACGGCCACTGCTGGGCCTATTGTATTAGCGATTGACCGAGTGTTACTGACGGTTTGCGCTTTGGTCATTGCCATCATGATGTTATTGCTACTGCCCAAATCGACAAAATAAGTTCTTACGCGGTGATATATTGGGTACAGTTTTGACATCTATCAGGAGACACTATGATCCCATCATATGAATTACTCGATGGATTCCAAATCCCTCAAATTGGTTTTGGAACATATTCATTAAAAGGTTTACATGGGGTTCGGGTTATTGAAAGTGCGCTATCACATGGCTATCGTTTATTAGATACTGCATTTAATTATGAGAATGAAGGTATTGTCGGCAAAGCCATTAAAAATAGCTCAGTTCCTAGAGATCAAATAACCGTCACATCGAAATTACCTGGCCGACACCAACAATACAATAATGCCATGCACACTATCCAAGAATCAGTGGCTCGATTAGGTTTAGATTATGTTGACCTTTATTTGATCCACTGGCCAAATCCGAAAAGAGGAACATTTGTTGAGGCTTGGCAAGCATTAATCGATTCACAACGTTCAGGTTTAATCAGAAGTATTGGGGTGTGTAATTTTCTCCCCGAACATCTAGAAACATTAGAAAAAGAGACGGGCATACTTCCCGTGGTCAATCAAATTGAGCTGCATCCTAATTTTAATCAAGCCAAACAGCGTCAGTATGACCAATCTAAAGGGATCATTACGCAATCATGGAGCCCATTAGGTCGTGCTGGTGATGTGTTATCTAATCCAACCTTACTCAATTTAGCGAGTCGCTATAATAAATCGGTATCGCAAATTATCATACGTTGGCATTTACAGTTAGGTGCATTACCAATACCGAAATCGGCGCATTCGTCACGCCAAATTGAAAATATTGATGTTTATGATTTCGAATTATCGCCGGAAGATATGCAAGCAATAAATAACTTATCTTCTGCTAATGGTCGATTACGCAATCAAGATCCTGCTGTTTATGAAGAATTTTAATACGTCACTGTTTTAAAATACGACAGCCCTATAAAATAGGGCTGTCGCGTTATTCAAACATATTGGCTAAATCAAGCTTATCTGATTAAGATGATGTTCTATCTACTGGCCGATTCATGATATGGTCTTCCCAATCCACCACATCTTTTTCTCTAACCGCGATATGGCGAACAGAGATCCGCTCACTGTGCATTGCCGCTTTTGACCCCGTTTTAAGAGGATGCCATGCAGGTAAGGTTTTACCTTCTAGCAATAAACGATAAGCACAAGTGTGTGGCAACCATTCAAACGTTTCTAAATTGTAGCGATTGAGCTTGATGCAATCTGCCTCATAACTGAAACGATCTTCATAATGCTTACACTGGCAGGTCTTGATATTTAATTGATTACAAGCCACGTTAGTAAAATAAATTTCATCCGTGTCTTCATCCATCAGCTTATGTAAACAACACTGACCACAACCGTCACACAGTGATTCCCATTCATCGTCAGTCATTTCATCTAACGTTTTTACCTGCCAGAAAGGCTGAGACATAATACTTATCAATCCTATATCATTAGATCACTCGAGTCGTTAACGAGTGGTCATTAATTGAGAGCTTTAACATATCACCCGATGTCAACGGCCCGACACCCTCTGGTGTTCCCGTTAAAATAATATCCCCCGCACGCAAAGTAAAAAAGCGAGACATATAGCTAATCAGAGGTAATATTGGCGTGATCATATCACGAGTAGAGCCTGACTGGCGAATTTCCCCATTGATCTCCAGTGAAAGCTGGGCACTTTGCGGATCACCAAAGTTATTAACCGGAATAAAGCCTGAAATAGGACATGAGCCATCAAACGCTTTACTTTTTTCCCATGGCTGCCCTGCTTTTTTAAATTTTGCCTGCAAATCACGCAACGTTAAATCTAATGCCACAGCAAAACCCGCGATTGAGCGAGAAACTCTATCTTCATCAGCATTTTTTAAGGGCATACCAATCAAAACCGCTAATTCTATCTCATGGTGTACAGAGCCAAGATCTTTTGGAATAACAATCGGTTGGTTAGCGTCACATAATGCCGTTTCAGGTTTGATAAAAATCACAGGCTCTTCGGGGTGTGCTGAGCCCATTTCTTTTATATGTTTCGCATAGTTACTGCCAACACAAACCACTTTGTTTGCAGGGAAATCCAGTAAGGCACCTTGCCAGTCACGATGTTGGTACATAGTTGTAACTCCTATTATCGTTATTGTATTTTTTGAGCAACGCCATCAGCCATGAGGCAAACGCTCAAAGCAAAGTAATATGAACGATTCCAATGCATGATCGTGCGGAAGTTTTCAGTTACTAAGTATGCACGCCCTAATGGATCATCAGGGATAACAACCCACGTTTTTAAATTGGATGATAACTGCGCAGATGCAGGGAGTTTAACGCCAAGTTGCTCCCACTGTGCAACCGTTTTGCCCTGCTCTGCTTTCACGCCTTCCAGTTGCTTATCAAAGTCGGTAGGTAGGCTCACTTGATAGCCCCAAGGTAGTGCAGACTGCCAGCCTTCCGTAGACAGGTAATTGGCAATTGAGGCAAACACATCCGCCTTATTGTTCCAAATATCCATTTTGCCATCGCCATCACCATCCGCCGCATAAGATAAATAAGACGTCGGCATAAATTGGCTTTGGCCCATGGCGCCTGCCCAAGAGCCTTTTAACTGCTGCTCTTCCGGTATATAGCCTTTATCCATAATTTCCAGTGCAGCCAGCAACTGTTTACTGAATAATGCTTCACGGCGGCCTTCAAATGAAAGCGTAGCTAATGCTGAGATAACATCTTCTTTACCTTGGGAGCGACCAAAGCCACTTTCTAGCCCCCACAATGCAACAATATATTGGGGCGGTACGCCATAACGATGGCTAATCGCATTTAAGAGTGACTCATTTTCCCAATATTTTTCCGCGCCTGCATTAATGCGTGATGCAGGTAGCACATTCTTGAGATAACTTTCTAAAGTCACTGTTGCTCTTTTTTCCGGTTGCCCTTTATCGGCCTTAACAACGCGTTCAATAAAATGAATATGGGCGAAACCACGTTCAATAGTGGCAGGTTGAATACCTTGAGCTAATGCATGCTCTTTTAACAACTCCACATAAGCAGGGAATTGCGATGGTTCACGCTCTTCGAGTGGAAAAGCTTTATTTAGCGCGATCACCTCTTTTGCAATCATGGCATCTTGCTCAGCCTGTGGTGTAACCAAAATAGGTTGTTTTGCTGAGCAGCTAGCTAAAAATAGGCCGCTAATTAAAGTAAATAATAACGTTGGTTTTATCACATCACCTCCACAAGTAAATTAACATCTAAGTATTATCCTAATTTTATTCGCTGTAAGACTCTCGATATTCAGCGAGTAGGTTTTCAACTGGAGGTGGAAATTGCAGATAATACCCAACTTCAATTAAATCAGCTTTGACTTTCTCAATGTCTGCATTTGCCAGCTTGTCGCGGTTTGCAAGGGAAAGGGTCATCGCAAATTGAGGAGTACCAAATTGTTTCATGAGTTCTTCAGGTACACGAGAAAAATCATCCTTCTTCTCAATATAAAGATATGTTTGTTCACGGTTAGGACTACGATATATTGCACAAATCATTATATTTAACTCTTTTTCTTAGTTCATTGGCTTGCTTGAAGAATGTAGTAACTATAACATGCTATTGTTTTACAGAATATCGTCACCCGAAGTTTGTTTCGGATATTTTAATTTGCTGAGCCCGGATAGATGTCACAGTCGCCAATAGAACTCAAAGGCAGTAGTTTTACTCTTTCTGTTCTTCACTTACACAGTGAAGAACCCAAACTCATCAAAAAAGCGCTACAAGATAAGGTTAGTCAAGCTCCTGACTTCCTTAAAAATGCGCCAGTGGTTATCAACATTGCTGATTTAACCACAAATGCTGATTTATACAGTATTCACAAAGCAATTATATCGGTTGGCTTAAGGGTTGTCGGAATAAGCGGATGTACCGATCCTTTGCTACGTAAGAAAGTCAATGATGCAGGCTTACCGGTTCTCAATGAGGGGAAAAGCCAAAAAGCCGTTGATACTCAACCTAAGGCTGTTCATACACCGGTTGAGGTAGCCACTCCCGCCGAACCTGAGTTTAATTACCGGAAAACACGAATTATTAATGCCCCTGTTCGTTCAGGCCAACGAATTTATGCACCAAATAGTGATCTCATCGTAACAAGTAATGTGAGTGCAGGTGCAGAATTGTTGGCAGATGGTAATATTCATATATATGGCATAATGAGAGGCCGAGCACTTGCAGGTGCTTCTGGCGATACGGAAAGCCAAATTTTTTGTGTCCACTTGCAAGCAGAGTTAGTGTCTATTGCAGGTGAATATTGGCTGAGTGATCAGATCCCGTCTGAATTTCTCGGCAAAGCAGCGAAACTTTGTCTCGTTGACAACAGATTAAATATTGAAAACTTAATTTAGACCTTATTTACAAGGAATTATTCATGGCACGCATAATTGTTGTTACATCTGGTAAAGGTGGCGTCGGTAAAACCACTTCAAGCGCGGCCATAGCTACAGGCCTAGCTCAAAGAGGGAAAAAAACGGTTGTGATCGATTTTGATATCGGTCTACGTAACCTCGACCTGATCATGGGATGTGAACGCCGAGTAGTGTATGACTTCGTTAACGTCATTCAAGGTGATGCCACATTAAATCAGGCACTGATTAAAGATAAACGCACCGAGAATCTTTATATTCTGCCAGCATCACAAACTCGTGACAAAGACGCACTGACACGTGAAGGCGTTGAAAAAATACTCGACGAATTAAGTAATGACTTGTCTTTTGATTTTATCGTATGTGACTCCCCAGCCGGTATTGAAAGTGGTGCATTAATGGCACTTTACTTTGCAGATGAAGCGATCATCACCACGAACCCTGAGGTTTCTTCTGTTCGTGACTCTGACCGCATCTTGGGTATTCTCGCCTCTAAATCACGCCGCGCCGAAAAAGGGCTCGATCCTATCAAAGAGCACTTGTTATTAACCCGCTATAACCCAGGTCGTGTGACGCGTGGTGATATGTTAAGCATGGAAGATGTGCTGGAAATACTTTGTATTCCATTAATTGGTGTGATCCCTGAAGACCAATCTGTTCTACGTTCATCAAACCAAGGTGAACCGGTCATCTTAGACGCAGAATCTGATGCAGGTCAGGCATACAGTGACTGTGTTGACCGTATTTTAGGTGAAGAGCGCCCTATCCGATTCATTGAAGAAGAGAAAAAAGGTTTCTTGAAACGCCTATTTGGGGGGTAAATAATGGCTTTATTGGATTTCTTTCTGTCGAGAAAAAAGTCGACAGCAAATATCGCAAAAGAGCGATTGCAAATCATCGTTGCAGAACGTCGCCGCGGTGATAGTGAACCTCCTTATCTTGCTGATATGAAAAGAGATATTTTGCAGGTTATTTGTAAATACGTGCAAGTTGACCCTGAGATGCTTTCTGTACAATTCGAACAAAAAGGTGATGATATCTCAGTACTTGAACTCAACGTTACGTTACCGGAAGGTGATGAAATCAAGGCTCCTGAAAAATAATCATAGCAAATAGCCGTTGTTTTTAAGTTGTAAATAGCGGCTTGCTTTTTTATTTGTTCAACCAATTGAATTTAAATAATCATCAATGGAATGAATATTTGTTCTATGTGGTTTGGGTGTCTATTGCCAAAAGAAATACAAAATCCCCCAACTCTCCGATACGCCTCTGCCGATAGTTAACTTTCTGTCGAAACCGTAGCAGTGCAGTAAATAAATCGATTGATTAATGAGTGGGTGAGCTATTCAACGCTTAAGTGCCGTCACTATTCACTAGGTAAAAGGTTAACATTTCACTCCTAGCAAACCTAGGAGTGAAAATAGGCCATTAACGCGCTTGTTGAAGGAGCTTTGTAATTGGCTCAGCAAGCATTCTTCCTCGCCAACCATCAAGTAATTCTGGCTGATTAGGGATAGATTTGATCCCCCAATGTACCGAGAGCAACTGGTTTATTTGTCGCCTTGAAGCAAGCAATTCCGCATTGAATTTCTCATGCTCTGCAATTTCTTTAACAACACTCTTTATCTCTTTAAATAACGTTTTATATTGAGGTTGCTCATTCAAATTCGCCACTGTGGGGGGATATTCACTCTCATCCATTTGTTTGGCTTTTTCAACAATACTGAGTAACCGCCTTCCATGACAGCGGATCTCTTGCCCCGTCAGCCCTAATGCGTCTAATTCACCTAATGAACCGGGTAAATAACGCGCCACTTTCCAAAGATGCTCCTCTTTAACCACAAAGTTAATCGCCATATCACGCGCTTTTGCTTGATTTAGCCGCCATTCCGCCAGCATTTGCAAGCAAGCCAATTGCTCATTCTTTAACTGACAAACATTGGTGATATTACGGTAAGCTAATGCAGGATCAGTCACATTTTGTCTGCGTTCAACCGTTCTTTGGCACTCTTCTAGCGCAGCAGAAAGGTAGCCTGACTCTTCCACTTTCTGCATCAGGATCTTGGCTAACGGCAGCAAATAAAGCACGTCTGCCGTCGCATATTGGCACTGTTTTTCACTTAAGGGGCGCGCTAGCCAGTCGGTTCGAGATTCACTCTTATCAAGCTCTATGCCTAAGTATTCAGAAACTAAAGAAGCGAAACCACAGGAGATTGGATAACCCAAAAAGGCTGCAATAACCTGTGTGTCGACCATCGGTTCAGGCACACACTCAAAATCATGCAAAAACACTTCAAGATCCTCACTACCGGCATGTAAAAACTTAGTGAGGCTCTTATTTGTCAGTAAGGCTTTAAACGGTGAAAAGTCGCTAATAGATAACGGGTCAATCAGTGAAACTTGTTTTCCATCATAAAGCTGTAGCAAACCTAATTGTGGATAGTAAGTTCGAGTACGGACAAATTCGGTATCCAATGCCAACCAATCGGCTTCACTCGCCTGCTGGCATACCTGTGCAAGTTCGCTATCAGTTGTAACTAAACGATAATTCAAAACAAATTTCTCTTTTTATATTCTCATCACAGTAACGCCGGTAAAAACCGGCGTTACTCATAGGGATGCAAACCGATATGACAACGTTACGCTGTTGATTTATCTTTTTGCTGTTTCTCTTCATCACGTAGTTCTCTACGCAATATTTTACCAACGTTCGATTTTGGTAGCTCGGTTCGGAACTCAAATAACTTAGGTACTTTATAGGCGGTTAATGAGCGGCGACAAAATGTTTTCAGATCATCTGACGTTAGATTAGGATTACTACTAACAACAAAGACTTTAACTGCCTCCCCTGTACTCGTACTCGGCACACCAATCGCGGCACACTCTACGACATCAGGATGAGATGAAATCACATCTTCCACTTCGTTTGGATAGACATTGAAGCCCGAAACGATGATCATGTCTTTTTTACGATCGACAATGCGGATATAACCTTCACTGTCTATTTCAGCAATATCCCCCGTCGCTAACCAGCCATCATGTAAAATTTCCGCGGTTGAATCAGGGCGGTTCCAATACCCTTTCATCACCTGTGGACCTTTCACCCACATTTCCCCTGGTTCCCCAAGTGCAACCTCATTTCCATCATCATCAACCAGCTTGATTTCTGTTGATGGAACCGGTAACCCGATACTACCACTATAAGCCGTCAGATTATACGGGTTTCCAGTGACAAGTGGCGAACATTCCGTCAATCCATACCCTTCTAATAAATGCTTCCCAGTCAGTTTTTGCCATTTTTCAGCAACCACTTTTTGAACAGGCATCCCGCCACCAACCGTCAACCTGAGTTTAGAAAAATCCAGTTGTTGAAACTCTGCGTTATGTAACCATGCATTGAATAAGGTATTAACACCCGTAATCGAAGTGATCGGATAACGTGCTAGCTCTTTAACGGTACCTGCCACATCACGAGGGTTAGTAATCAATAAGTTCACCCCCCCGACATTAATAAACAGGAAGCAATTTACCATAAGAGCAAAGACGTGATAGAGCGGTAGTGCCGTAACAACAAATTCTGAACCTATTTTTAATACCGGACCATAAGCCGCTCGAGCTTGCTCGATATTCGCTAACATATTACGGTGCGTTAGCATTGCCCCTTTCGCTACCCCTGTCGTCCCTCCGGTATACTGAAGGAACGCAAGGTCATCGCCATTGATCTTTGGCTTGATATATTGCATACGATAACCGTAATGCATCGCACGTCGGAAAGAGATAGCATCTGGTAAATGGTATTTAGGCACCAACCGTTTAACATACTTGACGACAAAATCCACTAATGTCGCTTTCGGACGAGAGAGTTGATCCCCCATCCGAGTTAAAATAACGTGCTTAACCTTGGTATTAAACACCACTTTTTCAAGGGTATGAGCAAAGTTAGACACAATGACAATGGCCGTTGCACCACTATCATTTAACTGGTGCTCTAGCTCCCTTGGGGTATAAAGTGGGTTAACATTGACGACAACCATACCCGCGCGCAAAACGCCAAATAGAGCTATCGGGTATTGCAGCAAGTTAGGCATCATCAACGCGACGCGGTCGCCTTTTTTTAACCCTAACCCATTTTGTAGGTAAGCGGCAAAAGCACGACTTCTCTCTTCTAACTTGCGATAAGTCATCACCGCACCCATGTTGATGAATGCAGGTTGGTCAGCATATTGCGAAACCGAATTTTCAAGTAACTCTGCTAAAGAAGCAAAGCGATCAGGATCGATCTCTTCCGGCACATCGCTTGGGTAATTTTTCAGCCAGATTTTTTCCAAAGTATGACTCCTGAATTTTAGTATAGTAATATAACTCAAACACTCTTTTAACAAATTATTAACTCAGCGTACCAGTTTGAAAAATACCCTGTGCTAAGGTTGAGAGGTCTATCACTAAATAAATTTCATTCCTTCGAAACAAAAATAGGCGGACTATTCCGCCTATTTCGTTTTAGTATGTTATTCCAGAACGATATCTGGTGTAGATATCATAATAATACACTTTTTTGAATCATTTTTGGAAAAATTAACATATTTCCCACGTATAAACCTAATAAATAAACTGACTAAGCTCATTGCCGAATAAATAGCCTTTCACTTCTCATTTTATTCGGTTAAATAGGTTTGTACTGGAGCAACACCCCCCGGATAGCCATAACCATAGCCATATCCGTAACCCCAAGGATGGTTATAGTAATAAGGGTTTCCGTAATACCCATAACCCCACGGGCCTGGTGGCGGCAAAATTACACTTTGCGCTAAATTCCAACGCTGGTAACCCGTTACGTCTAACGTGACATACTTATAGGGGATATCACCAATTTTACCAGGCTGCTCTCCGGTAATTTTACCCACCACTGTGATGTAACGACCATTATAGTCAGCAGGGTCAAGGAACCCATTAACAAAGGCATAAATACGACCAGTTGATGCCGTATTTAATTCTGGTGCTGCATCATATTTATTCAGTGGGATCACGGCAATTTCTAATCGCGTTTTATTAGGCTGATTAAAAACAGAGATTACTTTCCCACCAAAACGCCCTTCCTGCCCAATATACATTTCAGGCGCATTTTGTACTGACGATAAGTTAACCGCTGGATTAGGTGACGAGCCTTGAATTGAGGCTGGGATCGACACACACCCCGTTAACGTTAATATGCCGACAAATAAAACCGCTTTAAATGTCGAACGGCTGTTAATTTTTATACCCATATACCACCTCCATTTAGCTTTAATTATAAATTCAGACGGCAAGGATTAACATTAATATCAACTAACATAACACGATATGTTCAATACTTTGAGAGATAAATACACGAATAATTCAATTATAGACTGATAAAATAAGGCTTGATGAGTCTCGATGCTAATTTCAATCATCAAATTAAAAAAAACATCCATTTAAGACAGTAAATATTGGTAGGAAAAAAGCGTAAAACAGAACTTGGCTATGCCTAACTTAACAATAAAATAAGCATAGCCAATCTAAAAAATATACCTATTCACGACCCGGCAGTTTTTTCCACGTCACTTCGTTACGTAAATATGTTGGTTCAACGTTTTCGACGGCTTGTACCTGACCCGCACGCCATAAACGTTCAGCAATCGGTAACATATCTTGTGCCGCTGGCAATGTGATCCCACTCTCAATCAACGAAAGCGCACTGTCTTTTAATTGCGGATAAGCTTGCCAACCTGTTCCTGCTAGGCTCCATTGCCCTGCCAACTGAGCGATTGAATCTCTAAATAGCTCCGGCGCCATAACAGCTTCGGTATCCTCACCGAGCCATATGCCCTCTGCTGTACGCTGATATTGAGCGCAATATACCTCTGTCATGCGCGCATCAATCGCCGTCAAAACCTGCTCATGTCCTTGCGTTCGATATGCCCCTTCTGCCAGTGTCATCAATGATGAAACACCGATCATCGGTAAATTGGCGCCGAGTGCTAACCCTTGGGCGATACCGACCCCGATGCGAACGCCCGTAAAACTCCCCGGTCCACGACCAAACGCTAACGCATCCAATTGGTTTAAAGTGACCCCCGCTTGGGATAATACCTCGTCCACCATTGGCAACACTTTTTGTGTATGCTCTCGAGGCGAAACGGCAAAACGCGAAATAATTTCTCCATCGCATAACAATGCGACTGAACATGCTTCTGTTGCTGTATCAACAGCAAGAATACGGCTCGACATGCCACAACTCCGGCAAATGATTAGATTTGATGCCACTGTACCTGTACAGTGACCTGAAAATGACGTTTATAGTAGCATAAACTCAAAATGAAATAGCAGAAAAAACCGCTTATGACCTTGGTTTAATTGCTATTATTATGTTCTATTCGTTTTTTCTCAAGAAACTCAATTGCTTTAGATAAACTGCGAGTTCTTGGTGACGGCGGTAAACTATTCAAAAAAACCTTACCATATGGACGTGTTACTAAACGGTTATCGCAAATCACAATAACGCCGTAATCACTGGTATCACGGATCAAACGCCCAACACCTTGCTTTAAGGTGATCACCGCATCAGGAATTTGAACATCCGCAAATGGGTCACCGCCTCTTAATTGGCAATCCTCAATACGCGCCCGTAATAATGGGTCATCAGGGGCTGTAAACGGTAATTTGTCGATAATCACACATGTCAGTTCATCCCCTCTGACATCTACCCCTTCCCAAAAGCTACTCGTTGCAACAAGCACTGCATTTCCCGCCGCAATAAATTGGGCAAGTAACTTATTTTTACTGCTTTCGCCTTGCATAAGCACAGGTAACACGAGTGTTGTTCTCAGCTCTTCGGCTAATTCACGCATCATCATATGTGATGTACACAAGAAAAAGCAGCGCCCTTGGTTTTTTATAATCAGTGGTCGCAACATATTCGCAAGTTTTTGTGCCACCCCTTTTTGGTTTGTTTCCGGTAAAAAACGTGGCACACAGAGTAAAGTTTGGCTTTGATAATCAAAAGGGCTCGCCAATAGCAAGGTTTTCGCTGACGTTAAACCCAATCTATCGGTAAAGTAATTGAGTTGTTCATTAACGGATAACGTTGCCGATGTGAATACCCAACTTGCTGGCGTACTGGAGATCATTTCACTGAATTTTTCCGCAACCGTCAGTGGTGTTATCGCTAATAAAAAATGCCGGCCATAGCTTTCAAACCAATAGCTATAACCTGGAATTGTGACATCTTTTAGCCGATTCAAACGATTACGGTAGAGAGTCACCCGTTCAAAAACGGAATCTAATGTTTGCGAACGCCCTAATGATGTCTTGATTACTTCATAACATAACTCGAGAGAATCATCGAGTAATGTCAACGCGCGCTGCACCACAGGGCTTTTCAATAGATCACGCAAGTTACCACGAAAGCTGCTCTCACCTAAATTTAAGCGAAAATCCAATGTGCTTTGGGTTAGCCTATCTGCACTTTTTTGTAGCTGAACCAGATCTTTTAGCTCTGTGCGATAGGCCATAACCATATCACGTGCGAGATCAAGAAGCTGGCGGCTACTGAGTTGTTGACCGAAATATTGGCTAGCAATATCGGGGATTTGATGCGCTTCATCAAAAATCATCACATCAGCTTGTGGCATTAACTCCCCAAACCCCGTATCTTTAACAACACGATCAGCCATAAAGAGATGATGGTTAACAACGATAATGTCAGCATCTAATGCTTTGCGGCGCGCTTTTAATACAAAGCATTCTTGATAACGAGGGCAATCACTGCCGAGACAGTTGTCATTAGTGCTGGTGACTAATGGCCAAACGGCATGATCTTCCGCGATATCGTGACAAGTGCTGATATCCCCAGACTCCGATTCAATGGACCAGTTGCGTAAGCGGACAACGGCAGACAATATTTCTGGCTCAAGGCTACCCCCGCCTAATGACTGCTGATCTAAACGCTCTAAGCAAAGATAATTTGAGCGGCCTTTTAATAACGCTGTCCGCCCATTAAATTTCATCGCGTCTATAATCGTGGGTAAGTCACGGTGATAAAGCTGATCTTGTAACGCTTTCGATCCAGTCGAAACAATCACTTTTTTACCCGAACGTAAGGCGGGCACCAAATAAGCGTATGTTTTGCCTGTTCCTGTTCCCGCTTCAGCCACTAGTACATGCTGTTTTTCAATTGCCTCCGTGACAGCATGTGACATTTTGACTTGGGCTGCTCGTGGTTGAAAACCTGGGATTGTTCTCGCCAAAAAGCCATTAGAAGAAAAATCGTCGTGCACCGCAAACCCATTTATTGTTCTCTTTGAAGGCGTCTACTTTATCATGTCTTGATGTTGCCTGCTGAGCTAAATCATCCAATCGTCATAGAAAGGATTTTTCATCAATAAAGCAAGCTGTTATCCTTAAAAAGACTCACTAATGAAATGAACTAAGGAATAATGATGACGATTGAAAGAATTGACCCTGACAAACGTTGGTCTGAAGCGGTTATTCACAACAATGTTGTCTACTACACCAGTGTACCGGATAACTTAGATGCTGATATTATTGCTCAAACAGCTAATACCCTTTCAGCGATTGATATTCTTTTACAACGCGTGGGTTCTGACAAAAGTAAAATCCTTGATGCAACGATTTTCCTTGCTGACAAAGCCGATTTTGCGGGAATGAATCAAGCATGGGATGCTTGGGTTGTTGAAGGCAGCGCACCGGTTCGTTGTACTGTACAAGCGGCGCTGATGAAACCGGAATATAAAGTCGAAATCAAAATTGTTGCCGCTATTGAATAACGACACCTAGCAAACGATTTATCATAAAAAAATAGAGCGCCAATCATCAATTGGCGCTCTATTTTTTAAGACATCTTAATA
Organism: Providencia sp. PROV119; assembly: GCF_028482435.1. Lineage (NCBI taxonomy): Bacteria > Pseudomonadati > Pseudomonadota > Gammaproteobacteria > Enterobacterales > Morganellaceae > Providencia > Providencia sp. PROV119. The sequence goes on from NZ_JAMPQL010000002.1 coordinate 196,332, forward strand.
AGCACCATCCCCAACAATAACAGGACGATACCACCCCAACCTTTATAATTTAGCCGCTGATTGAAAAGGATCCACCCCGCGGCTACCGTCGCAATAATACCAAAAGCGCCCCACAACGCATAAGCAATCGACAATTCGATACCTTTGACTGCTTGAGCCAACGAGCTAAATGCGCCTAATACTGCCACTAAAGATAAAATGCCTAACCAGTAACGTTTAAAGCCGTTCGACATTTTTAAGAGGATGTTTGCAAGAATTTCCAGTACCACAGCAAGAACTAAAAATGCGCCGTGCCACCATTCAAATTGGACGTCCATAATCAGGCCTCCGTTTTAGCACGTTCTTGTGCCAAACCACCTGATTTAACCGCAGAGACCGCACGCCCCGCCGCTTCTTTCACTTTTTGAGCAGACTGAGTGACGGTCGATTTTTTAGTACCTGATTTAATTAATCCAATTCCTGCGATTAACAATACTAAGCCACCAATTTTCATAGGGGAAAGCGACTCGCCAAACCACAACACACTAAACGTCGTGATAAATAGAATACCGATCCCTTCCCATAAGGCGTATGCAACCCCAAGGGCAACTTTTTTCACAGCAACAGCTAGCAAAATGTAAGAAGATGCAATCATGACATACATTACTGCCATCCCAGTAAAATCACCACTCACGCTGGCGTGTTTCATCGATAATGTACCGATCACTTCGGTAATGATAGCTAATGCTAAAAATATCCAATATATCATTATATAATCTCTCTATGGATAATCGCACGACTGCTTATTATTCATACAGAAATAGCAAACTTTTCGGCTAAGAAAAATTTTGTGCAATTATAAAAAACAAATAAATATCAAAGTGATGCTGATTTTATTCAGCAAAATGAATAATAGAGAGAGACGCTATAATGCACCGCACCAGTGGTGTTCACTGGAAAGGATCGCTGAAAGGAAAAGCCGATGGGTAGTTCTTCTTTGGGACTTACTGATTTTAATGCTATTCACGCTAAGCATGATATCTCATTCATTTCATCGGATGGACATCCATCCAAGTTACTCCGAACCCTCATATAATTGTTGATTACAGGTTATTTTTATCATGCCAAAAATATTAAGTCAATGAATATAAAAAGCTTTTTTAAATGAATATTTCTTGCATAATTATGCAAGAAATAATCAACTAACCTTGACCTATTCTCAAGTGAAACGAATAATCAACCACAAACTTCTCACTAGATAACCATACTTTTTATTGAAAAAAATAAATTTTTCATTGTTTTCTTTTATTACGTAGTCCTATCCATTGTTTATGATTGACTTCAACGGCAAACAGGCATCTTATATTAGCTAACTGCTTAATTTTGGCCGAAAGAGAGATAAATGGACACCTTTAACCTCACCTCTAACAGTTTTCAAAACGATGCAAATGCCACGCCGCTGCCTTATGATGTCATCTCCATCCAGTCGCAAGTTATTTACGGCAGTGTCGGTAACAGTATTGCGGTTCCGGCACTGATGAAGCAAGGGCTAAGGGTCGCTGCTGTACCGACAGTGATTTTAAGCAATACCCCCCATTATGTGACATGTCACGGCGGCGAATTACCGGGTGAATGGTTTCGAGGCTATCTGTCTGGATTAGTTGAGCGCGATTGCCTTGGCAGTGTACGTGCGATCCTAACGGGATATTTAGGCTCTAGAGATAAAGCCCATGATCTTGCACAATGGTTATCAAGTGTACGTCAGTCATACCCTTCTATACCTGTCATTGTCGATCCTGTTATGGGGGATGAAGATAGCGGTTTTTATATTCCCCCAGAAATTGCCGATGTGTATCGCGATGAAGTATTGCCGCTTGCAACAGGTATCATCCCCAATAAATTTGAACTCGCGACACTAAGTGGTCAACAGATAAAGACCCTTGATGATGCAACTCAAGCTGCTCGTTCATTACTAAAAGGCCATACACAATGGGTGATCATTACCAGTGCATTCCAACCCGATGATGAAAGTATTGAGGTCGTGTGTGTCACCAAACAGGATGTCGCGGTTATTCGCCATAAACGTTACCCTGTCACGCCAAAAGGCACCGGCGATCTATTTGGTGCAGAGTTAACAGCTCAATTACTCGCGGGGCTGTCTGTTCCCGATGCGGCTAAAATGGCTTGTTTACGGATAGAGCAAGGTATTATTCATATGGCGGCGACAGGAAGAAGTGAGTTAGTGCTGTAAGATGCTCTCGCACCATGGATAAAAATAAGGCCAGCTTCCTTCTAGAGCAAGCTGGCCTACGAGATAAATCAACTATAGTTTATTCAAATTCGTTCCAAGAACGCCCATCACGAGTGATCATCGCAACCGATGCGATAGGCCCCCAAGTACCCGCTTGGTATGGTTTAGGGGCTTCATTATCCATAGCCCACGCATCCATAATGGAATCAACAAACTTCCAAGCCTCTTCAACCTCATCACGGCGTACGAACAGCGCTTGAATACCGCGCATTGCTTCAAGCAATAAGCGCTCATAAGCATCCGCAAGGTGTGTTTGATTAAAGGTTTCTGAGAAACTCAAGTCCAGCTTAGTGGTTTGCAAGCGATGTTTGTGATCAAGGCCCGGTGCCTTATTCATGATCTCAATATCAATCCCTTCATCCGGTTGCAGACGAATAGTGAGCTTGTTTTGCGGTAATTCCTGATAACTTTCAGAGAAAATATTCAGTGCTGGCTTTTTAAAATAAACAACAACTTCAGAGCACTTAGCAGGTAAACGCTTACCTGTGCGTAAATAAAAAGGTACTCCCGCCCAGCGCCAATCATCGATGTCAACGCGTAGCGCAACAAAGGTTTCTGTCATACTTTGTTTATTAGCGCCTTCTTCTTCAAGATAACCGGGGACCTTATTACCTTGAACAAAGCCCGCAGTATACTGCCCGCGAACCGCTTTTTCTCTGACATTAGTGTGGTCAATTCGACGTAATGAACGTAACACTTTCACTTTTTCATCACGGATCCGGTCAGTGGTGAGATCAGCAGGTGGCGACATCGCGATCATGGTGAGAATTTGTAATAGGTGGTTTTGCACCATATCGCGCATTTGACCTGCCTGATCAAAATACCCCCAGCGCCCTTCTATACCCACTTCTTCTGCAACGGTGATCTGCACATGGTCAATGGTGCGATTATCCCAGTTGTTGATAAATAATGAGTTAGCAAAACGTAGAGCCAGCAGGTTAAGTACCGTTTCTTTACCGAGGTAATGGTCGATACGATAGACCTGACTTTCATCAAAATATTTCGCTACTTCATTGTTGATTTCTTGAGAAGACGCTAAATCTGTACCTAACGGTTTTTCCATCACAACACGGTTAGGCTGTTTATTTAAACCTGCATGTCCAAGTCCATGGCAAACTGCCCCAAAAGTGCTCGGCGGCATAGCAAAATAGTGGATAGCGGGATGGCAGTCTTGCTTCAACATTTGTGCCAAGCTATCGAAATTTTCGGTTTGATTAACATCCAAATTGCAGAAATCTAAACGCGCACTGAGCCTCTCCCAAAGTACTGGGTCGAGATCTTCTTTTAAAAATTCGCTGAACGCCTTTTCAACAAACTCAACATAATCGCTCTGGCTCCACTGCGCACGCCCTACACCGATGATACGGGTGTCTGGGTGAATGTAGCCTGCTTTCTCCAACTGATAAAGGGATGGAAGCAACTTACGACGAGCGAGGTCTCCTTTGGTGCCGAAAATAATCAAGTCACAGGCTTGAGCAGCATTATTTACCGCCATATTGGTTCTCCTCAATTTGCGGAATTTATTGTAATTTTGTTACAAAATTAGCCAGATGTTCCGCTAATGTACCCTTTTGAGGGTATTCAGTAAATATTGATGATACAGATCACAGTTTTTATGCTGAAAAAAGCAGCAAACCTAAACCATGTCATGTTAACTGAATGGTGACAGCATTTGTAATAAAATGACAAAACAGCTAACGAACTTACTGATATGAAAATTAGATACAGCTCATAGTTTTGTAAAAAATTACATCACAAACGCCTCTCATTCAGATAGGTTAGCCATTACCCATAGTATATTCCTTTTATATACACACTGCCTTCAAAACGATATTAATAAAATACAGCGTATCTTTATGGCAGAAAAATTTCTCCTTTTGATGAAATAGGCACTTTCGTTATATGAATATTTTAGAACAAATGAAGAACAGCCTCGATTATTTAAGTAAATCAGAAAAGAAAGTTGCCGAAGTGATTTTAGGTATGCCACAGCGAGCTATTCATCTTAGCATTGCGAGCCTTGCTCAACTTGCTGATGTGAGTGAACCCACCGTTAACCGGTTTTGCCGTAAAATGGATACCAAAGGGTTTCCTGACTTTAAACTTCGATTGGCGCAAAACCTCGCTAACGGCACCCCTTACGTGAACCGAAATATTGAAGAGAATGATACGGTTAACACCTATACCCATAAAATTTTCGAATCAGCAATGGCGGGTTTAGATAATGTCAAACATACTTTAGACATTGCGGCCGTTAATCGTGCGGTTGACCTTCTCACTCAAGCAAGAAAAATCAGCTTTTTTGGCTTTGGCGCATCGGCGGCTGTAGCACATGATGCGATGAATAAATTTTTCCGTTTTAATATTCCCGTCATTTATTTCGATGATATTGTCATGCAACGAATGAGTTGTATAAATAGTACTGAGGGGGATGTTATCGTTTTAATCTCGCATACAGGAAGAACGAAAGCCTTAGTTGATATGGCTCGCCTAGCCCGTGATAACGATGCCACTGTGATTGCCATCACCTCAGAAAACTCTCCATTGTCTCAAGTCGCTACCCTTTCAATTATTATTGATGTACCAGAGGATACCGACGTCTATATGCCAATGGTCTCAAGACTTGCTCAACTCACAGTGATCGATGTCCTCACAACGGGTTTTACCTTAAGAAGAGGTGAAAAATTTAGAGATAACTTGAAACGGGTCAAAGAAGCATTACGTGATTCGCGGTTTGATAGTGTGTAAACGTTAAAAAGTATTCTTTTCTTGCTGTGGGCTTTAATAGTTTTACAGACCTGATAGCATAAACGAATTAGCAGTATATAATAGCTGTGCTCGTGTCAGCATGACGACTTGTCGTAAAAAGGTCTCGAAAATACGCTAAATGATTCAAGTTTTATGTCGACATAATATGATAGGGGCTTACGCCACGAGCACTACATACCGCTTGAAGTATGAAAAGATTTCACTCAATAAATCAACACCATTACAGGTCAACGGAGTAATACATGACTAGACGGCTTAGAAGAACTAAAATTGTTACTACCCTAGGTCCAGCTACCGATCGTGATAATAACCTTGAAAAGATTATTAACGCCGGCGCCAACGTTGTACGCCTAAACTTCTCTCACGGAACTCCAGAAGACCATATTCTTCGTGCTAACAAAGTGCGTGAAATCGCAGCTCGTTTAGGTCGCCATGTTGCGATCCTTGGCGATTTACAAGGCCCTAAAATACGTGTTTCTACGTTTAAAGATGGCAAAGTATTCTTAAATGTTGGTGATAAATTTATCCTTGATGCCACTCTCGGCAAAGGTGAAGGTGACCAACAAAAAGTGGGTATTGATTATAAAGGTTTACCTGCTGATGTTGTACCTGGTGACATTTTATTGCTTGATGATGGTCGTGTACAACTGAAAGTCCGTGAAGTCCAAGGCTTACAAGTTTTCACTGAAGTAACCGTTGGCGGTCAACTCTCCAATAATAAAGGCATCAACAAACTTGGTGGTGGTTTATCGGCTGAAGCACTAACCGATAAAGACAAAGAAGATATCATCACCGCCGCTAAAATCGGTGTCGATTACCTTGCCGTTTCCTTCCCTCGTTCAGGCGAAGATTTAAATTATGCGCGCCGTTTGGCTCGTGATGCAGGCTGTGAATGCCAAATCGTCGCGAAAGTAGAGCGCGCTGAAGCTGTGGCAACCGATGAAATTATGGATGAAGTTATCCTTGCATCAGATGTTGTCATGGTTGCTCGCGGTGATTTAGGCGTTGAAATCGGTGACCCAGAATTAGTTGCGGTACAAAAGAAACTGATCCGCCGTTCACGTCAGCTCAACCGAGTAGTGATCACCGCAACTCAAATGATGGAGTCAATGATCACAAATCCAATGCCGACTCGTGCTGAAGTGATGGATGTCGCTAACGCCGTTCTAGATGGTACAGACGCCGTTATGCTATCAGCAGAAACCGCTGCGGGGCAATACCCAGCTGAAACCGTTGCTGCCATGGCACAAGTCTGTTTAGGGGCTGAAAAAATGCCTGGACTGAATGTCTCCAAGCACCGCTTAGATGCCGAGTTTGATTCACCTGAAGAAGCTATCGCGATGTCAACGATGTACGCTGCTAACCACCTGAAAGGGGTCAAAGCCATTATCGCGATGACTGAATCAGGCCGTACTGCTCGTATGATGTCACGTATCAGTTCTGGCTTACCTATTTTCGCTATGTCGCGCCATGAAAAAACACTCAATCAGTCTTCACTGTACCGTGGTGTTACACCTGTTTTCTGTAGCACTCACACCGATGGTATTGCGGCTGCGAATGAAGCTATCACACGCCTACGTGATAATGGTTATTTAATGACTGGAGATCTCGTTCTCGTTACTCAAGGTGACTTGATGGGCACAATTGGTAGTACGAATACTTGCCGTATTTTGGAAGTCGAATAAATCAATATTGGTGTAAAGGGAGCATTTGCTCCCTTTTTCAATCGATATAGATAATGCTGTATGCTTATTTAGAGTGAGTCATTTTCCAATTATTAAATACAGCAGCAATCACCGAAGCTATTTTGTCATAGTTTTCCCAAGAATTTTCAACATGGTATACTGATGGCAATGCTTGTGCTAAAACACGATGATAGTCATCAAAATAGCTCCCATTCTCTGTTGAATAATAAAATTCAGTAAATGCCAATCCATTCGGTCCAATGCCACCAAGTTCTCCTACGTTCGTCTTTGGCATCACTAAAATAAAAATAAGCACAACATTGTAATAAATATTGTGCTCATCATAATTTATATTGAATAGTTACCGTTTAATCTGTCCGATTTTTCTGGGAATCAATGATATTGCAAATTAAACTGTAACGTTCCATTAGCTTGGCCAGCTTGTGTATCATTCGAAGTTTGAATATACGCTGCTTGTAATGGAATACTATAATTTTCCGACGATACATTTTTTTCTTCGATCGTCATCATTTGATTTATTTTAATGGGGTCATTTTTATACTTAACTTGTATACCATACCCTTTCGCAGTATTGACGTCTGTTGGATTATTTAATGCGATTGTTCCGGGTGTCATACTATTATTGACAGGTGTTCCAGTAAAGGTGATTTTTATGGGTGACACGGGGTCACAACTAAGGTTGATTTGAAAATCTTTCACGCTATTTGGGCTAACACTCCCTACCCCTGAAAAACTCGATTTATCAATCTTATTAAAAGGCACAAGAATATTTTTATTCAGCACTTCACAACCTGTCGAAATAATATTAACCGGCCCTATACTAACCTTAGGCTCCATATTACCGTAGCTATCCGATGTTTGAAATCCATTATTATAAATAATTAACATCGCCGCTCGGCTAGCAGGTAGTACTTGCGTTTTTACGTTATCTTTGAGCTTATAAAAAACAAGTTTTAAAGAAACGGTATACACACCTGAACTCTGGGTAGTGCTACAGATCATCCTATTCGCATTATTTCCATCAATGGTATTAATTCCATCAACATAAGCACTACCTGTGCAAGGTGTTGACACTGTCCCATGTAGCGCATAGCCCACACCAGAATTATTAATTTCTTTAATATATCTGTTATTATAATATTGTTTACTGCCATACGTTTCAGGTAAATAAATTCCCACTTGAACTTCGTCTGTTATGTTACTCCAACTCCAAGCGGTATAGCTTCCTAAATCAATAGTTCCGACTTCTGATCCAATTGGTGCTGTTCTTGAAACATAAATAGGTTCATTCACTGTATGAGATAATTCATTAAATAATGCTCTAAATTCGGCTAAAGCGGATTGTGAAAATAGAAGCGTCGAAATACCCCCAATTAAAAATAATTTATTCATGTCTGCTCCTATTGGCAAATTCGCTCAATAAATTGAATTTTGTCGTTACTTAAATCAAGCTGAAGTGGCAGTTCACACTGCTGATCCGCATGACTTCCCCATTTGACAACAATACGACTCTGTTCAGGTACACCACTTAAATAGACTTCACCATCATTAGCGACAATACCTGTTGTAACTTCTTCTTTATCAACTAAAACAGACACTTGTGCTCCAAATGGAATGAGTTGATCATGGTGAGTTAATTTAAGCATGACTCTCGCACCACGTTTACCTTTAAAGTCGGCTAATACGATAGCACCACGAGTTGGTACAACTGTTGTCGTGCTTAACCCAACATCGTTATTTCCTGTTAATGTTGAAGGGTCAACGCTGATCTTATTCCTTTCATAACGTGTAGCACTCGGTACAACAGCATATCCCCAAGAGTTAGTATAAAGCGACTGCGCATTATTGACCTTCAGGTCATTAATATCATTGGCTTTGACTAAAACCGCAGAGTCATAAATCGCTCGAGCTGGGGTGATACCACCAGAGTGTAATAGTAACGCGCCAGTTGCCCCGATATTAGCGGACTGATAACGTGGATCATAACTATAGCCCCCGTTATACTCTCCTGATGAAACAATATAATTACCACTCACCGAACCGCTATTTTCATGTCGGCTATGGTTATAGTTTTGCGTGATATCAAATTGCAAATTGTTATCTTCTAAACGTGTACCACTCACACTGACCGAACTAATCGAATCACCATTCTGGCTAGTATTGTAACGATAATTGACCCAGTTATTTTTTTGTCCAAGCGTAAATGGAACACTAAAATTGATAGATAACATTTCGTTTTTACTATTAGTATGTTCCTGCTTAGTATAAGAGTAAGAAATACCATAGTTTATTTGTCGATAATTAGAGTTAAAGCCTACGGTTAAATTTTTATCGACGCCGCTTCTATCCCAATAATATTGTTGATAACCATTAATGGATAAATAACCAATATCTTTTAATGACTGAGAAATAGAAGCTTGGAACTGCTGTTTCTTTCTTCCGCTCTCATAAGGGTCATTATTTGATGCAGAAAAATCGTAATATTCTTTTGTCGAATAGCGATAAGATGCAAGAGAAAATGACGTACCTGTTCCTGGCATATATTTCGAATATTGCACTCGATAGGACTGACCTTGCGCATTCGTTTTATCAAGTAGTTCTGTTTTAGATTGAGTCACATCGGCTGAAATTGCCCCAATACTCCCCAAGTTGATCCCTGTCCCTGCGGTATAAGCTTGGTAGTCCTTTGATAAAATAAAACCACCATAAACCGACAAGTTATAAGGCAAACCATAAATAGCAGAGGCTTGCGCAAAATTAGGTTTCCGAAGCGCGTTATCAACATTGTATTTACCAATATCAATGCTGTATTTTAATGATCCCGCTCGCTGCATCATAGGAACGGCAGAAAAAGGTTGAATAAACGAACGGATCGTTCCATTTGCTTCTTCTATTTGTACATCCAAATCACCACTATATGACGTAGGATAAAGGTCATTTATTTCAAACTCGCCGGGTGGTACTGTCGTTTGATAAATCACGCTACCATTTTGGCGGATCGTCACAACAGCATTCGTTTGAGCAATGCCTTTAACTACCGGCGCAAACCCACGTTGACTTTGCGGTAACATACTTTCATCGGAGGCTAGCTTTACGCCTCGATAAGGGTTACTTTCCATAACACCGTTATCCGATGCTGTTTCACCAATCGTTAAGTGACTTTTTAATGGACGAATATCCCTTTCCACATAAGTTTGTAGATTATTCCAATCCGTTTTCCCTGAAGTCCGGCTATAAGTACTGTGGTTTCTCAATCGCCACACATCAAAATTAATACCGCTGCGTAAGCCAATAAATGTGTTATTGGTATCGTCACGATCTTTATACCAATTTTGGCTGTGCCGGATATTATAATTTACGAAGGCGGCATTAATACCATCATCCCACTCTTTAGGATCAACGTAACCGCGGCTATAATTATCTAACCCTATTTGAGGGATACTGATATTAAGGCGGCCATTCCCAAAGTCATATTTATAGAACGCACCGGGTATAGTCGCTGCGATATCAGTGATTGCTTGATCATCTTTTGCATCGCTAAAAGCTTGGCTCGCGGTATTTTTAACCCCCCAGCTTAATAGCATCTTCTTTGCTATTTCAGGAACAAGCTTTTTATTTTGCTTATCAAAGATAAAGCGTAAATTTTGTTCATCAACAAATTTGTTATTAATATAAATAGCGACATGATAAGTTCCGGGTAGCTGCCCTCCCGAATATGACAGATAATCTAAATTATTTACATCCGCAACGTGGCTTTCAATCCCTGTATTGATTGCATTAATGTCAAAAACATCATCTGCTTTAGTATTGTTAGAATATAATATAATACTGACTGCAATAAAAACTTTTGAGTGGTATAAACTTTTATTTTTAAAACATGAGGCAGACATTTTTTATACTCTTATTTAGATGTTTTATCAATAATCGCGCCATAGTCATTAATAAATTTAACAACAACTTTTTGATTATTATTTATGCTGTGTTTAACAATGTATTCTTTTGTATGAGGGTAAACGAGATCACCGCCTTGGATGTTTTTCCCGTCTACCAATATATCCCTAACTGATAAATGATAGGGAGTATCGTTATTAATAATAATACCGTCAGGTTTTTTGATAATTTCAACTTTATTAAAGTCAAATGGAACAATATCTTTTGATCTTAAAAATAGTTTAAACTGAGAGTTGATAACAATCTGTAATTGATTTTCAATTTTAACGTCTTTAGGTGGTATTGATTTTACATTAAGCAAATATAATTTTTCTTGGTTTGAACCAATAGGTTCACCTACATAAGAAATACGTGCAGCAGCATTACTATCTGGCTCGATGCGAAATAATGGTGGCGTTGCAATAAATGGTGTTTTTCCTTCACCTTCAAATGGACTTACCCAAGTTTGAATAAGGAATGGCTTTTCTTTATCACTATTAAAAATAGGGATATCAATTTCACGTTTATTTTCTTGATAGATAAAACGAGTTCCTCCCACACTGACACCCGCCGCAGAAGCAAAATGAGAAATAGAAAATAAAAGAAAAACTGCTGAAAAAATTATTTTTTTCATAATTCGGCCATTTTATTTATTAAAAATGAGAGGGTAACAGCGTTACCCTCTATACACACTATATTCAAATTGCCTCATGATTGACGTGCACCATCCCCTCCAAGAGGCATTAAATAACGATGCTTCTTAGAATATGTAGGTCTGTCTTTTAGATGCAACTCAAATTATTTAGGGTATATATTTATTATTGATATTGAATGCTATAAACAGCCGTACCATCTGCCTTACCAGCAGTTGCAGCACCTGTTGCTTTATAGCGAGCTACGTAATTCAATTCTACTGAATCACCTGCTGCATTTTTAAATTCAACTAATTTTGAATCTTCAAATAGTTTAATTTGTGTTGTCGCATCCTTTTCAAATAAAGCAATACCTACTTTGGTTGCGTGACCCCCAGCTTGTGCTATTTGTAAAATATCGCGGTCATCGTTATCACGAGAGCCACCAAATCTTACTGCCACTTTAGCATTTTCAGGGCAATCGATGAGTTTAATAGTAAAATCTTTTAAACCAGCAATTTGCCCTGCTGCTGCTAAACTTTTCACTGACACTTTACCAAGGTCAACCGTTAAGTTTTGAGAGCTACTATCTACTGCACAAGCTGAATCAGTTATTTCACCAGTAAAGTCAATTGTTCCTGAAGCAAAAACAGCTGGAGCGGTTGTTACAGCTAAAGCCACCCCTAAAGCAGTTAGGGATTTTTTTAGAATACTCATATCGATTCCTATAATTAGATATTCTGATGTTAATTGCCACAGCACTAATAAATATTTACTCAGTGCATGAGTGCAAGCGAAATATAGCATCACAATTTAATTTAGTTAATATCTTGTTACATTGAATTTTTTGTTATTATATCGAAACACTTAATGTTTATTTTTGATTACTCATTTAATGATTAACGTTTATTTAATCTCAGTTAACTCTAAATGGTTTATAAATTCACCTAAAACATCTTGCACCAATGAATTTTTATTCACATACATATAAAAATCATAGTAAATATTTTTATTGGCAATTTTTAGCTGTTTTAGTGAATGATTATTCAACTGGTTTTTTATTAGATTTTTAGGCAACCATGTATAGCCCGTTCCATTTTCGACAAGTTTAATAACTGTTTCTAGTGATGCAGCGCTGATAGTTTGTGCACTTTTAACGGTATCTTCCAATGAAGGATCAAGAACAACTTTTGTATATTTAGATAGATAATCCAATAAGTTAGATTCTTCAATACTCTGTAATATATGGTCAGGTGAAGTCACAATAACAGATTCAACCGTTTCTAAAAAAATAGGATTTAAAGTCTCAACATGCTGATCTGTAATCAAAATATCATAATCTTTTAAAGCAAACACATCTGATTTAGATATGTTTTGTTTGATTATATCAATGTCATAATCTTTATGCCTTTTAATAAAATTAGCCACTTTATCTAAAAGATTATCTGTGTGATAAAGCGTGTCTATCACGAGTTTAATCTTTATATTGCATTTACTATTCAGTAATTTAGCTTTTGTTTCCAATAATATCGCTTTATTCGTTAACTCCCGAGATAACGCTAATAACATTTCACCTTTCGGTGTTAAAACAGCGCGTCTTTTTTCTAATGAAAAGATTTCAATTTCTAGTGTTTGTTCAAGTTTGCTGATTGTATAACTAATAGCGGATTGAGTCCGATGTAATACTTCAGCGGCTTGTGCAAATCCCCCGCAATCTACAACAGCTTGCAAGGTAATCCATTGGTCCAATGTCGTTCTAGTTTTTTCCATAGCGTCTCCAAATAGAGTTTTGGACTCAATTTTTATTATTTAATAAAAATATAGCAACATATTTCATCACCGTTAATAGGTATATGCACTTACAGATCATTTTGTCATCATTAGTTAAATATTATTTAAGTCTGTATGTTTTTTAGTACAAATTTCATCTTAGTTAAAAAGAATCTCTTTTTTGAGCTTTATTAATTTAAACTTACTCTTATTTCTTCCATCATTTAATCATCAGTAAAAATAAAATATACAATAAATTTATTGCCATTTATTGTATATTTAAAACATAAAAACTATTCGTTAATATAGCGTTTTGTCTTAGCGTTAAATCATTAAAAAAATCCCAGCGTAATTTAAATTAATTAATTATTTTATTAATAAATATTTGGTACGATGTTTAACTTTAAATTAAATTATGATTTAACATTTAATGTTCTCGTCAAATGCTTGCAAATTTATGGCTCGTTAAACACCTATTGAGAGTAAAGAAAATCAGGATATTAATCTAATAATTTTTTGTTATTGATTAGCAAATGTGGGGTTCTAGGGGGGAATGGCAGACAATATGACCTTTTTAATTAATACTTATTTCATCAAAATTTTATCAAACTAGTGCTCTATTAGATTAATCTTATTACTGTTCCAATAAGTTAACGGTTAACTATAGTGAGCTTATGAAAAAGAGAAAAAACTTATATCTCCATTATCATTCATCAATACACACGACTCTTTAGTTACAAAGAAAAATAACGCAAATGTATGAGCATCTCAATGCAACCTTCCACCTCTGATTGCCTATTTTTACTCTGACAAATACGCTCTATCAACTAAACTCACATTATCTGCATTACAACAATTTATATCATTTCATAAAAATAACCTTTTACGTGTATTTCATTTACCATATAATTGATATTAACTATTGATAAGGATTTTTGACCTTTCCGCTCGATAAAAGGCTTCGTTTTATGCAGTTAAGCAGTTATAACCTTACAAAAAATAAGTTATAAATAAACCCCAGAAATATATAATTCACTTATTTATCATGGTGTTATAAAACATTTGATATAAGGCAAATCGATAAAATAGCGATCATAAATAAAGTATAAAAGAGAAAAATAAATATCTTTTTTTCTATTCACTTCTCAATTAACTAAATTATTATCATAATTAGCCAATCAATAAAAGATTGGTAATTCTTAGGTAAGGAATTCCCCAAATATAAAAAAAGCACCTCTAACATAACAATTCAGTCGAGGTGCTATTCATAGAAAATATAATTATTTAAGTGAATTGAGCGTAAAACTATCGATATAGATCATCACGTTGATAGGGTTCAATTTCATCCCCCTTCCGTGTTTTCAATAACTTAAGTATCCAAGTATATTGTTCAGGATTTGGACCGACGAGATATTCCAGCTCTTCATTCATCCTTCTTGCAATATATTCATCATCCTGCCCATCAATATCATCCATAGGCTCACGGATATAAATATGCAGTTGATGAGTACGATGATCATACACCGGAAACAGAGGCACAATTTTCGCTTTACATACCTTCATTAGGCGGCCCACAGCGGGCAATGTTGCTTTATAAGTCGCAAAAAAATCGACAAATTCACTATGCTCTTCGCCGTGATCTTGGTCGGGAAGATAAAACCCCCAATATCCCTGCCGTACAGAAGCAATGAAAGGTTTAATTCCTGCTTCTCGAGAGTGTAAGCGACCACCAAAGTGGTAACGTGCTTTATTCCATAAATAATCTGCTACTGGGTTTTTTTGGTGGTGAAACATTGCCGCCATTTTATAGCCTTTTGCAGCAAGTAACATGGCTGGAGCATCTACAGCCCACCCATGTGGCACCATAAAAATAACATTACTGCCTTGTTGCTTTAAATTATCAATAATCTCTTGGTTATGCCAATGTGTTCTTGCTAATGTTTTATCAGCGCCACGAATACATAACTCTGCAAGCATCACAAACGATTGAGGTGCAGTTTCAAACATTCTATCCACTAATTGATTCCTTTCCTGCTCGGTAAGCTCAGGGAAGCAATATAATAGATTTATCTTTGCGCGGCGCCTTGCGCTTTTTGCCAATTTTCCTACCCATTTCCCCACTTTTGCCAGCATGGGGTCACGAATTTTAACAGGAATATAGGCTAAAGCGGCAAAAACGCCAGCCCCAGCCCAAACTCCCCAGTATTTAGGATGTAAATAGGATTTATGAAAGGTTGGCACATAGCCTAATTTACTGTCGGTATCTTTATCTTTATTCATAATGTACCTAAAAGAACTGTTCGCGCTCTTTTATAGCTTAAAATGATAATAAGTGAAAGCGTTACAAAGAAAGCTGGCAGATACACTGTACCTGCCAGTAATGAAGAGTTAATTGAGTTTTAACTGTGGTTTAGTTTCTTTAACCATGGCTAAGTACTCTTTACGTTCTTTACCAGTTAAACCACCTGAACTCGGTAATTTCGCTGTCAATGGGTTAACCGCTTGTTGGTTGACCCACATTTCAAAATGCAGATGTGGTCCTGTTGAGCGCCCTGTATTACCAGAAAGTGCAATACGATCACCCCGTTTAACTTTTTGCCCTGGCTTCACCAGTAATTGGCGTAAATGCATGTAGCGCGTGGTGTACTGACGCCCATGACGAATCGCGATAAAGTTCCCCGCGGCTCCGCTATATTTCGACACAATCACTTCACCATCACCTACTGCAAGCACTGGGGTACCCACTGGCATTGCAAAATCCACCCCTTTATGCGGTGCTACACGCCCTGTTACTGGGTTAACTCGACGTGGGTTAAACTGTGATGATACTCGGAACTGCTTGGCTGTTGGGAAACGCAGGAAACCTCTTTCTAAACCATTACCTTCGCTATCGTAATATTTACCATCTTCAGCACGGAAAGCATAATAGTCCTTCCCACCACTACGTAGACGAACACCGATCAACTGGCTTTGTTCACTACGTCCATTAAGCATTTCACGGCTCATTAACACGGTGAACTTATCGCCTTTTTTCAGTTTACGGAAATCAATTTGCCATTGAAGTGCTTTTATCACTTCACGGCCTTCACTACGTGTTAAACCTGCTTGGCTGGCACTTTGCGCAAAACTGCCGTTTACCACCCCCGCAAGGACGCTATTTGTCCATTCACCTGAACGGATCTCTTTCTTTTCTTCAAATTTATTTGTGCTACCAACACGGGTGTACACACGGGTCTCACGACGAGAAACTTCCCATGTTAAAGTGTCGAGCTCCCCCTGATCGGTCAGGCTCCAGTTTAGCGTTTGACCAATTTTTAGATTACGCAACGCTTTATGTTGATTAGCTAACGTCGCCACATCACCTGATTCAATACCGAATTGAGTCAGTATGCTAGTGAGGTTGTCGCCGCTTGCAACAACATATTCATGGGGGATTGGCGCACCATCCGTTTCACCGTCAGTGCTATCAGCGACGCCTTCATCAGGAAGTTGCTCGCTACTATCTTGAATAATATCATCAGTTGCATCAGTCAAAGGTACAAATGCAAGAGGAATAACGGTATCGACTGAACCTTCAGTATCTGTGTTAGTTGATGGTAAATGCGCTGGCCGCCAAATCGCGACGGCCAATGTTGCTACTGTTAATGTTCCTAACATTATTTTGTGAGACTTGGACAGGCTACCGTAAACCTGCGCAAGCCCTTTAGCCATTTGCTGCACTAAACAATTCCTTCTTGTTTAATTCAGGCAGCTCGCGTATTGCTTAGACAGTTGCGTTAAAAACTGCATATAGCTATCTGGTCCTATTTCCAGCCCGCTACCTAGCGGGTCGAGAGTTCCCATTTTGACTCCCGTATTTTTTGCTACGCTCTCTATGACGGCTGGCCTGAATTGGGGTTCAGCAAAAACACATTGTGCTTTATGCTCAACCAATTGAGTTCGTATTTTATGTAATTTCTGTGCACCAGGCTGAATTTCCGGGTTTATCGTAAAATGCCCCAAAGGAGCCAACCGATAGTGTTTTTCAAAGTAGCCGTAGGCATCGTGAAAAACAAAATAGCCCTTGTTTTTGGCTGGTTCTAAAATATTAACAATTTTCTTATCGTTTTGCGTCATTTTTTCATTGAATTTACGAAGGTTTACGTCCAGCTTATCTTTTTGGTCAGGATAAAGCACTACTAAACGATCGTGGATGTCTAACGCAGCCTGTTTTGCAATCTCGGGCGACAGCCAAATATGCATATTATACTCACCGTGGTGGTGATGTTCGTGATCCTCATCATGATTAGCTTCATCACCCTGTTCATGGTCATGCGCCTCTTCCTCATCCCCTTTCATCAGCAAGGGAATAATATTTGCTTGTTCTGCCAGCGCCAGACGTTTATCCTGTGGTAACGTCTTGAGTGGCTTATCTAAAAACATCTCCATATCGGGGCCTACCCAAACAAAAAGATCTGCCTGTTTAATTTTCCTCAAATCAGAAGGTTTAAGCGCATAATCATGGGGTGATGCACCATCTGGCAGCAAGACCTGAGTATCAGTCACACCATCAGCGATACCCGCGGCAATAAAGGCAAGTGGGCGAATAGAGGTCACAACATCCGCCTTTGCCGCAGTGACCAACGTTGTGCTAAGGACAGATGCCGCAACGGCGCCTAAAATAAATTGTCGGGCATTGAATTGAGATTTATGTATCATAGACGTCTTTTTCCGTGATTTTAATTTTGAAATGTTATAATATAACACAAAATGAATTCTGCAAGATGTTTTTCACATGCAACCATTACTGAATTTAAATAAAATTTCCGTTTCTTTTGGCGAGAAACAGGTGCTCAAAGACGTCAGCTTTACCTTAAATAAAGGCGATATTGTCACTTTGTTAGGCCCTAATGGCGCGGGCAAATCGACAATTGTTCGGGTCGTGCTAGGACTGTTAGCGCCGACTACAGGTATCATTGAGCGAGCCGCTTCACTGTCTATTGGCTATGTTCCACAAAAATTACATTTAGACGCCACCTTACCATTAACCGTAAAGCGTTTTTTAATGCTAAAACCTGCTGTTCGTTCAGACCAACTGTTACCTGCTCTTGAACGTGTTAAAGCCGCCCATTTATTGACACAGCCAATGCAGAAACTGTCTGGTGGCGAAACACAGCGTGTGTTATTAGCACGAGCTTTATTGAATAAGCCCGACCTTTTGGTTCTGGATGAACCCGCTCAAGGGGTTGATGTGAATGGGCAAGTCGCACTTTATGACTTAATTAACCAATTACGCACAGAGCTTGGTTGTGCCGTACTTATGGTGTCTCACGACCTGCATTTAGTCATGGCGAAAACGGATAAAGTATTATGTATTAATGGGCATATTTGCTGTTCAGGTACACCCGATGTTGTATCGAACCACCCTGAGTTTGTTGCGATGTTTGGCTATCGTGGTGCATCACAACTCGGCGTTTATCGCCACCATCATAACCATCAACATGATTTAGAAGGTAACGTTGTGGCTCCTCATATTCATAATAAGGAGTGCCGTCATGATTGAGTTACTGTTACCCGGTTGGATTGCGGGGATGTTATTGGCGATTGCTGCCGGCCCGTTAGGATCCTTTGTGGTATGGCGTCGCATGTCTTATTTTGGGGATACCCTTGCACACGCTTCTTTATTAGGTGTGGCATTTGGCCTATTGCTGAATATCAACCCATTCTATGCCGTAATTGCTGTCACTTTGCTGCTGTCTTTGATTTTAGTGTGGTTAGAACGACGCCCTCAGCTGGCTGTTGACACCTTATTAGGCATTATGGCTCACAGCGCCTTATCCCTCGGCCTCGTCGTTGTCAGCTTAATGGCCAATGTGCGTGTTGACCTAATGGCATACTTATTCGGGGATCTCCTTTCGGTTAATTACGAGGATATTATCACTATCTTTATTGGTGTGATTGTAGTCTGCGGCTTACTTTGCTGGCGCTGGCGGGCGCTGCTTTCCATGACGGTTAACCAAGAGCTCGCTTTTGTTGATGGTGTCAATATTCAACGCCTACGTCTGCTACTGATGTTAGTCACTGCATTGACCATTGGGATCGCAATGAAATTTGTCGGCGCGCTAATTATTACATCTTTACTAATTATCCCTGCCGCCACAGCACGCCGTTTCGCTAAAACACCAGAGCAAATGGCACTGATCGCGATTTTAATTGGTATGTTATCGGTGACAGGAGGTCTCACATTCTCCGCGTTTTACGATACGCCAGCCGGCCCTTCAGTGGTCTTAACCGCTGCAATCTTGTTTGCCTTTAGCTTATTAGTCAAAACGAAAAATTAATACCGACTGAGGCTTTTCTCTTACCGCTCAATAGGTGATACCCCATTGAGCGGTTTTATTTTATATCAACTTCACACTTTTGCTATTTTCAGTCTTAACCATCTCGTTAATTAAAATAAAAAATAAATACTTAATACTCTAATAATATTAAGTATCAAGGTATCGAAATGAATAAAACATTACTTGGGATGGTTATAATTGGGGTATCTGCAACACCAGTGATGGCCGCAGAATTTACCTGCCAACTGGAGAATAAAAAGTATGTTAGCGTGATAGTCGACGCGGGGAAAACACCACAATATCGATACGGAACTTTGGCTAAGCCAGAGATAACCTTACCGCTTAATGAAAAAGGAGCGAGAAATATTTTTGTTGGGCAAGGACATTTTATTGCTGGTGAATCTCTATATATTCGTTTTCAAAATGGCCCATACAGCTATTTGTTGTATCAAGGCGAGGGCCGCGGCTGGGCATTTAAGGGATTAGCTGTTTATAAAAATAACAAGTTAGTCAATAAGAAAGAGTGCCAAAATTGGAATTCATTTGATTTATACGACATTTTAAATTATCAGATTCGTACAGATCCAGCATTAGAATTATATGATTCCCCTTACTCATTTGATCCTAATTCAAATGAGTAAATGATCGTGTAGCATCATATTCCCCCTTTATTTTTCCTATCCGTAAAGGGGGAAATTTCTGACATTAAGCACTTAAACTTCTTTCGGAGTTAAACCAAAGTGTAGATAAGCGTGAGTTGTTGCCATCCGACCACGAGGAGTGCGCTGGATAAAACCTTGTTGGATCAAAAATGGCTCTAAAACATCTTCGATGGTTTCTCGCTCTTCACCAATAGCCGCTGCAAGGTTATCAACCCCCACAGGTCCACCCATAAATTTATCAATAATGGCGACTAACAGTTTCCGGTCAAGGTAATCAAAACCCGCGGCATCGACGTTCAACATATCGAGTGCTTGGCTAGCAATTAGCTCATTGATGCTGCCATCACCTTTGACTTGTGCGAAATCACGTACACGGCGTAATAAACGGTTAGTAATACGCGGTGTACCTCGCGAGCGCATGGCGACTTGTCTAGCCCCTTCTTCACTAATTTCTACACCCATAAACTGAGCGCTACGTTTCACAATGTATTGCAAATCATCGACATTATAGAATTCAAGGCGCTGCACAATACCAAAACGATCACGTAATGGTGAAGTTAAAGAGCCAGCCCGTGTTGTTGCCCCAATTAAAGTAAAAGGCGGTAAATCAATTTTGATCGAGCGCGCTGCTGGCCCTTCCCCTATCATAATATCAAGTTGATAATCTTCCATTGCGGGATACAAGATCTCTTCAACAACGGGAGATAAGCGGTGGATTTCATCAATAAATAACACATCATGCGGCTCTAAGTTGGTGAGCATCGCCGCTAAATCCCCCGCTTTCTCGAGTACTGGGCCGGAGGTCGTCCGTAAATTTACCCCCATTTCATTCGCGACTATCCCTGCAAGCGTGGTTTTACCTAAACCTGGGGGGCCAAAAATTAATAGATGATCAAGAGCATCACCTCGTAACTTAGCCGCCTGAATAAAGATTTCCATCTGCTCTTTAACTTGTGGCTGCCCGATATACTCATTGAGTAATTTAGGGCGGATCGCGCGATCAATCGCTTCTTCCTCATCATGGATCACTTCAGCAGAAATTAGGCGATCAGCTTCAATCATCGTTATTTTCTCTCAATCAAAGTGCTGCACGTAATGCATCACGGATCAATGACTCACAATCACTGTCTGGCTTAGCCACTTTGCTGACCATACGACTGGCTTCTTGTGGTTTATAACCTAAAGCGACCAGTGCGGTTGCCGCCTCCGCTTCAATATCAGCGCGGCTTGATACTTTGACATTGACATCCGGCAGCTTAATATCACTGTGTTGGTTAAACAGATCACCATTGAGGCCTTTAAAGCGGTCTTTCATTTCAACGACCAAGCGTTCAGCCGTTTTTTTACCAATTCCCGGTAATTTAACCAATGATGAAATCGCTTCTTGTTCGATAGCAGAAACAAACTGTTGAGCCGACATCCCTGATAATATCGCTAAAGCCAGTTTAGGCCCAACACCATTCACTTTAATCAGCTCTTTGAATAGTGCACGCTCTTGTTTGTCATTAAAACCATACAATAATTGCGCATCTTCACGCACCACAAAATGGGTAAATACAATGGCTTCTTGACCGATTTCGGGTAATTCATAAAAGCAGGTCATTGGCATATGGACTTCATAGCCAACACCTTGCAATTCTAACAAAACAATGGGGGGTTGTTTTTCTAATACAATACCGCGTAAACGACCTATCACCTTGAAGCCCTCAGTTTATTTTATTGATAACGCTGTTTATACCATAAAAAAGGCTGGACGTATATCCAGTCACTATCTTAATCGCCCACGCGTTAACACTAAGCGAGGATCGCCAACACGAAGCAAATTCTGATTAAAATGACAATGCGTTATGGCAATCGCTAAGGCATCCGCTGCATCTGATTGAGGATTAGCAGAAAGTTTAAGTATCGATTTAACCATATGCTGTACTTGGCTTTTTTCCGCGGCCCCTGTACCGACAACGGTTTGCTTCACTTGCCGCGCAGCATATTCAAACACAGGAATATTTTGATTAACACCTGCTACAATCGCTACACCACGAGCTTGGCCCAATTTCAAGGCTGAGTCGGCGTTTTTTGCCATAAACACTTGTTCAATTGCTAATACATCGGGTTGGTATTGAGTGATAATTTCCGAGACTCCCGCATAAATACGTTGCAGGCGGCTTGGTAAATCATCAACCTGAGTACGAATACAACCACTTCCTAAATAAAAAAGTTGCCTGCCTTGTTGGCGGATAACACCATAGCCCGTTACACGTGAACCGGGGTCTATACCTAAAATAATCGCCATATCAAAGCCTATTAATATCCATTATTACTTTTAATATCATCTTATCTGTATCTTTCCGCGGCGACAATACTCATGCCGTCCCTTAATAATCGTATTGATAAGCGACTATGACTAGCGAGTCTCTCTAAGCTGAGATAAAAAAGCACAGAAATAGCCTATTTCCCAATATCATTAGGCCCAAAAAAACAGACAGGAAAGACAAAATGCACAAAAGCGCTAGATGGCAAACCAGTAAGCCACGCAGAGTAGATAAAGGAGCAGCTATTATTAGAGATGCGTTAGAGAAAACAGGCTGAATTCAGCCCGCTTTCTCTACGCGAGTGATAGCTGATTACAGTTGTGCTGCTACTTCGTCAGAGATATCACCGTTATGATAAACTTCCTGCACGTCGTCAGAATCTTCCAACATATCGATTAGGCGCAGTAATTTAGGTGCTGTTTCAACATCCAGCTCTGCTTTAGTTGATGGGATCATCGAAACTTCGGCCGCTTCGCTAGTAAAGCCAGCTGCATCCAGAGCATCTTTCACTTCACCAAAAGTTTCTGGTGTGGTGTAAACGTCGATAGCGCCATCGTCATAAGTTTCAACATCTTCAGCGCCCGCTTCTAATGCAGCTTCCATCAAGGCATCTTCATCAACGCCCGGTGCATAAGTGATAACGCCACGCTTAGTAAATAAGTAGGAAACTGAACCATCTGTTCCGAGGTTACCGCCTGTTTTGGTGAAAGCATGACGCACTTCAGAAACGGTACGATTACGGTTATCACTCAAACATTCAACCATCACCGCTGTGCCGCCTGGGCCATAGCCTTCATAAATGATAGTTTCCATATTATCGTTTTCATCATTCCCAACACCACGCGCAATTGCGCGGTTTAAAGTATCACGGGTCATGTTGTTCGATAATGCTTTATCCACAGCAGCACGCAAACGCGGGTTAGTAGCAGGATCACCGCCCCCTAAACGCGCCGCTGTCACCAGCTCACGGATAATTTTAGTAAAAATCTTACCGCGCTTAGCATCTTGTGCCGCTTTACGGTGTTTGGTGTTGGCCCATTTACTATGACCTGCCATGAAATATCTCCAAAAACGTCAATAAAATAATTAAATAGCAAATTCTAAAATAGCTTGACGGTTACTCCAAGATTTCGTTAATTCCGCCGCTTTCTGCGGTGGAACCCAACAAAACTCAGTATGCTCCGTCAAAAGTGGTACTTGTTCAACACGCAGTACCATTTTAAACCAGTGCTCTTTGCAATGTGTTACACCGGGAGCATAACGATGCCTGAAATGCGCAAAAATTTCAAAAGTGACTTCACGCGCCAAGTCATACAGTTGCCCCTCTTGGGGGAGGAAGCCCGTTTCTTCACGGACTTCCCGCATTGCGGTTTCAAACGCACCTTCATGATCTTCTAAGCTACCCGTTACGGATTGCCAAAAATCAGGATCATCTTTGCGCCGTAGCATAAGCACATTACCGCTGCTTTCAGCGGTAATGATCACTAACACCGACTCTGGGCGTTTAAAACTATTCATGTCGAATAAATTAGTCTTCAGCGTTTTTTGCATCAACTGAAATAGCTAATTCTGTTAGTGCATCTGGATTCGCTTGGCTTGGTGCACTAGTTAGTAAACACGCCGCAGCCGTTGTTTTAGGGAATGCAATAACATCACGAATATTATCAGTTCCCGTTAATAGCATGACTAAACGGTCGAGACCAAACGCCAAACCGGCATGTGGCGGTGTACCGTATTTTAATGCATCTAGCAAGAAGCCAAATTTCTCACGTTGTTCGTGTTCATTAATACCTAGAATATTAAACACGGTTTGTTGCATTTCGCTACGATGGATACGCACAGAGCCACCACCGACTTCATAGCCATTGATGACCATATCATAGGCATTAGCAACAGCTTCTTCTGGGTTTTTGGCCAGATCTTCCGGTGAATAGTCACGTGGTGAAGTGAATGGGTGGTGCATTGCACTTAGGCCACCTTCGCCATCCTCTTCAAACATTGGGAAATCAATCACCCAAAGTGGCTTCCAGCTATTTAAGTCTGTCAGTTCAAAATCACGACCTACTTTCAGTCGCAATGCCCCCATTGAATCGGTCACAACATTTTTTGCTCCTGCACCAAACAGCAGAATGTCACCGTCAGCGGCCTCTGTTCTTTCAAGAAGTTGGTTAATAACGTCTTCATTTAAGAACTTAGCGACAGGGCTTTGAATACCTTCTAAACCTTTTGCACGTTCGTTTACTTTCATCCATGCTAGCCCTTTGGCACCATAGATGCTAACAAATTGACCATACTCATCAATCTGTTTACGAGTCATGACAGCACCGTTAGGCACTTTCAATGCCACAACACGGCCTTTTGGATCGTTCGCTGGCCCTGAAAAAACGGCAAACTCGACATTTTTAACGATATCAGCTAAATCCACTAATTCCATTGGGTTACGTAGGTCAGGTTTATCTGAACCGTAGCGACGCATTGCCTCTGCGAAGGTCATTATTGGGAAGTCACCGAGATCAACACCTTTAACGTCCAACCATAATTGGCGGATCATGCGTTCCATGATTTCACGTACTTGTTCTGCCGTCATAAATGACGTTTCGACGTCGATCTGGGTAAATTCAGGCTGACGGTCTGCACGCAAGTCTTCATCACGGAAACATTTAACGATTTGATAATAGCGGTCAAAGCCAGACATCATCAGCAATTGTTTAAACAATTGTGGTGACTGTGGCAACGCATAAAATTTACCTTTATGCACACGGCTTGGCACTAAGTAGTCACGAGCACCTTCTGGCGTTGCCTTGGTCAGCATTGGCGTTTCGACATCGATAAAGCCTTCTTTATCCATAAAGTTACGGACGAAGCTGGTAATTTTTGCGCGAGTGCGTAAGCGCTCTGACATTTCAGGGCGACGTAGGTCAAGATAGCGGTATTTTAAGCGGCGCTCTTCCGTATTAGATTGGTTGCTATCTAACGGCAGTGGCTCTGATTTATTAAAAACGTTGAGATCTTCAGCAAAGATTTCAATTTCCCCCGTCGCCATGTCTTTATTTTTTTGGTTATCTGGGCGAGCGCGGACAGTTCCTGTAATTTGTATACAGAATTCATTACGCAATTCCGAAGCTTTTTCAAAGAGGTCTTTGCGCTCAGGGTCGAAAAATACTTGCACGACACCTTCTCGGTCACGCATATCGATAAAAATCAAACCACCCAAATCACGACGGCGGTTTACCCATCCACAAAGAGTGACCTTTTGGCCTTCATGAGCAATGTTTAACTGCCCACAATAGTTAGTACGCATACAATATCCTTTTTTACTCAGCTTGTTGTGCATTTTACTTGCTGCGGAAATTTGGCATTTTGCTGAACATTCAGAATGTCAAAAAGGCAGACATTATACAGGAAATTCTGTTGCACAAACAGTTACGTATTAGCGGACACAGCTAATATTTTTGTTTTTAATCATCTTTTAATCGATTAAAAGTTAATCGAAACACGTAACGATGACTGTACATGGCTATAAACAGAATTTATGACTGTTGGTGATTTTAAGTGACTCCGCGAGTTATGTACATATTGCAAGGCGGGTTTATTTAATTGCGTTATTCTGTTTCATGACCGCAACATAGACAATGGTGTTTGCGTTATCCATTATCCTTACGCGCTCGAAACAAAATGATGCTTAATTTTCAAACAAAATAGATAATAGGGTTATTCTAGCTCATCACTGCACGACGATGAATGTGATAACAAACAAAAACCTATTTAACTGCATACGAGCAAAATAATTGTTCAATTTGAATTGATTTAAGAATAATTACCTGCTGTTATTTATTATAATCATACTTATTTGAACTGCATATAAGGCCATCCGATGAAAAAAAGTCTCTTCGTTTCTTCTCTATTTCTACTGCTTGTAGGCTGCCAAACCGTGAAACCTGCTGATAACACAAAAACTTTTTATATTGATTCAACATTGGCTGATTGCGTTGGTGTTGCCCCCATGAAATGTATGAAAGTCAAACAAGACCCAAATGCCGAGTGGGAATTTTTTTATGGCAATATCCAAGGGTTTGAATATGAACCAGGCTACCAATACACTTTGAAAGTCAAACAATTTGACGTTGCTAATCCGCCTGCTGATGCCCCAAATGTCAGATATGAGTTAGTTGAAATTATTAATAAAGCCAAATAATTCATATAAAATTTTATATTACCCATTAGTGGACCATGATTCTGTCTACTAATGGGGAACCATACAAAACCCATTGTTTTCATTATATTTGAGTAATATTATTAACATCACATCATAGTGGCCCCAACACTTAAAACAAAGAGTTAAAGGCAATGGACAATAAAATTATCGATAAGTTAGGCTTAATTACACTTGTTGACCGCAAAGTAGCAATGGTTCGTTCTCATAATAAGACACTCTTCTATATTCCGGGCGGAAAGCGCGAACCTAACGAAAGTGATGAACAAGCCTTATGTCGAGAAATTGAAGAAGAGTTAACCTTAACCTTACATAAAGATTCTCTTCAATTTTATGATGAATTTATTGGCGCTGCTGATGGTAAGCAAGATGGAACTCAGGTACGTATTCGTTGCTATTTTGCGCATTATAATGGTACCCCTCGCCCTGCCGCAGAAATTGCGGAGCTTGCTTGGTTTGATAGCCATGACCTAGCAAAATGTTCAGCCACTGCCGCGATCATTATGGCGAAATTACAACAAGATGGCCTAATTAATTAAGTTAATCACCAACAGATTACGTTGTTGTGGAGCCTTAATTTAAGGGTAAACTAATTAGACATTATACTATTAGTAAATTTTACTAATATCTATTAATATAGTGAATAGTTTTAATCAATCAGTGAATCAATTTGGTTAAGCAATGGAGTGAATAAATGGTCAGCTCTCTGTATGCTGTACTGGGCGCTTTGTTACTACTTAAACTATCGTTGAATGTTGTGAAGCTCAGAAATCAATATCGAGTATCTTATGGTGATGGGGGTTTCTATGAGCTACAAACAGCGATTCGCGCTCATGGTAACGCTATAGAGTACATCCCCATTGCTTTGATATTATTGCTTTTTATGGAGATGAACGGCGCGCAGGTTTGGATGATCCACTTATGTGGCTTAGTTTTAATCGCAGGGCGTATGCTCCACTCTTATGGCCTGAAAAATCATGATATCTCTTATCGTCGCTCAGGCATGGCGGCAACCTATATTGCCATGACATTGATGGTTATCGCCAATATCTATTACCTACCTTGGATCCAAATTTTTTCCTTCAATCTTTAATTTTTATTATCAACGCGGCACTTTATTTAAGTGTCGTAAAACTTTTATTGCTGTTTTGACTGATTGATTTTCAGGTTACGCGCCTTTTCTGCTACAATCCGCAACTACTTTTGTTTTACATACACAGATCTTATGTCAAGTCAGGAATCCAACAATAAAGACAGCCTCTTTAGCGCTCCGATTGCCAACTTAGGTGATTGGCAATTCGATGAAAAAGTTGCCGAAGTCTTTCCCGATATGATCCAGCGCTCGGTGCCGGGTTATTCAAACATTATCACGATGATTGGGATGCTAGCTGGGCGCTTTGTCACCGAAAACAGCCGTGTCTATGATCTTGGTTGCTCATTGGGAGCAGCAACGCTGTCAATTCGCCGCAATATTACCGCGCAACATTGCCAAATCATTGCTGTCGATAATTCACCTGCAATGGTTGAACGTTGCCGTCGTCATATTGACGCTTACAAAGCCGCAACGCCCGTCGAGGTTATCGAAGGTGATATTCGCGATATCCCTATTGAAAATGCATCGATGGTGGTACTCAATTTTACGTTGCAGTTCCTTAATCCTAATGACCGCCAACAGCTATTAACTAAAATTTATCAAGGCCTCAAACCCGGCGGTATCCTTGTGCTGTCAGAAAAATTCAATTTTGAAGACAAAGAGATTGGTGAATTGTTATTCAATATGCATCATGATTTTAAACGTGCAAATGGTTATAGCGAATTAGAAATCAGCCAGAAACGCAGCATGTTAGAAAATGTTATGCTGACCGACTCTGTTGAAACGCATAAGTTACGTTTAAAACAAGCCGGCTTTACGCATTGTGAAGTATGGTTCCAATGCTTTAACTTTGGCTCCTTATTAGCACTTAAAGAGGCACAGTTATGATTGATTTCGGGCGCTTTTATCAGCAAATTGCAACAGGCCCTTTAAGTCATTGGCTTGAAACATTACCCGCTCAACTTAGCGAGTGGAAAAACTCGCAATTACACGGTGGATTCAAATCATGGGAAAAAATGTTAGAAAATTTACCCATCATGACCCCCACCCAACTCGATTTAAAAAATAGCGTAACTGCGATACGTGACCCTGAATTATCCGCAGGGGAAACTCGCCGTCTTAATAGTATTCTTGAGCAATTAAAACCCTGGCGTAAAGGCCCTTTCTCTCTATACGGTATCAATATCGATACGGAATGGCGCTCTGATTGGAAATGGGATCGGGTTTTACCTCACATCTCCCCTTTAAAGGATAAAATGATCCTTGATGTGGGTTGTGGTAGTGGTTACCACATGTGGCGCATGTTAGGCGAAGGCGCCTCATTTGTCGTCGGGATTGATCCTACACAACTGTTTCTTTGCCAATTTGAAGCGGTTAGGAAATTACTGGGCGATGACCAACGCGCTCATTTATTACCATTAGGCATCGAACAGCTCCCCGCACTTAATGCCTTTGATAGCGTATTTTCAATGGGAGTGCTCTATCATCGTCGTTCTCCTCTTGACCACTTATGGCAGCTAAAAAATCAATTAGTCAGTGAAGGCGAACTAATTTTAGAAAGCTTGGTTGTTGAAGGGGATGAGTTCCAGTGCTTAGTACCCGGTGACCGTTATGCACAAATGCGTAACGTTTACTTTATTCCATCGGCTAAAATGCTTAAAGTTTGGTTAGAAAAATGTGGTTTTGTTGATGTGCGGATCGTTGACCAAGCCATCACCACAGTTGAAGAGCAGCGCCGTACTGAGTGGATGAAAACGGATTCATTAGCAGAATTTCTAGACCCTAATGACTCAACAAAAACCATCGAAGGTTACCCTGCTCCATTACGCGCTATCCTCGTTGCACGTAAACCCTAAAATCATCGAATAAGGGTGACTTGTTTCACTCTTATTCTTTTCTCAATTTATTCTCCGTATTTTTAAATCTGTAGTTGCCCAAATAGTAATAATACATTTATCAAACCCTGCAAACATTTTATCTCTCAATATTTATTGATATAATATACTTATACAAAAATTAAATAGCGGTTAGCCTTTATTAATGACAGACTCATTTGGATACGATCATGAAACTGCCCCATTTTTTTATTTTCCCTCTCTCTTTTCTCTTATTCGCTTGCTCTCCCCCAGAAAATAAAATTCATACTGCAATAAAAAAAGAGATTGCCACACATTATCCTGATCCTGACTCAATACAATATAAAGATATTGTTGTTCATAGGAATGCCGATGAAGCCATCGTTTGTGGTGAGTTTAATGCAAAGAATAATCAAAATGAATTTATGGGGTTTAGGCCATTTATTAGTGAAGTCTATATCGGTGACGATATCGTAATTAACTCTGTTCGTGTTGGCAATCGCATCCGTAAAGACAGCTTTCCTGCCTTAGTTTGTGAGCACGGCGGTTATGAGGGTGGTATTAAAGCGCAGAACCTTCAAAATAAAGCGTTTATAGATAATATGAATGGATTAGCTCAAATCGAAAACTATATTAACGATTCATCAGTCGGTAATCGAGTGAGAGCTCATCTCATTAATAGAGCAAAAGAGATTTACGACAATGAATTAAGCCCTGAAACACTCAAGGTCGTTGACTCAACAGAAGGACGTTTGGTTACTGTTGTTGCCTATAAAAAAGGTGATGATGTCTATTTTGCTTCCATACTGAATCAAAAGATCTATGAGTTAGAGCCTATAAAAAATTCCGTCGTAAAATATATCCATGGGGCTGAAAAAGATAAGAACCTCGTTGTATTAGGAAATTATACGACTGAGGATAACGGTGGAAAACCCTCAAAGCTGCTACCATTGGCAATTGAGATCCTAGAAAATGGTGTTTCTTATGCAAACGCTGTTTTTCCAGCCAAATCCTAGTTCAAGGTAATTTTATTGGGCACGTTATTATCTTATTTTCTATAACGGCCCAATCAATTTACGTGTATTTATGGATAAAGAAGATTATCTTATACGCGGTTTCTTATGCCTTATTACCTCGAGAAAAACAGCATATAACTGTTCTCTTTAAAGCGCGAAACTATTCCCCTTTTTAATATCTTATCGATATTGCCTTATCATTTAATTCTTATTTAGCATGATCTCTAAAATGACTTTGAATACTGTTTTATGGGTAAAAGGCTATATTGAACGATTTATTACTTACTATCTCTTTTCTGTATTGATTACATGACCCAAAATAAAAAGAGAGATAAAACTCTCCCTTTTTATTAATTATTATTGAATAATTTCGTTTTTATGCTGAAATCTTTTCAGTGATCGAAATAAAATCTTTCATCGCTTCAACGGTTGGCCCATCAACGCAGTAATGAGTAAATTCATCATTTTCACTGTTTGATGCCATCGTCACCCCTGCTTTACGATAACTCATACTTGACGGAACTGATTTCCCCGCCGAACTGTGTAATTCTACCAGCCCTATTTCCATAAACTTACTTAAATTAGCCAGCCTAACCCCTGCACCAGCCATAATCACTGGGCCGTTAATTTCAATACTTTTTTCGTTTAACTCTTTAAGTAACGGTAACCCCAACTCTGCATTCTGCTGCTGCCCCGATGTAAGAATACGAGCAACCCCTAAACTTTTTAGTTGTTCAAAGGCTAATAAGGGATTCACGCACATATCAAATGCGCGGTGAAACGTGATATTCATTCCCGTTGCTATTTCCATCAATGTCGCCATGCGGTCGATATCGATACGCCCTTCGGTATCGAGGATTCCGATAACTGCCCCTGGGAAGCCCATCTCTTTCACCATCCGCAGATCTTCACAGATTACTTCAAATTCATTCGTGTTATAGCAAAAATCGCCTCCGCGCGGACGAATAATAGGATGAACGGGGATATGAAGTTTTTCGCTTGCTAATTTTAGATAGCCATAACTTGGTGTCAGGCCGCCATCTGCTGCACCGGAGCATAATTCAATACGATCAGCGCCGTATTCTTGTGCAACTTGTGCACATTCGATACCGAAACAGCAAATTTCCAATTTTGCCATGACCACCTCCAAAACGTAGGATTAAAGCGTTGCTTTAACATCTAATTAATAACTTAAAGGAACTTGTTAATCGTTAACATTCGATTAATGATGCCACTAATTTTTGAACGTTACCGGATTAACATCACACCATTAACAGTTTTTTACGAATTGTTCGTAATAACGTTAATTGCATCACTTATTTTTCGCTTTCAATAATCTGTTTCAGCGCGTAAGGGTGATATTTCAAAGTAATTATCCCATTTGTCACTGCTAATGTCGGATTAGGCAATCTTTCTAACTGCCCTTTCGGTTGACTCATTTTCAAGCTGTAGCCTTCTGGAAGCGGATGTGGCAGTAATGCCAATGCACTCTGCTCTAGCTGTTCTGGGGCAACATTAATGACCATCTCAACGTGCTCCCATGTCTCTTGTGGGTACATTTTTCCTTTTGGAAAAGGCAATTCGACCACATAAACCTGTTGAGATGCGATTATTAATGGTTTGTTCAATTCGAATAAACAGATCGGACGCCCGTTAATTTCATTTTCAGACAGTAACTGACCGCATTGGTGGAGGCCTTTCCGCCAGCGCTCTGCTGTTTCATTATGATGACAACGGACAGAAACATGGTCTATCAGGTGATCGTTTAAGGATAAAGCTAATACTTTAGCCATTTGCGTTAATTTTTGCTCAAACTCAGGCAACGTGTTCCATAGATCTTGCAGTTCAGGCACATTGGCAAATTCAGTCATTCAACACACTCTTTTCTAAACACCGTTTATCTCTTCGCATTCGCGATATACTCTCAATTTTTCGTCTGTTGTGTTATCAACGCTATTGAAATATGACAGCTATACCGTGAATAAAACTGCCAGACTGTAGCACGACTCCCTTAAAATATGGTATAAAACCTGCCGAATTTTCTCTTCTTTCTTTTAGTTCTACGCATGTGATGGCACAATGCGATAACTATGGTTCGTTATTTAAGGTAATCCGGTGAATATTCAGGCTATTCTTTCAGATAAAATCAGTGCTGCAATGCAGGCAGCGGGAGCTCCAGAAGGCAGTGATGCCCTTGTGCGTCAATCAGCGAAAGCGCAGTTTGGTGACTATCAAGCCAACGGTGTAATGGGCGCTGCTAAAAAAATGGGCATCAATCCCCGACAACTGGCCGAGCAGATTGTCAGCCATTTAGATCTTGAAGGTATTGCAAGCAAGGTAGAAATCGCAGGGCCGGGTTTTATCAATATTTTCCTTGAGCCAAGCTGGCTCACCACACAAGTGGAACAAGCATTAACCTGTGATCGCCTTGGCCTATCCCCTGTTAAATCAGAAACTATCGTCATCGACTATTCCGCGCCAAACGTGGCCAAGCAGATGCACGTAGGCCATTTGCGTTCGACAATTATCGGTGATGCTGCCGCACGTACTTTAGAGTTTTTAGGGCATAAAGTGATCCGTGCTAACCATGTTGGTGACTGGGGTACGCAATTTGGTATGCTGATCGCTTACCTCGAAAAAATGCAAAATGAAAATGCAAGTGACATGGCATTGGCAGATCTCGAGGAGTTTTACCGCGAAGCAAAACAACACTATGACAGCGATGAAGTATTCGCTGAGCGCGCAAGAGGTTACGTGGTTAAATTGCAATCAGGTGATGAGTACTGCCGTAAAATGTGGCGTAAACTGGTTGATATCACCATGCAGCAAAACCAAGAAACCTATCGTCGCTTGAACGTGACGTTAACTGAAGATGACGTCATGGGCGAAAGTTTATATAACGATATGCTGCCTGGGATTGTCGCTGACTTGAAAGCCAAAGGGCTCGCGGTAGAAAGCGAAGGTGCTACTGTCGTTTATCTTGACGAATTTAAAACTAAAGAAGGCGAGCCTATGGGCGTTATTGTCCAGAAAAAAGATGGCGGCTTTTTATATACGACAACAGATATCGCTTGTGCAAAGTATCGTCATGAAGTACTGCATGCTGACCGTGCACTTTACTATATTGATTCACGTCAGCACCAACACTTGATGCAGGCATGGACAATCGTACGTAAAGCCGGTTATATCCCAGAATCAATGTCTCTCGAACATCACATGTTTGGTATGATGCTCGGTAAAGATGGCAAGCCTTTTAAAACTCGCTCAGGCGGTACTGTTCGCCTCTCTGACTTATTAGATGAAGCGATTGAACGTGCGCAAGTACTCATCCGCAGCAAAAACCCCGATATGCCAGAAGATGAGTTAAACAACGTTGCAAATGTTGTCGGTATTGGTTCAGTGAAATATGCAGACTTATCAAAAAGCCGTACAACGGATTATATTTTTGATTGGGATAACATGTTAGCTTTCGAAGGTAATACCGCACCGTATATGCAATATGCTTATACGCGTGTCGCCTCAATCTTCAAAAAAGCAAACGTGACACAAGCGGATCTCACACTGCCTATCGTGTTACAAGACCCACGTGAAATTGCACTTGCTACACGTTTGATGCAATTTGAAGAAACCATCTTGATGGTCGCACGTGATGGTACGCCACATGTTATGTGCGCTTACCTTTATGATTTAGCCGGCCTGTTCTCAAGCTTCTATGAACACTGTCCTATTTTAAGCGCCGAAGATGAAGCTCAGCGCCAAAGCCGCTTAAAATTAGCGTTATTGACCCAGAAGACATTAAAAGCTGGGTTGGATACTTTAGGGATCGATACCGTCGAACGTATGTAAGCTGATATCTAAGTGTCATATTGATAATAAACCCTATGCTGTGCATAGGGTTTATTGTTTCTGTCGACTCAATTTCAGGAAATTTTTTTCGTGCTCTTTAGACCGCTTTATTTCAATATGAGCGTTAGAGCTGAGAGACGAAATAGCATGCCCCTCCAATACCGTAATAAAAAGCGGCCTCATTATATGAATCAGCGATATTATTTATTAGACGAAAGCCCCTCTCTTTAAAATTTTCACGAAGCTTCTTACCAGCTGTTATGACGTTTTTTACAGCAAATGTTAGTAATTATTTTTCTCTGGTTAAATGTATCATTATAGTCAGGCAAAGATGCCGATACTGTTTTGACACATTTAACCTTAAATTCATCTCTTGAAAATGAAATTATCATATAGAAGTATTAAACCAATCAATACCAGCGCTATCCCCGATATATAGTTAAGTGCAATGGTCATTTTTTTATTACGTTGAGACATACGAGCCAATAATCCCCCTGTTAATCCTGCTGTTATATTGATCGGCAAAGCCGTGGCAAGGTGGCATGTATCGCTACCCCATGGGGAAAGGCCAAGACTCGACGTACATGATCTTCCAATGAATGGATTATTACAGGACTATTTGACTAATAATCCAGCTCAAATGGCCCTGTCATTACCGACAAAATTTTAACAACCTGTTAAATACTGCGGGTGGCATAAGGCGCTACTTAAGCGCTTTGTGTATGCCTAATACTATTGCCAAGCAAATGGGTAGTGAGAAAATTGCTACAATAAGAATTTCTGAACGCCCCAATGGGGCGTTTCAGTTATTTATTGTGGCTTAAATACTCTGCTTTTTAAAATCTCTTGGGCGGAAACCTAAAGCGAATAGCGCGGCGAAATAGCTCCCAGCACCAATGATCACCACAAAAATTAAGCGCAATAAACGCATGGCCATATTGCCTTCTTGCCATTCTGGCATAAAGTGCAATACACCAAACAGAACCGCTGACATCACGATAAGGGCAATGACGAGTTTAAAAATAAAACCTCGCCAACCGGCAAGTGGTTTGAAAATTTCTTGCTTGCGTAATTGCCAATAAAGGACACCCGCGTTAAAACACGCTGCTAAACCAATCGACAGTGCTAATCCGGCATGCTTCATTGGCCCAATAAATGCTAAGTTCATTAACTGAGTTAGAATTAATGTGACAATAGCGATTTTAACTGGTGTTTTAATGTCCTGACGTGAATAGAACCCTGGCGCCAAAATTTTCACTAGGATCATCCCTGTCAGCCCTACACAATAGGCCATTAATGCGTATTGCGTCATCAATGAGTCATGAGCTGTAAACTTATCATACTGGAACAGCGATACGGTAAGCGCTTCCGAAAGGATCGCTAAACCAATCGCGCAAGGCAAGGCGAGCAATAAACAGAGGCGTAAGCCCCAATCCATTAAATGACGATATTCTTGATGGTTACCACTAGTAAAACTTTTCGATAGCGAAGGTAACAAAATGGTTCCTAATGCAACACCCAGCACCCCTGATGGCAACTCCATCAACCTATCCGCATAATACATCCAAGACACTGAGCCAGATTGCAGAAATGATGCGAAAATAGTATTGATAATCAACGAAATTTGGCTAACAGATACCCCAATAATGGCAGGCCCCATCATTTTCATTACTCGCCAAACACCACTATCGCGAAAAGAGATCCGTGGCAGAACTAACATGCCGATCTTTTTCAAATGCGGGAGTTGATACACCAGTTGCAAAATCCCCCCCACAATCACGGCCCAAGCTAATGACATTACGGGGGGATCAAAGTAAGGCGCCGCAAATGCTGCAAAGAAAATCATACTCACATTCAACAACGTTGGCGCAAACGCAGGAACCGAAAAACGATTCCATGTATTTAAAATTGCACCAGCTAACGACGCGAGTGAGATTAAAAAGATATAAGGAAAGGTGACCCGCAGTAGGTCTGTGGTTAATGCAAACTTATCGGCATCGGCAGCAAAGCCCGGCGCCGTCACATAGATAATCCAAGGGGCGGCAATCATACCGATCACGGTGACAATCGCTAGTGCGAGGGTAAGCATCCCCGAAATATACGCCACAAAAGTACGAGTTGCTTCATCGCCTTGTTGGTTTTTATATTCCGCCAGTATTGGCACGAATGCTTGTGAGAACGCCCCTTCTGCAAAAATACGGCGTAATAAATTAGG
Organism: Providencia sp. PROV119; assembly: GCF_028482435.1. Classification (NCBI taxonomy): domain Bacteria; kingdom Pseudomonadati; phylum Pseudomonadota; class Gammaproteobacteria; order Enterobacterales; family Morganellaceae; genus Providencia; species Providencia sp. PROV119. The sequence continues at coordinate 232,959 of NZ_JAMPQL010000002.1, forward strand.
TAATTTGAAGGCGACAAAAAAGGCGTCCGCGGCTGCCCCTGCACCAAATACCCGAGCGATAATTGCGTCACGGATAAATCCAAGTACCCGAGACATCATAGTCATAGAGCTTATCGCTGCTAATGATTTTAATAAATTCATGATAGGTAGACTAAAAGAAAACAATTATGCCAGTTTATCAGCGTGGAGCATGACTGACTATGATTGTATGATAAAATCAGAGGTTACTTGCCCGAGTCCGAGAGCAGCAAGCTGATAATTTTGATACGCTGCACTCGAATTATTAGGCGTATACCGTTAATTAGGGTTTCACCGGTTTCCAATTTGCATCGGTTAACGCCGTAAGTACATGGTCACGCCACTGGCCATCAATCTGCAAATATTGTTTGGCATACCCTTCTCGCTCAAAACCGAGACGAGCCAAAAGGTTACCGCTACGCAAATTGTGTGGCATGTAATTAGCCATAATGCGGTGCATCCCTTGATGTTTTTGCATATAACGGATAGCTTGTGAAAGGGCTTCATACATCAACCCTTGCCCCTGCCACTTTTCACCTAATGAGTAGCCTAGATAGCACGCATGAAAAGCACCACGCAATACATTACTGAAATTCGCCACACCCATCACTTCATTTTCTTGACTGTCTAAGAGTAAAAAATGATAGGCGTTTCCCTGACGATGCAGCTCGGTCATTAAATGTAAGCGACTATTCCAGCTTGATGGATTGAAATGTGAACTGTCTCGGGTTGGCTCCCAAGGTTTCAAAAATTCTCTGTTTTCGCTGTAGTAATCTGCTAATCGATAGCCGTCACGCTCATATGCTAACCGTACAACCATCCTTTCTGTCACAAGACGCACTTTTGGTTCATTTGTCCGATAACCAAACATCGTTAACCCTTTTAAAAATTAAATCGCCAGAGATGGCATAAGGATAAAAACACATTATCAATAACCATTAGGTATAACGATAAAAAAATATCATCTTCCCCTTTCTATTCTACTGATATTATTGATGAGAAACATTAAGAATCCTTCCCTCTTTATTATTTTTTACGATGGTGTGTCATGGCGCAGGTGTCACAGGCAAGAAGTCTAGGTAAATATTTTTTACTCCTAGACAACATGCTGGTTGTTCTCGGTTTTTTTGTCGTGTTTCCATTGATCTCTATTCGCTTTGTTGACCAGCTAGGTTGGGCCGCCGTCATTGTTGGCTTTGCTTTAGGTCTGAGACAATTTGTTCAGCAAGGACTTGGGATCTTTGGTGGTGCTATTGCAGACCGCTTTGGCGCTAAGCCAATGATAGTCATAGGGATGCTATTGCGAGCCTGTGGCTTTGTGCTCATGGCAATTGCCAATGACCCTTGGGTGTTGTGGCTCTCCTGTGTCTTGTCAGCATTAGGTGGAACACTATTTGATCCTCCAAGAACCGCATTAGTTATTAAGCTAACAAGGCCTTATGAGCGTGGACGCTTTTATTCTCTGCTGCTCATGCAAGACAGCGCGGGCGCCGTTATTGGTGCACTGATTGGTAGTTGGTTACTGCAATACGATTTCCATTATGTCTGTTGGGCTGGCGCGGCCGTCTTTGTACTTGCCGCTATTTGTAATGCTTGGCTACTCCCGGCCTACCGTATTTCAACGGTAAGAACACCAATCAAAGAAGGTATGAGCCGAGTACTCAAAGATACCCGTTTTGTGACCTATGTGGTCACGTTAGCTGGTTATTTTATGCTCTCTGTACAGGTTATGCTGATGTTCCCTATTGTTGTGAATGAAATCGCAGGCACGCCAACCGCAGTGAAATGGATGTATGCCATTGAAGCCGTTATTTCATTAACGTTACTTTATCCCATCGCTCGTTGGAGTGAAAAATATTTTCGCCTTGAGCAGCGTTTAATGGCTGGATTGTTTTTAATGAGTTTAAGCATGTTTCCTATCGGTATGACGAGCTCTTTACCTGTTTTATTTGGATTAATATGCTTATTTTATTTAGGCACTGTAACCGCCGATCCTGCACGAGAAACATTAAGTGCTTCACTGGCAGATCCACGTGCACGCGGTAGTTATATGGGGTTTAGCCGCTTAGGATTAGCTTTAGGAGGTGCTGTTGGCTACACTGGTGGAGGTTGGATGTACGATATTGGTCACCAATGGGATCTGCCACAATTACCGTGGTTTTTATTAGGTGTAATTGGTTTCATCACTCTTTGGGCACTGCATAAACAATTTAACCGTAAGAAAATTGAATCTGCCATGTTAAGTGGTTAATAACGGAGATATTTAGACTCTACACGCCCATAAATTTAAACTTTAACTAACAAAAATGTGGGTAAAAGGCCAATTAACCATAATTATAGGATAAGATAGTCAAGTTACTGTAAAAGGAGTGTTTATGAAACAATTTATATTGGCGGCTCTGATTGGCTGTTTAACTTTACTCACTGGCTGTAGCCAACTTACTGAATTTTCGATTAGCGAAAATACGGTTAATCAGTATCTTGCAAATAAAGTTAAATATAACAATAAAGTTGGTATTTCTGGCGTCGCGGATGCAGACATCCAATTAACCAACTTGAAATCAGAAATTGGTCGCAGTGAGCCGGGGAAAATCGCCTTAACGGGGGATGCCGCAGTCAACTTAGATACTTTATTAGGTAAAGCCGAGGCCAAAATAGCGCTTACCCTAACGGCTCGCCCTTATTTTGACGCTCAAGCAGGCGCCATTTACTTAAAAGAGCTGAACATCAGCCAATACACTGTCACTCCTGAGAGTATGGATACCGCTATTGCTGCCGTGATCCCATACCTCAACAGTTCATTAGAAACCTTTTTTGAGACACAACCGGTTTATGTGTTGAATCCAGAAAATAGTGCAGCTGAGGCAACGGCTAAAAAATTAGCAAAAGGGCTTGAAATCAAACCAGGCAAGCTCGTTATTCCTTTAGTTGACTAACATCCATAAAAATTTTCGATTGAAAACAGCACAAAAGGCAACGTTTTTAGACGTTGCCTTTTCTTTATCTACCTATATACGCGTTTATCAAAATGCTACGCGTTATACTTAATACCAATACAAAAGCCTCTTAAGTGGCTTACCTCGTTTTTCTGATAGCCAATTTACATTGACAAGGTTCGCTTAGAGGCGGATTTTATTACACCAAAAGTGACGCTGTCACTCTGACTCTAATTCATCACGTAATGCAATCACTGCATCACGCGCAATTTGCGCCAGCGTACGATAAAATGCCGTTGTCGCATGAGATTCCATTTTGCCTAGAAATGCACCATACCAACTCAATATAAAGCTATCAAATAGCTCAATTTGCGCCGCTGTTTCATCTTCTGCCGCTTGATCCTCAAGCCAAGATGCCGCCAATAAGAGCGCACCAAAGGCATCGGTTCTCGCGTTTGTCAGAGCCATCCCCCTCTCAACAAGAAATTCACGGATTTCCGCTTCCGCGATTTCATCATCATAATCATGGGCAAACACCGAAACCGCAGGTGTTTCTCCACCAAATAACGTTTGATAGTCGGCGGTAATCGCTGCCATATCAACCGATTTTGCCATGCGCGCCCAATACTCATCTTGCTCCAATGGCCAAGATGCCTTTAATTTATCTTGGGCTATCATATCCAGTAATGGCTTTACCACACTATCATCGGGGGAGCGCTGAAAGAGTGTTCCCAAAATACGGCAGACGATCGAAAATTCGTTCATGTCAGGTTCCTGTTTTCGCATTATACGGTGGCTTATCACCAGCATACTCTAAGTCATTTGAGGCGCAGCAAGGATAAGAAATGATGGCATGAAGAATATAAAGCAGTGCCATCAACCAAGCTGCAACCTGAAATAAAATAAGTATACCTTAATAACCGCGTTGCATATCAACAATCCCGACAGGTGTTTGCCCATTTTCAATGCGTTGAATATTGCTGCTGATCATGTCCATCGCTTCTTGCGGTAGTGTAATCGCGGCAATATGGGGTGTAATCGCAACGCGCGGGTGTGTCCAAAAAGGATGCATTTGTGGTAAAGGTTCACTGGCAAATACGTCCAAAGAGGCACCTGCAACTTGCCCCGACTCTAATGCTGCCAATAAGTCTTGTTCAATAAGATGCGAGCCACGAGCAAGGTTAATAATAAAGGCATTTTTTTGTAACTGACTAAATAAGCTTTGATTCAAAATTCCGACTGTTTGGGGGGTACTTGGCAATAAATTAATAATCACCCGTGTACCTTGCAGAAACGCCCCTAACTGTTCTTGTCCATAATAGCTCTTTACGTTGTTGAGCTGTTTTGCGCTTCGGCTCCACGTTCTCACATGAAAACCAAATTCCACGAGCCTTTTAGCCACCGCTTGCCCCAATGCGCCAGCCCCCATTACCCCGACGACAAACTCATCATGGCGATAGGCTGGCAACGGTTTCCATTGACGTTGCGATTGAAATTGGCGGTATTCATCCATTCGACGAAAGTAATAGAGGACTTTCGCCATCGCATACTCTTCCATTTGTAATGCCATGCCCGTGTCTTCTAAGCGCATTAAAGGCACGCCAGCAGGTAATGTTCCTGGGTTCTCATGCTCTTGCTTCAAAATGGCGTCAACACCCGCCCCCAATGCAAATATACCTTTCAGATCTTTTCGCCCTGCTAGACATTCATAAGGAGGGAGCCAAACCATAGCATAATCGGCACTTTGTTTATCGCCCCTAACCCATTGACGAATATTGGCTTGTGGAAGTCTAGCTTTCATGCCGTCGATCCACTCATTAGCATCAAAAAATGGATGATAAAATAGAATATTCATGACAACTCCTCTTATGTTTACAACAGAGTGTGCCGAAAATGTCTCATTTTCAAGCGAATACAACGGTTGATGAATGTTATGATGAGCATTTTGTTAAGCCGCTAACGAATTTTATAATTAATACTTGAAGTTTAAGTCGATCACAGATTCACCATTCAAGATTAGATAATAACCAAATTGTTTTATATTTAACTAAACAAGCAGTAAAACTGTAAAAAGCGCAAATAGGGAGTTGACGCAAGCCCGGCTTTTCCCTATAGTAGCGCCCCGTTGCAACACAAGTTATATCGTTTGTTAGCAACCTGCATTTAAAAATACGGTGAGGTGTCCGAGAGGCTGAAGGAGCACGCCTGGAAAGTGTGTATACGGCAACGTATCGAGGGTTCGAATCCCTCCCTCACCGCCATTTTTAATCAAATCAATGTCCTCTTATGTTATTCCTGCTCTTCGGTTAATTTTCCAATCTGTTTATGTTGTGGTGATTGTGTTTGCGATTGATATTCGCGACTGATCTCTTCCCATAATTGTGCATTTTCAACGCCCGCGACTTTCGGGTCGAAAACCGGATCGATTCCCAATTTTTCTTGGCGTTCATAGTCACGTAGTGCGCGAAGTGCTGGTTTAGATAAAAAGACTATCGCGATTAAGTTAAGATAACTCATACTACCAAACCCAATATCACCAAGGCTCCACATCATGCTAACGGACTGCACACTCCCCATAAACAGAATAAGCAAAAAGACCATTTTTAGGATCAACTTGAGAATGGGGTATTTGAGTTGGCGGTCTAGATAAACAATGGTTGTCTCTGCGATATAGTAATATGCCATCAAGGTGGTAAATGCGAATAAAAACACGGCAATTGAGACAAAACCAGAGCCCGTTGATTCAAATACTGTTGAGACGGCCATTTGTGTCCACGCAGTTCCTGCAGCCACTCCCGGAACATGTTCAATCAGTGCCGTTGCTCCTCCATCGGGGAAAACATTGTACATATTGGTGACTAGGATCATGAGCCCTGAAGCCGTGCACACCACAAGAGTATCAATATAGATTGAGAACGCTTGAATCAACCCCTGCTTCGCCGGATGGCTCACTTCAGCCGCCGCCGAACTAAACGTGGCCTCCCCCGCACCCGCGACATTAGAAAATACAGCGCGTCGAACACCCCACGAAACCGCGGTACCGACGATGCCACCAAAAACGGCATCCATCCCTAAAGCGCTCCGAAAGATTAGGCTAAACATGGCAGGTACTTTGTCATAATGGCTACCTAAAATTATCACCATCATGACAATATAAGCGACCGCCATCAGAGGAACGATTTTATCGGCAGCACTGGCAATACGCTTAACACCACCGAAAATCAACCACGCCATCAATAAGGTAATAATCACACCTGTAACGATAGGCGGAATGTTGAAAGACGTTTGGAAAGAGTCAGCAATGGTATTCGCTTGGATCCCCGGCACTAACACACCGTAAGATAGACAGATCACAGCAGCGACAATAATCGCAAATGGCTTTAGTTTTAACCCTTTTTCGATATAGTAAGGCGAGCCACCTCGGTATTGCCCATCGGAGCGTTGCTTATAGATCTGAGCGAGTGTCGATTCAATAAATGCACTAGCACCACCTAAAAGCCCCATCACTACCATCCAAAATATCGCCCCTGGCCCGCCCGCCGCAATGGCAGTAGCCACACCAGCAATATTACCTACACCTACCCGCCCTGATAGCGCAAGACAAAAAGCTTGGAATGAAGATATGCCCTCTTTTGATGATTTATTTTCTTTGAGCAAACAGACCATTTTAATCAAATAGCGAAACTGAACACCGCGTGTAGCTAATGTAAAATAGAGCCCGACACCGAGCGATAAAATCACTAATGCGTTGCCCCAAATGTATCCAACGAGTGTGTTAACGATGGCTTCCATATGAGTACTCCTTCGTTATTGTCATTATGTATTTGTAGGGATAAAAAAACCTGAACTTAACGCTGTTCAGGTTGTGAATAAATTAATGATTAATCATCCAAATGACTTTTGTTTGAGTATATTGTTCGAAAGCTTCTAATCCGTTATCTTTGCCGCCAAAGCCTGACTGCTTAAAGCCACCAAAAGGCGTCGTGATATTACCTTCACTAAATCCATTCACCGACACTGTGCCTGCATTAATTTGCCGAGCAACTTTCATCACTCGATGAATATTTTGACTATAGAATGAGGCCGCTAACCCATAGTGTGTATTATTAGCGAGGGCAATCGCTTCTTCTTCTGTTGCGAACGTTGACACGGCAAGTAAGGGTCCAAAAACCTCATTTTGGAATAATGACATCTTTGGAGTGACGTTATCGAATATTGTCGGCTCAATGTACCAACCACTGCCCATTTCACTGTGGATTTTTCCACCTGCAACAATGTTTGCGCCCTGTTTCACAGAAAGATCAATAAATGACTTCACTTTCTCAAAGTGAGCTTTTTCAACCATTGGCCCAATGGAGACAGTTTCATCCATGGGATCACCAACTTTCCACTCAGCTAATGCTGCAACGAGTTTATCTAATAGCTTTTGACGGATACTTTCATGAACAATTAGGCGAGAGCCGCAACTGCAATTTTCACTCATATTCCAGAAAGCGGCTGATAGAATATGAGGCACAGCAGCATCAAGATCGGCATCTTCAAAGACCACTTGCGGGCTTTTCCCACCACACTCCAACACGATCTCTTTTAAGTTACTTTCAGCAGAGTATTTAAGGAATAACCGCCCCACCTCAGTCGAACCGGTAAAAGAGACAATATCGATATCCCTATGTCGACCTATCGCCTCACCCACTTTTTCCCCTAATCCGCAAATTAAGCTCAGAGCACCTTTTGGCACCCCAGCTTCATAAGCCAATTCAACCATTCGGTAAGCACTCAATGAGGTCAGCTCCGCGGGCTTTACAATCACTGAGTTCCCCGCAGCTAACGCTGGAGCAACTTTCCATGCAAACATTTGTGCGGGGAAATTCCACGGTAAAACAACCCCCACAACACCTATGGGTTCATGTACAATCAACCCCAACGCCTGATGACCTGTCGGCGCAACTTTTCCAAACATTTTGTCCAGTGCTTCGGCATACCAATAAAAAGTTTCAATGGTCGCTGGCATATCTGTATTTAAGCATTCTGTGATTGGCTTACCCGCATCAACACAATCTAATGCAGCAAGCTCTTCCTGATGTAACTCAATCAACTGTGCCCAACGCAGCATGACTTGTTTGCGCTCTTGCGGCGACAAACCTTGCCAACAGCCATCACTAAAGGTTTTTCTTGCCACTGAAACTGCGGCATCGACATCTTGAGCATCACCATCGGCAATAAATCCAATAATGCTGTCATCAATAGGCGTTCTGGTTTCTAATTTTTCATTGCTCCCTTGGTAGTTTTCTATCAAGTTACCCGCCCACAATAAACCTGAACGAGCTCGCTCAAATACTGCTTCTTTGGTCACTTTCATGGCGTTTTTCCTTATTTTATCAAGGCGAGAAATTCACGTTGTTGTTGCGGTGAAATATTGGAAAGTGGCATTCTAACTGGCCCAACATCGACAGTACCCTTGATACAACCCGCTTTGGCTTTTTGGTTATAATCCCCAGATTCCATCGAATAAATTGCAGGGTAAATTTCTGACATGATCCGTTTCGCCGTAGACCAATCCCCTTGCTGTGCGGCCTGATAAATTGCCACTTGCTCTGCTGGGAATACATTTCCAGCCCCCGCAATCCAACTTTTCGCGCCCCAAAAAAAGAAATCGACAGGCTGATCATCACAGCCACAAATCACCTCAAAATTGTCGAATTGAGTTTGTAATAAACGTAGCGCTCGGCTGAAATCACCACTACTTTCTTTAATCGCAACAATATTTTTCACCTTAGATAGGTGTATGACAGTGTCGTATTCGATTTCGATCCCAATACGCGCAGGGAAGTTATACATGATGATGGGTAATGGTGTTGCTGAAGCAACCTGCTCATAATGCGCAATTACCCCTTGCTGATCCGGTAAACTGTATGGTGGCGGTGCTAACATCAAGCCTTCATAACCTAATGAAACCGCTTGCTCTGCACGCTTAATCGCCCCTTCTGTCGATAGGTCATTAATCCCTGCAATCAAGGTAACTCGCCCTTTGGCGACTTTACTCACGGTAGTCAGCACCACTTCACGCTCTTTCTCGTTTAATGCGTAATACTCCCCAGTCGTGCCACACACAACAAGTCCTGATACACCTTGTTCAATTAAGGTTTCAGTTAATTGTGCTAGCCCACTAACATTTAATGAAAAATCACTGTGAAATGGCGTCACAATTGGAACAATAATGCCGTGAAAATTCATGTGAAATCTCCTTAACTTTTATATAAATCGTTCAATGGAATAAGGTGAACAATCGATCGGTGTCGGCTGTTCTTTGAATAAGCTATGTACAATTTTTGCCGTGATGGCCGCTTGAGTTAGACCTAAGTGTTGATGGCCAAAGGCAAAAATATAAGGTCCTTTTTTATCAATCACTGGCAACGAATCTGAGAGAGTCGGTCTAAATCCCATCCATTCAGTTGCTTGCTCGCTATTTAGCGGTGTGTTAAGCATGGGATCAGCTAGAGGAATAAAGTGTCGAGCACGTTGCATATTGGCTGGACGTTTCAATCCCGCATATTCAACCGTACCCGCAAGGCGCAATCCACCTTTCATGGGCGTCATGATAAAGCGCCTATCGATACTTGAAACAGGAACGCTTAACCTACTTGTCTCTTTAGGCAACATAAGGTGATAGCCACGCTCTGTTTCAAGTGGAACACGTATGCGGCAAACCATCTTGACCAATGATTTAGAAAATGCGCCTCCTGAAATCACTACTCGCTGCGCCGCCAATTGTCCTTGTGAAGTTGTCAGGCGCACTGTATTACCTGAAGTGGTATGAATGCCCGTAACTTCACACTGAGAAAGTAACTCACCCCCCAATCTCAAAAAGTGATTTGTTAATTGAGTATGTAGTGCATTGAGATCTACGACATGCCCCGTATCTGGGTAATAAAGCCCACCTAATTGATTACCAGCCAAAGCAGGCTCTCGTGCCAATAGTTGTGCCTGAGTTAATAGTTGATTTTTCACTCCTATGGAGTTGAGGTACTCACCTTGCTTTTGCAGTTTTTCATAGGAAGCTTCCCTCTCTGCCACCAGCAGTGAACCTTGAATTTTTACAAGATCAGCCAGTTGCCAGTCATCGCTGAACGCTTGCCACGCAGCCAGTGATGCACCATTAATTGTGGATAACGCATGATGAATACGTTGAAAGGGTTTATGTCGCATATTTCCCAACAAACGTAGTAACCAAGGCGTCAATGGCAATAAATAACGCCAATCGAGACGCAGTGCCCCTAGAGGATCAAACAACATCGCAGGAATCGATTTTAAAATTGATGGGTCAGCTACAGGGAAAACTTGCTCCGTCGCGATATGTCCAGCATTCCCCATTGACGCTCCAGCGCCGACCTGCTCTTTCTCGACCAGCAAAACATCTGTTCCATCCGCTTGTAATGTCAGCGCGATACTTAAGCCAATAATGCCGCCACCGATAACAATCACTGAACGTTTCTTATCCATATCAACCTCTCACGACACCGTGATCCCCCAACGAAATGGATCGGCTTCATCGATAAGCAAGGTATTACGCCCACTGATATAGGCCGTACCTCGAATGGTTGGGATAATGCCATTCCCATCAGCCCAGAGATAACTGGCTTCAAATTGGCTACCGATGACACTCGCTTGACGCCAAATTGCCCCTTCGTTTAACTTGCCATCAGCGGCTAAACACGCGAGTTTGGCACTCGTGCCTGTTCCACAAGGTGAACGGTCATAAGCCCCTCCGGGGCATAACACAAAACTTTGGCTATCGGCCTGTGAAGACGCAGCAAAAAGTTCAATGTGGTCAATTTCTTGGTCATCTTTGCCATAAATATGTTGTTCAACTAAGGCCGCTTTTATTTTTAAGCACGTTTCAGTCAACGCCTTGGTATTGCGGTGATGGATCTCTACCGGTGATTGCTCAACCAGAAAGAACCAATTTCCTCCCCAAGCAATATCCCCCGTCACCATTCCCACGTCAGGAACCTTCACCGCGACCGATTTGCGGTAGCGATAAGAGTAAACATTTTGGATACTGACACTGCCGTCCGGGTGCAATGTCGCCTGAACATCACCCACTGGCGTTTCAATGGTATGTTCGCCAACCGTAATTGTTCCTAGGTAAGCTAACGAAGCAATAAGGCCAATCGTGCCATGCCCACACATGCCTAAATATCCTTCGTTATTAAAAAAGATGACGCCCGCAGTGGCTTGTGGATTTTGAGGTTTGCAAAGTAGCGCACCGACTAAAATGTCACTGCCTCGTGGCTCTAATATGGTGGTGGTACGCCATAGGTCATGCTCGTGCCTTAAACGCTGTAAACGAGATGCCATAGAGCCATTACCAAGATCAGGAAAACCATCAATAACTAATCGAGTTGGTTCACCCGCCGTATGTGAATCAATTACCTCAATTTGTGTATAGCGCTTGTGCATATTGCATCCTCTGCTCACTTTAATTGTTAACAGAATGCTTGATTTTTGTTAAAGGATCTTGATATCTTTCGTGCTCACTGATGCGCAATTCGGCACAATATAAAAATATTTCAGAGAACTAATCATATTTGTTGAACTTGTTGGAGGCCGCATGATTAATTTAAATAAGCTGCTATTAATTAGTCAGGAAAATATGCTGTTTCCCGTTGATAATATTGAAATACTTTTAAATCACCTCGGGCTGGTCATGCCATTAATTAACACATTACCGAATGTCACTTTTTTTGTTAAAGATCGTAATGCCAAATATCTTCTTGCTAATGAGAACCTAGCCAAACGCTGTAAAATGGCTACGACTAACGATGTCATTGGGAAGCGAGCCGAAGATATTTTTCATCATGAGTTAGGTCGCAGTTATAGCTCTCAGGATTATCTGGTGATGCAAAAAAAGATCAGCGTCATTAACAAATTAGAATTGCATTTATATAAAGCAGGCATATTAGGTTGGTGCGTCACAACCAAAGTTCCTATCTTCAATACGCATAACCAAGTGATTGGTGTGGCTGGGATTTCGGTAGATTTGCAAGATGTAAAGTCGGTCAGTCAAAAATTAAACAAGCAGTTGGGTCAGGTGGAACAATTTATTAGCGAACACTTTGATATGCCAATAAAAATAACCACTCTTGCAGATATATCGGGCTTGTCTTTATCCCAACTAAATCGCCAATTTAAAGCCATATTCCACATAACTCCCCAACAATATATTCAAAAAAAACGTCTTGAACATGCGATTGAATTACTCGAAGAAGATTATTCGATTACTGAAATATCCATAAAATGTGCTTATGCTGATCACAGTGCATTTTGTCGGAAATTTAAAGAAATGACGACAATGACCCCAAGCCAATTTAAACGGATGAGGTTGAATATTGCCAATAGATATCGCGTTGAAGAACAACTTGTTTAAATAATCTCATCCCAATAGAAGCTGTGTTATTACAGAAAACATCTTATTTTAAGATGTTTTTTTACTTTCGATATTCAACACTCATGATATCCAGCTCGGCGATACTATTATTTCTGCAATGGATGATTTTTATACGCCACTTGAGCATTCTTTTTACGTTATTGATTCACTTTTTGATTAAAATTTTCTATTACTTTATAAAATCGACTTAATTAATTTATTACAATTACGAAACATAAAAGTAAATGAACAATAAATAAACACTTAATTTTACGATAATGAATTATTCATTTACAATCAATATATTATAGAAAGGTAATATCCACGAACACAGGTTATCATCACAAGAGAGAAATCTAACTTAGGATAGCTCTTATTGCAGCTAAAAAATAATCGCGTATTCATATACGCTATATTTGCACCATTATGGTTGTAATTTGCAAGGATGAATAAATGACAATTTATGATCTGAAACCTAAATTTCAGAACCTGCTACGGCCTATCGTACAAAAGCTTTATGACTCAGGCGTGACAGCAAATCAAGTAACATTGGCTGCAATGCTATTATCTATTTTGATCGGAGCACTGCTATTTATTTTTCCTAACCCACACCTGTTTATTTTATTACCCTTTGTTTTATTTATTCGCATGGCGCTGAACGCCATTGACGGTATGCTCGCACGTGAACATCACCAAAAAAGTCATCTCGGTGCAATATTAAATGAAACGGGGGATGTTATCTCCGATATGGCCTTGTATATCCCTTTTGTTTTGTTGTTCCCTCATGATTTTGGATGGATTTTACTGATCCTTTTCTTGTCATTATTAACAGAGTTTATTGGGGTTATCGCACAAGCTATTGGCGCTTCACGTCGCTATGATGGCCCTATCGGTAAGAGTGACCGTGCATTTATTTTCGGTACTTTTGGGCTATTAGTCGCACTCTTTCCCCAAATCACTTCTTCTAACTGGTTTACTGCTATTTTTATTGTCCTTTCATTGTTGCTGTTTTACACCTGCTACAACCGTATCCGTAAGGCCTTAAGTGAGCTTAATACACAAACGGATCATCATAAGGAACCATTATGAACGCTCAGACAGACTATTTAACTCAACGTCCTGTCATTGAATCTCAGTTTATCACCAGTGACCGTACCCCGCTGTTTTATCGTTACTGGCCAACAGAACAATCAACAGATAAAGCCATTATTCTATTTCACCGCGGCCACGAACACTCAGGACGCGTTGCTCATCTTGTCGATGAGTTAGACTTGCCTGACTACGCCATGTTCGCATGGGATGCCCGAGGCCATGGCAGAAATGATGGCCCTCGTGGTTATAGCCCATCCCTTGGCACCTCTATTCATGATGTGGATGAATTTGTACGTTATGTGTCATCCCAGTACCAGATACCATTAGCAAATATTATCGTCATTGGTCAAAGCGTTGGTGCCGTGTTAGTCTCTGCTTGGGTACATGACTATGCCCCTCCTATTAGAGGGATGGTATTAGCATCCCCAGCTTTTAAAGTTAAGTTGTATGTACCATTTGCGCGCACAGGACTTGCTTTGATGCAAAAAATGCGGGGTTTGTTTTATGTTAACTCATATGTGAAAGCTAAATTCCTAACTCACGACCAAAGCCGCATAGCCTCATTCAACCGTGACCCATTAATTACGCGCCCTATTGCAGTTAATATCCTGCTCGAACTGTACAAAACTGCTGATAGAATAGTGGCTGATGCAGGTGCGATTACCCTCCCAACACAACTGTTTATTTCTGGTAGTGATCATGTGGTACACCATAAACCACAGCATCAATTTTATGAGCGCCTTAATACTCCCATTAAAGAGAAACATATTTTACCTGGCTTCTATCACGATACACTGGGTGAAAAAGAGCGCCATATCCCTATTGCCAAAATCCGTGAATTCATTGGCAAACTATTCTCAGTTCCTCGCTATCAACATGATTACCAATATGAAGATACTTGGAGCGTGAGTGCAGATGCTTATCGCGAGCTAACGCAACCTCTGCCTGCATGGTGCCCTAAAAACCTTGGTTATAAGCTACTTAGCCGTTCTATGAGTACACTAGGCAAGGCTTCAGAAGGTGTCCGCATTGGTTATGACAAAGGTTTTGACTCTGGGTCGACCCTTGACTACATTTACCGTGATAAAGCACAAGGTAAAGGGTTATTTGGCCGAATCATTGATAGGCAATACCTCAATAGCATCGGCTGGCAAGGGATCCGCCAACGTAAAACCAACATCGAAAATATCATTCGACAAGCTATTCGTGAGCTAACTGAACAACACCAGCCAGTGCGTATTGTCGATATAGCCGCCGGACAAGGTCGTTACGTCTTCGACGCTATTAATGACTATGGCAAAGTGGAGTCCGTCTTACTGCGAGACTATAGCCCTGTCAATGTTGAGCAAGGTCGTTCACATATTAAAGAGCGCTATCTTGAAGATAAAGTGCGTTTTGAAGAAGGCAATGCCTTTGATACGAATGACTTAGCTTCCATAACGCCAGCCCCTACACTTGGTATCGTAAGTGGTTTATACGAACTCTTCCCAAGTAATGACCTGATTCGAGCTTCACTGAGTGGTTTATCTCAGGCGATCCCTTCTGGTGGCCTACTTATCTACACCTGCCAACCTTGGCACCCTCAGGTTGAAATGATCGCTCGCGTCTTACCAAGTCACCAAGGTGGACAAGCATGGGTGATGCGTTGCCGGAGCCAAGGTGAAATGGACGCACTTGTCGACGAAGCTGGATTCGAAAAACTTAATCAGTTAATTGATAACTGGGGCATATTCAGTGTTTCTATTGCTCGACGCCGTTAAGCGTATTTGAGCATAAACGAACCTGATATTTTGCTTAATAAGGTGGTGACAACCATCACTACCTTATCCCCTTTAATATTCAATAAAGCTGATATACTAATAGCTTGCAACAACTCACTGAGTGAACGCAATACTCTTTTTAATTCCCATCTCAATATCAATTAAACTAGCTAAACGGATAGACGAATGACAACCACACATAAGCCCTTGCCTTCCTCGCCGCGGCGAAAAATTTGGTTATACGGTTTCTTTTGGTTAGTCTTTTTAGCCCCTTTTTTCTTTCTTACCTATGGGCAAGTCAACACTTATACGTCTACGCTAGCCAATGTTCCCTCTTATGTTTATTCATGGGAAACACATATTCCTTTTTTACCTTGGACAATTATCCCTTATTGGAGTATTGACCTGTTTTATGGCCTATCCCTTTTTATTTGCACCTCTTTAAGAGAGCAAACAATCCAAGGGCTACGCTTAATCACTGCCTCATTAGCCGCCTGTGTTGGCTTTTTATTATTCCCCTTAAAATTTAGCTTCCCTCGGCCTGACACAAGCGGTATCACCGGTTGGATGTTCGATAGCCTTGAATTATTTGACCTCCCTTATAACCAAGCCCCCTCATTACATATTATTTTACTGTGGCTATTGTGGTTACGTTTCCGAGCTCATATGCCGACTAAATGGCATTGGTTGCTACATAGCTGGTCGCTACTGATCCTCATTTCTGTCCTCACGACGTGGCAACACCATTTTATTGATGTTATCAGTGGCTTTGCCGTTGGTGTCCTTATTAGTTATCTATTGCCTATTGAAAGCCAATGGCACTGGCACTACACCGGCAGCCGTCGTAGCTTTAAAATGAGCACGAATTATGGCTTAGGGGCGTTTGCCTGTTTGTTACTCGCAATAACGCTTCAAGGTATCGCATGGCTACTCCTATGGCCTGCTATTGCGTTGTTTATCGTCGCGATTGGCTACTTAGGTCTAGGCGCTTCTGTATTCCAAAAAACTCCGATGGGTAGCATGTCACCTTCGGCGCTCCTCTTGCTACTCCCGTATCGATTAATTGCCGTAGGAACTTATCATTACTATGCGAAGGCGTGTCGACAACCTAGCAAAATTAACGATAAACTTATTTTGGGTGGACGCCCGCTTTATCCTTTGCAAGCTCAAGCCGTTTTCGATATGACTTGCGAGTGGCCTCGCAATTCCTATAGCCACGATTTAAATTATCGTAGCCAACCTCAAATCGATTTGTTACCACTAAGTGCAAAGGATATTGAAAGCGCCGTGCACACAATGGATGAGCTTGCAGAAAGCGGCACAATTTATGTTCACTGCAAATTAGGCTATTCGCGCAGTGCGACCGTCGCCGCTGCATGGTTAGTTCATAGTCAACAATCTAAAACGATTGATGATGCGATTGCGCTAATCACTCAAGCCAGACCAAAAGTGATCCTAAACTCAGCAACTCTTGAACAATTACATTATTGGTATCAACACTATTATTTAAAGCGAGCATCATCATGAATCATTTATCTGATAAACAATGTGGCGATGTCATGGTTATTTTTACAACAAGTTGGCGTTATTTTTGTTGTGCATCACTACTCGCTTTTATTTGTCAATTTATCTTATTTATTTACTCATTAATTGATAATCTCACCTTCTTTATTAGCACACTCCTTTTTATTGTGAGCCACTATTTTATTTTCCGGTTATGGTTTGACAGCCATCTTTTTAAAATATTATACCAGCGACAAGAGCCCTATCATTTTGACCTTGCTCTACATTACCTTTTCCCTAAAAAACAACCCGTTGCTACTATGGAGCAGCGCTGGGCTGGCACAAAGAGATTATTCAATTACACACTATTATTGACTATTTTACTCTGGTTGTGGGTTTTAATTTCATTATTAACGGGAAATTAATAATGAAATTTAATTTATTATACACACTATCTTAAATATAACTTGCGCTATAACAAAAACTTCAACAATTCATTTTTAGATATATTCATACAGAATATTCGCAGGTTTTTTTACTTTTGTACCCGTAAACGTTATGATAATTGCGAGTTCATTGACACATAGCAGATTTTTTTGTGTAAGTTCCGCGTATCCTTTGGTTCTGTTTTCCGTTATTTAACCCTGTTATTTTGGTGGGGTACAATGAGTACAAAAAAAATTAATAGCTTGCGCCTATTTAGCGCATTAATAGATTCGTGTTGGAAAGAGAAATATACATTTGCTCGCTTTATTAAAGATTTAATTGCCGGGGTTACCGTTGGGATTATCGCCATTCCATTAGCAATGGCACTGGCAATAGCAAGTGGAGTTCCACCACAATATGGCCTTTATACTGCTGCTATCGCGGGTATTGTTATCGCAATCACTGGCGGCTCACGTTACAGTGTTTCAGGGCCAACGGCCGCTTTCGTCGTCATTCTCTATCCCGTCTCACAGCAATTCGGGTTAAGTGGGCTACTCGTTGCAACCTTAATGTCTGGTATTATTTTGCTTGCAATGGGGTTCGCTCGTTTTGGTAAGTTTATTGAATACATTCCTGTCTCTGTCACGCTAGGCTTTACTTCTGGTATCGCAATTACCATTGCGACCATGCAAATTAAAGATTTTTTTGGCTTACAAATGGCATATGTTCCTGAAAACTATGTCGATAAAGTTATCGCCTTAGTCAACGCTTTGCCGACACTCCAATTCAGCGATACTTTGATTGGTTTAGTGACACTCTTCGTTTTAATTTTATGGCCTAAGCTAGGACTAAAGTTACCGGGTCACTTACCTGCTCTCGTTGCAGGTACACTGGTCATGTGGGTGCTCTCTCTGTTTGATAAAAATGTTGCTACCATCGGCTCACAATTTAGCTATTTATTGCCCGATGGCTCAGAAGGTAACGGTATCCCCCCTATCTTGCCTCAGTTTATTTTACCATGGCAGCTTCCCGGCAGCCCCCCTATTAGCTGGTCGATGATCACCGCATTGATGCCCGCGGCTTTCTCAATGGCTGTCCTTGGCGCGATCGAGTCGCTGCTATGTGCGGTTGTTCTTGATAATATGACAGGCAAGAAACACCACTCTAACAGTGAACTTATCGGGCAAGGCTTTGGTAATATCGCAGCGCCATTCTTTGGTGGTATTACAGCTACCGCCGCCATTGCACGTTCGGCAGCTAACGTTCGTGCAGGTGCAACCTCGCCGATTTCCTCAGTGATCCACTCATTGTTAGTCTTGCTGACGTTATTGGTCCTCGCCCCAATGCTTTCCTATCTGCCCTTAGCGGCGATGTCATCATTGCTGTTGATGGTTGCATGGAATATGAGCGCCGCACGTAAAGTGATAGACCTGATCCGCCGCGCGCCTAAAGATGACATCATTGTTTTGCTTTTGTGCATGTCTCTTACTGTGCTTTTCGATATGGTCATTGCCATCACTGTAGGGATTGTTCTCGCCTCACTGCTGTTTATGCGCCGTATTGCTAATATGACTCGGATCAGTGAATTAACAGAAACCGATGAAGCCAAAAGCCGTTTAGTGGTTCGTATCAACGGCCCACTGTTTTTTGCCGCGGCAGAGCGTATCTTTGATGAATTAAGGGTCAAAAGTGAAGGTTATAAAACCATCATCATGCAGTGGGATGCGGTGCCTGTACTTGATGCTGGCGGGTTAGAAGCATTCCAGAAATTTATCGACATAGTCAAAAAAGACACGCATATCGTTATTTGTGACATTCCATTCCAGCCGCTTAAAACCTTGGCGCGCGCTGGTGTAACGCCTATTGAGGGAGTGTTAAGTTTCCATAATTCGATTGATAAAGCTCTCGAGGAACTTGATTCCAAATAACCATAAATGAGCCACAACCAAAAAGCGCGGGAGTGGCTAATTTATAATGCTAATCTAGGAACAAACGCTAAATAATCTCTGACGGGGTATGCTGAGTTACGTTGTTTGTGACTGCTACCCTGTCACATGCCTAACCATCTCTGCTCTACCACCAACAGATCTCTATTTTCAATGGTTAGTATTAACAATATAAGAAACCATACTCGGCTTATTAATGACCATTAAAGTGCGGAGCCTTGTCCACCATGTGTGAGTAGATATTGGTATAGACTATTCATGCCTAACCAGCGGTTTTCACACCACTCTGGGGCTAATAATGTTGGTCGGCGCGCACTGGCACAAATACGGTGATAAACCACATCGGTAGGTGTATAGCGGATCAGTTCTCCCGCAACTTGGGTATAGTCAGTTAAGGTCATCGGCGCTAATCGCCCTGCTCGCCAACTTTTCGCCATAATACTCCCCTCAACAATATGCAAAGGGTGTAATTTGATCCCATCCGTACCACACTCCAGCACTTTTTCTAATGTCTGCATATTCATTAAAGTGCTTTCACCCGGTAAGCCACAAATAAGATGCGTGCAAACCTTAAGTCCGAGTTGCCTTGCTTTCGTTACGGTTTTTTGATATTCGGCGAAACCATGCCCTCGGTTAATGCGATGAAGTGTTTTATCATGTGCGCTTTGTAAGCCCAATTCCAACCATATTTCATACCCATGCTCTCGATAGCCACTTAATAAAGAGAGCACGTCTTGTGGCACACAATCCGGACGCGTGCCAACACATAATCCAATAATATTCGCCTGCTTAAGAGCTTCCTCATACAACTGCTGTAGTAAACACACTTCAGCATAGGTGCTGGTATAGGCTTGGAAATAAGCTAGATAGCGGCTGGCTCGCGTGATTTTGGCTTTTTGATGACGAATTTGCTCACTAATCGATTGAGTCGATTGCGTTTCATCAGAGAAAGAGGAGACATTACAAAAGGTGCAACCACCTCGCCCAAGAGTACCATCGCGGTTCGGGCAGCTAAAACCACCATGTAATGTTATTTTGTGAATTTTCTCGCCATAACGGCGCTGAAGATCAGCGCCGAACATGGAGACAACTTGGTTCAGTTGCATTGCAAACCGAGATTAACGACTCGTATCTAACTCAGGGAAGCTTTTTACTAACTCATCAATCGCTTTGATTTGCTGTAAGAAAGGCTCTAATTTAGCAAGTGGTAGTGCTGACGGGCCATCACAACGAGCACTGTCAGGATCTGGATGCGCTTCAAGGAATAGCCCTGCTAACCCAACTGCCATGCCTGCTCTGGCCAATTCAGCCACTTGAGCACGACGACCACCAGAAGCAGCGCCAAATGGGTCACGACATTGCAGCGAATGAGTAACATCAAAAATGACTGGACAGCCATTGGAAGCTTGCATCATGACATTAAAACCAAGCATATCAACAACTAGGTTATCATAACCAAAATTAGCGCCACGATCACATAAGATGACTTTATCATTACCACCTTCAATGAACTTTTCTACGATATTGCCAATTTGGCCTGGGCTAATAAACTGTGGTTTTTTAATATTGATCACGGCATCAGTTTTCGCCATTGCTGCAACCAGATCAGTCTGACGAGCTAAAAATGCAGGTAATTGGATAACATCCACAACTTCAGCAACAGGTTGAGCTTGAGATGGCTCATGCACATCAGTAATGATTTTCACGCCAAAGGTTTCTTTCAACTCTTGAAAGATTTTCATCCCTTCATCAAGGCCTGGGCCACGATATGAATGAATTGATGAACGGTTAGCTTTATCAAAAGACGCTTTAAATACGTAAGGAATGCCTAGCTTTTGCGTCACTGTGACATAGTGTTCACACACCTGCATTGCCATATCACGGGATTCAAGGACATTCATTCCACCAAAAAGAACAAAAGGGAGATTGTTTGCGACTTTGATATCACCAATGCTGACCATTTTCTGTTGCATGCTCTTACCTTTCATATCGAGACAGTTTGCTGTCTGTGCATAAATTAATGTAACACTACTGGATGATTATCTAATGAATATATCTGAATTTTAATCATTTCAGAAATAGGATCTTCTGGGCAGTGTTCAATAAAATAGTTTAAATCATTCAACGCCACATGGTTACAATCTAAATGTGCAAGAATTAATCCACGGTCGCGAATTTCATAAGGGTCTTCAGGATCTAACGTTAATAGCGTCTCACAGACCTTTAACGCTAACTCCATTTTTTTCTCTTCCATTAAAGAGGCTTTCAGCGTGTCAAATAACTTACGAATGATCACACTGTTTTCCGCAACATCGAGTTGATCCTCACCCAATTCAGAGTAGGGATCCACGGTTCCTTTAAGCCACAAATTGAGCGTATGCCATGTCAAGGTTTCCCCATTGACTGGGTTAATAAACCATTGTGAACCATCCTCTTTCTGAGCCAGTAATAACAGCTGAGTTGGAAACACGGCAGGTTCGATATCAATCTCTAATTTCTCAGCAATATAAAGGAAAATGGAACCTAAAGAGACCGGTGTTCCACGCTTCGTTGCTAAGACTTTATCTAGCCAAAGCATGTCGGATAATGCATAGATGCCGTCAGCACCACCAAATTGCCATTGATGATAAAAAAGCGTTATTAGTTGATTAATTTTACTTTCATTATCCGCTTGTAAATCAATAACCGCTTTGGCTGCCTCAACCAAGCTATCCAATCGAGCCTGTACTTGCATAAGAGGAAAATCGATACGAATACTTTGGGAAACTATCATAATACCTTCACTCAAAGGTATTTTGTTAAATTCAATATTTGCTATGGTTTTCATCACATTTCCACTGATTTATTCCACTGCCCAAGCGAAATTCTATCTCGGCCACCATAATCTAGACAGGTTTCAATATTGCTATATCCATACTGTTTGAATAACTCACGAACTGCGGCACCTTGTTGCCATCCATGTTCAACAAGTAACCAACCTTGTGGGTTAAGGTATGATCTCGATGTAGACACAATATGGTCTAAATCTGACAGTCCGTGATTATCTGCCACTAAAGCGGTTAAAGGTTCGAATCTAACATCGCCTTGCTGCAAATGGTCATCATTTCCATCAATATAAGGTGGATTACTCACAATCATATCAAAATGTTGGCAAGACAGTGAGGTAAACCAATCACTTTGTAGAAACTGTACATTATTAAGCGCCAGACGTTGCTGATTACGCTGTGCTAAAGAAACAGCATCCAGATTAAAATCAATACCGATAATCACGCTGTCTGGACGTTCAGAGGCGATCGCCAAAGCAATAGCGCCTGTCCCTGTGCCAAGATCAAGTATTTGGCAGCGCTGAGCCGGAAGCCGTGCTAGGGCCTGTTCAACTAGACATTCAGTATCAGGACGGGGAATCAAAGTGGCTGGCGAGACAAATAAAGGCAATGACCAAAATTCACGCTCACCAATAATATAGGCGATGGGTTCACCTTGCTCACGACGACATAATAGTGATTCAAGTGCTTCATACTCAGGCTGTGTTAACTCTGTTTCTGCAAATGCAAAAATAAAGGTACGACTCCGCCCTGTAATGTGTTGAAGCAGGATTTCCGCATCTCGTTTAGCACTATCACTCATCGGCAGCCTTGCGACTGCTTGGTCAACCCACTCGCCGTATTGCATTAATCTTGCTCAGACAATGCAGACAGTTGATCTGCTTGATATTCGTTGATAATCGGCTGAATTAACGCATCCAGCTTCCCTTCCATCACTTCATCTAAACGATACAACGTCAAATTGATACGGTGATCGGTCACCCTACCTTGAGGAAAGTTATAGGTACGAATACGGTCAGAACGGTCACCAGAACCTAATAAGTTACGTCGTTCCGAGGCTTCAGCGGCTTGACGCTTATCCATTTCTGCTTGACGGATACGAGCACCTAATACAGACATCGCTTTTGCTTTGTTCTTATGCTGTGAACGTTCATCCTGACATTCAACCACAATACCCGTTGGAATATGGGTAATACGGATTGCGGAGTCAGTTGTGTTAACGTGCTGTCCACCCGCTCCCGAAGAGCGGAATGTATCAATACGTAAATCTGCTGGGTTGATTTCAGGTAATTCCGCTTCCGGTAATTCAGGAAGGATAGCGACGGTACAAGCCGATGTATGAATACGTCCTTGTGATTCCGTTTCTGGCACACGTTGTACACGATGACCACCAGATTCGAATTTCAAGCGACCATAAACGCTTTCACCGGAAATTTTTGCAATCACTTCTTTGAAGCCACCATGCTCACCATCACTAGTGCTCATTAACTCAACACGCCAACGGTTAGCCTCGGCATAACGGCTATACATACGGAATAGATCACCCGCAAAAATAGCCGCTTCGTCTCCACCAGCCCCTGCACGAATTTCAAGGAAACAGTTGTATTCATCATCAGGATCTTTTGGCAGCAACAACAGTTGTAATTGCTGTTCAAGCTCTTCATTGCGCGCTTTCGCTTCTTTTAGCTCTTCTTGAGCCATCTCTTTCATTTCAGGATCATCTAACATCATCTCTGCTGTTTCGATATCTTCCTGAACAGTCCGCCATGCCGTAAAGCATTTGGCGACATCTGTCAGTTGAGCATACTCTTTTGATAAGGCACGAAAGCGTCCCTGATCAGCAATCACACCTGCATCGGCGAGGTGTGCTTGAATTTCTTCATAGCGTTCCTGTAATGCTTCCAGTTTTGCGACAATAGAAGGCTTCATTCGTTATATCAGACCCATGATTAAAATGTGGTTATTGATGGTTCAGCCCTAAGCTGTCCCTAAGTAGATTCAGGCGTTCCAAGTCACCATCTCCAGCGGCTTGCTGTAAAGATTTTGTTGGTGCATGGATCAGGCGGTTGGTCAATTGTTGGGTAAGTTGTGTAATAACTTGTTCAGGGTCTGCACCCTGACTAATTGCCGCGAGTGCTTTTTCTGTCATCCCCGCGCGGATTGCCTCAGCCTGCGCTCTGTAATCGCGAATTGTAGACACTGCGGCTTGCGAGCGCAACCAATCCATGAAATGGCTGCTTTCTTGTTCCACGATAAATTCTGCTTCAACCGCTGCGGCTTTGCGCTGAGCAAGGTTTTGCTGAATTATCGACTCAAGATCATCCACCGTATACAGGTAAACATCTCTGAGTTTTTCAATATCAGGCTCGATATCACGAGGAACCGCAATATCAATTAACAACATGGGTTTGCTGCGACGCACTTTCATCGCACGCTCTACCATGCCTTTGCCTATAATCGGTAACGGACTTGCTGTTGAACTGATCACAATATCGGCTTGAGCCAAACGTGTATCAATATCAGACAGCGTGATCACTTCCGCATTAACCTCATTAGCTAATAACTCCGCTCTTTCACGAGAACGGTTAGCGATCATCATCTTCTGCACACCATGCTCGCGTAAATGGCGTGCCACCAATTCAATTGTTTCCCCTGCTCCCACTAACAAAATATTCAAATGTTTGAGTGACTCAAAAATTTGCCTTGCTAATGTACAAGCGGCGAATGCAACGGAAACCGCATTCGCTCCGATCTCTGTTTCGGTACGAATGCGTTTAGCGACAGAAAATGATTTTTGAAATAAACGCTCTAATTCGCTCGACAAAGAATGGTTGTCTTGAGAAAGGGCGAACGCTTTTTTAACCTGCCCAAGGATTTGCGGTTCACCTAAAACTAAAGAATCCAACCCACTTGCAACCCGCATAAGGTGACTGACTGCTCGGTCACCTTCATGCCAGTACAGACTCGGTTTTAAATCTTTATCTGTAATATTGTGAAACTTGCATAACCACTGGATAAGCTGTTCTTGAGCTTGTTCTTGTGATTCAAGGCTCAAATACAACTCAGTTCTATTACAGGTCGACAGCACAACGCCACCGCTCACCTGAGGTTGCTTAAGCAACTCCTCAAGAGCATGGTCGATTTTTTCTGGTCCAAAAGCCACCCGTTCACGAAGGGCTACTGGCGCCGTTTTATGATTAATGCCTAGGGCTAATAGGGTCATTGTGCTTAACTACATTGCTCACATTGCTAATTATTTATCCAGTAGTATAACCACACTACTGTTATTTGTTTATCGACTATTGTAGATGATCTCCGCCCCGCTTTCTATGCCCCGCGAATAATGAAAACCATAAAGATGATCACTACCAAACTTTTTCCATAGAAAACTGCTGACGATTTAGCCGAATTCAACACTATTAGTATTGCTATTCTACACCGCTTTATATCGGAGATGTACCCTTTTTTATTATACTTATTAAGAAATTATCAATATCAATGAGATATGCTGCGATTGTCATCTGTCAACTGATGAATCAAACTATCGATACTCATTGACCAATTGTATAAATAGGCAAAACTTCTTCAATCCGATTGATCATTTAGCTGTTTTAACGCAATATTTTGCCCACTGTCGCACCATATTATCCAGTGAGTCATTTTTCTAAATTGCAATAACACGTTACACTTCAGTGGGTATCAGCTTTGATAAAACCTATTTACTTTTTACTCGATGATTTTTGAGAGTCGCTATGCAACTGTTCACTACTTGGTCTTGTTTCGCTCCTTCCACCGCAAAGCGTTTTTGGCGTTTATTGCCGCTTTCTTGCTTATTGCTGACGGCTTGTGTGACCACTCAACAAACAACAACGTCTGGTACAGGTTCCGCGTCTGATCCACAATGGAAAACCCATTTACAAGAAGTCAACGCACTTCGCAATTATCAAACTCGCGGTTCTTTTGCCTATGAATTTGATGGTAGCAAAACCTATGCTAAATTCTTCTGGCAGCAGTATACACCTGAAAAATATCGTTTATTGTTGACAAACCCACTCGGCAACCGCGAGTTAGAGCTCACCGTTGAACCTGATTTAGCGCGTTTAACCACAAAAGATGGGCAAACGCATATGAGTGATGTTCCTTCCGAGCTGATTTATCAACTTACTGGCATGGAGATCCCGCTTGAGGACCTGACCGCTTGGTTAACTGGCTCACCTGGGCGCGCAACACAATTTACGCTGGATAAAAACCACCTCCTAAAATCTGTAACATTACAGCAAACTAATGGTGAAAAGTGGCAGCTTAACTATCTTTCATACAATATGAATACCACTCCAATGTTACCAAGCAACCTTGAATTACGTCAGGGTTCGCGCCTAATTAAGCTAAAAATGGATAGCTGGACTTTACAAAAATGACGTTAACATGGCCTTCCCCTGCTAAATTGAACCTTTTTCTCTATATCACAGGCCGTCGAGCAGACGGCTATCACGAATTACAAACACTGTTTCAATTTCTTGATTACGGTGACGACATTACCATCACCACGCGGGCAGACGATCACATCAATCTACTCACGCCAATGGAGGGAGTAGAACCAGAACAAAACTTAATCGTCAAAGCCGCAAAATTATTACAACACTACTGCCGTGATACTTTAGGCTATTCAGAACCTCTCGGGGCAGATATCAAAATCAATAAAATATTGCCAATGGGCGGCGGTATTGGTGGAGGCTCTTCCAATGCGGCCACCACACTTATTGCATTAAATACTCACTGGGGAACAGCAGTGAGTGATGACGTGTTAGCGGAGCTAGGTAAAAGCCTTGGAGCAGACGTTCCCGTTTTTGTGCGAGGCCATGCCGCTTTTGCGGAAGGAATAGGTGAAATTTTGACTCCAGCCTCGCCTAAAGAGAAATGGTATCTGGTTGCACATCCAGGAATTGAAATCTCAACTCCGATGATCTTCACAGATCCGCAATTAAATCGAAATTCTCCAAAACGCTCACTAGCCGCATTATTACTGGCTCCGTACGCAAATGATTGCGAACCAATTGCAAGAAAACGTTTTCGTGAGGTTGAACAGCTCGTTTCTTGGCTGTTAGAATATGCCCCGTCTCGCCTTACAGGGACAGGTGCTTGTGTTTTTTCTGAATTTGAAACACAAGCGGATGCCCTTAAGGTGTTAAATAAAGCCCCATCGTGGGTGCATGGTTTCGTCGCTCAAGGGGTGAACGAATCGCCGTTGCACAAATTCCGCGCTGGGATAACCCGTGTATTGCACCAATAATAACGATTTAGCATCGGTTATTGGTCAACAATATCTCTCTGGACGCAAGCCTGAGGTTTTTCTCGTGCCCGATATGAAGCTTTTTGCTGGTAACGCTACACCGGAACTAGCACAACGTGTTGCTAACCGCCTTTACACTAATCTTGGAGACGCGGCTGTTGGTCGTTTTAGCGACGGCGAAGTCAGTGTTCAAATTAATGAAAATGTTCGCGGTGGTGATATCTTTATCATCCAGTCAACCTGTGCACCAACCAATGATAACCTGATGGAACTGGTTGTTATGGTCGATGCGCTGCGCCGTGCATCTGCTGGTCGTATTACCGCTGTTATCCCTTACTTCGGTTATGCTAGACAGGATCGTCGCGTACGTTCTGCCCGTGTACCAATCACCGCTAAAGTTGTTGCCGATTTTCTGTCCAGTGTAGGTGTTGACCGTGTTCTCACCGTTGACCTACACGCTGAGCAGATCCAGGGCTTCTTTGATGTTCCTGTTGATAACGTATTCGGTAGCCCTATTCTTCTGGAAGATATGTTGCAGAAAGATTTGGAAAACCCAATCGTTGTATCTCCAGACATCGGCGGCGTCGTCCGTGCTAGAGCAATTGCGAAACTGTTAAATGACACTGATATGGCAATCATCGATAAACGTCGTCCTCGTGCGAACGTTTCCCAAGTGATGCACATCATTGGTGATGTTTCTGGTCGTGACTGCATTTTAGTCGACGATATGATAGATACTGGTGGCACGCTGTGTAAAGCGGCTGAAGCTCTGAAAGAGCGTGGTGCAAAACGCGTATTTGCATACGCAACTCACCCGATTTTCTCAGGTAATGCCGTAGACAACATCAAAAATTCAGTCATTGATGAAGTCATTGTTTGTGACACAATCCCTCTTTCACCTGAAATTAAAGCATTGAACAAAGTTCGCACGCTGACACTTTCAGGCATGCTGGCCGAAGCAATTCGCCGTATTAGCAATGAAGAGTCAATTTCTGCGATGTTCGAGCACTAAGAATTAATTAACGAGGTAGCAATACCTCGTTTTTCTATATTGCTTTGAAAATCAAAGAAATGTCATAATTTAAGTAGCGCCCCTACGGTTGAATATCAACCGTAGGGGCTTTATTTATCCATTCATTTTTACTCACCATAGCCTATAGGCAACCTCGTTGGCTTAATTTTTCATATTACCATGGTGATAAAATACGCACGAAAGAAGAGAGAGTTAGAGGTGAATAAAAAAACAAAAGAGTGATTATCTAAAATATGAAATCACCCTTCGTTGCTAAATAAGATCAACTAATATTGTTAGTACCACATAAATTAAAAACAAATATTATGGATAACGATGGTTATCTTTATTTGAATGTGGATAATGTTTTATTAGCCAGTAACGGTCAGCAATTTTTTCTCTACCGCCAATTCTCGCTCCAGTTAACCAGATCATCGCACCAACAAAGATGCCAAACAAGGAGCCCATTGTGATCATGTCCGGTAAATTGAGACTAAATATATGGGAAGATAGGTTCAGTACAATACTTCCTATCATAACGATTAGCCCTAACGCCATCAAAATATTACCAACCAAAACTGCTGTTTTACGTTTCATATCTACCTCCTATCTCAGTAGACTGATAAGCAAAGCATAATTGAAATATTCGAAAAAATTATATTGTTATATGATTATTATAGTGTAATAAGTAAAATTGTTTGCGATGGCTATCACATGGTGAGACTTTTCCCATAATTTCTGTACAAAAGATGCTTTTTTTAAAAATATTTTTCCCGAATAGTTTCATACAGAACTAAATAAACACCCCATTGCCCTATTTCAATTTTGTACATCCCCCTATCACAAGGTAAACTAGATATAATTTTTTGACTTAACTGACAGTGAATAATTAGCCGTGAGCAAAATAAAACTAATTGTTGGCCTCGCCAACCCAGGTGCTGAATACGCCCAAACTCGTCATAATGCTGGAGCATGGTATGTTGACTTACTTGCCGAACGCCATAACCAATCTTTAAAAGAAGAAGCAAAATTTTTCGGTTATACCGCCCGTATCAACCTTAATGGCAACGATGTTCGGTTACTTGTTCCAACCACCTTTATGAATTTGAGTGGTAAATCGGTTCTGGCTGTTGCTAACTTCTATCGCATTAACCCTGATGAAATTTTAGTCGCGCATGATGAATTAGATTTACCCCCCGGTGTTGCAAAAATGAAATTAGGCGGCAGTAATGGTGGGCATAACGGTCTTAAGGATATTCAAAACAAGTTTAGTAATAACCCAAACTTTTATCGTTTACGCATAGGTATTGGTCATCCAGGCGATAAAAACAAAGTTGTTGGTTTTGTTTTAGGCAAACCACCTGCTTCTGAGCAAAAACTCATCGATGAAGCGATTGATGAGTCCTTAAGGTGCACAGATATCTTACTTAGTGATGGGATGGATAAAGCGATAAATCGCCTACATAGTTTTAAAGCAACAGCGTAAAATCAGTGTACGTAAAGAGTTCATTTCATCAAAAACAACTTTTTGTGTATAATCAGCGCCAATTTTCTAACATTCAGGAGCAGCGCTCGCCTGCCCCTTGCTATTTTTAAGGTGAGAAACATATGGGTTTTAAATGCGGTATCGTTGGTCTGCCTAACGTGGGTAAATCTACACTGTTTAATGCGTTGACCAAAGCCGGCATCGAAGCAGCCAACTTCCCTTTTTGTACAATTGAGCCGAATACGGGCGTTGTGCCAATGCCAGACCCACGTCTTGACCAATTGGCTGAGATTGTAAAGCCACAACGTATTCTACCAACTACGATGGAATTCGTTGATATCGCGGGTTTAGTCAAAGGCGCCTCAAAAGGAGAAGGTTTAGGTAACCAGTTCCTGACTAATATCCGTGAAACGGAAGCTATCGGCCACGTAGTGCGTTGCTTTGAAAACGACAATATCATCCATGTGGCAGGTCAAGTTAACCCTGCAGAGGACATTGAGGTTATCAATACCGAATTAGCGCTCGCTGACCTTGATACCTGTGAACGCGCAATACATCGCATACAAAAGCGTGCAAAAGGTGGCGATAAAGATGCTAAAGCAGAATTAGAAGTATTAGAGAAGTGCTTACCCCATCTTGAAAACGCAGGCATGCTGCGTACTTTAGATCTTAGCGCAGAAGAAAAAGCACTGATCCGTTATTTAAGTTTCTTAACACTCAAACCAACAATGTATATTGCGAATGTTAATGAAGATGGCTTTGAAAATAATCCTTATTTAGATACGGTAAATAAAATTGCTGAATCAGAAGGTTCTGTCGTCGTTCCTGTTTGTGCCGCTATCGAATCAGATATCGCTGAATTGGAAGATGAGGAGCGTGATGAGTTTATGGCAGATCTTGGCATTGAAGAGCCTGGTTTAAACCGCGTGATCCGTGCAGGTTATCAGTTATTGAACCTACAAACTTATTTTACTGCTGGCGTGAAAGAAGTTCGCGCATGGACGATCCCTGTCGGTGCAACAGCCCCACAAGCCGCCGGTAAGATCCATACTGACTTTGAGAAAGGCTTTATTCGAGCTCAAACTATCGCATTTGATGATTTTATTAAATACCGCGGTGAGCAAGGCGCTAAAGAAGCCGGTAGAATGCGTGCAGAAGGTAAAGATTACATTGTTCAAGATGGCGATGTGCTGAACTTCTTGTTTAATGTGTAAGCCTGCGCTTTAGCCTTATATTATTTCACAAAGTATCAAATCATAATAAAACAGCATAAAATTCATGATATTAACTGGGTTTTATGCTTTTTTATGCCTCATTAAGTTTCATAAAAGCTCGTGACTAAATGAGTATGTAACTGAGTACAACTTATTTATCCTCCCTTTTTAAGTGAGTATAATAATATCAACTTACATAACTAGTTGAACTTATTATGCTTACTGATACAAAATGCAGAACTGCAAAACCTAAAGAAAAACTTTATCGTATCAATGAATTCAACGGTTTGTACCTTAAAATGAAACCTAATGGTAAAAAAACATGGCGATTCCGTTTTCAACTAAATGGAAAATCAAGCATGCTTGCATTAGATCACTCCCCATTAATAACACTAGCTGAAGCCAGATCTAAATGTGATGATGCCAGAAAACTCGTATAAGAAGGAATTAATCCAACACAAGCTAAGCAACTAGACAAGATCAAAAAAGCGAACGAATCTGCAAATATATTTCAAATCATCTCAAAAGAATGGTTGAAATGAAAGATTAGGCTGATGTGACAAAATACCGTCGCCTTGATATGTTGGAGCGCATTGTATTTCCTTCTATCGGCAATGACCAATAAGAGAAATTACATCTCACCATATTCTCAAAATATTGCAGCGTGAAGTTCAAAGAGGTGCTCCAACAGTTGCTGCTGAAGCTAAACGGACGATATCCTCGATTTTTGAATTTGCTGTTGCCACATTAAGAGCTGATAGCGATCCTGTATGGGCAATAAGAAAAGCTCTCCCAGCAAACAAAACTCAACATAAAAAAGCCCTCACTACAGATCAAATAGGTCAATTACTCAATAACTTTGATAATAGCCGTGGCACCTTTCAACTGAACTATTGTATGTGGTTAATGTGGTGGACGCTTTCTCGTCCATCTGAAGTCGCTGAGGCTGAATGGTCTGAATTCGATCTTGATAATGCACTTTGGACAATTCCAGCTGAGCGAATGAAAGCATGAAGAGAACATATTGTTCCTCTACCTACACAAGCTATTGCGATTCTAAAATCTCTTTATGGTTTTACTGGTAGCCGTAAACATTTATTTCCCGGTCGGGATTCTTGTCATAAAACCGATGTCTACCAACTCACTAAGGCAATTTCTTAAAACGAGAGGTTGGAGTGCTATATATAGCCCTCATGCGACACGCACAACAGGCAGCACACGATTAAATGAGCTTGGATATAGACCTGATGCTATCGAAGCACAGTTAGCCCATATGGACTCAAATAGTGTTAGACATTCATATAACCATGCAACTTATCTTGAAGAGCGCAAAATCATGATGCAAGATTGGGCTGATAAACTTGATATTTGGGTAAAACGAGCCAATTTTGAATTAAAACCATGATGCATGGGTGTGTTAGCTTTGAAATATAACGATATTTATGAATTTTTTAGAAAAACCTATAATTTAACCTACACTTAATTAATCCGTTGATTTATAGGTAGTTATTATTTATTTGATGTTTTTAGCATGATAACGTACAAAATTCATACCCACACCAAAAGAACACGCTTAAATGAATAGATATGATGTATCTAACAGCGAAGGAAAATTTGCTGACGGCTCTGATGAAGAGGTACTAGCTAACAAGCTAGGACTTTCAAACGTTGATGATATCAATGACGCAGAGCTTGTCCTGTTAGAAAAACTGTATCAAGTCATTTTTGAAGAACAATTCCCCACTGAGCAAATTACTGTATCTCTTATTCAGCGTTGGCACCGCCAATGGTTAGGGAATGTTTACGAGTGGGCTGGTCAATTACGCACAGTGAATATTAGCAAGGGTGGTTTTATGTTTGCCCCTGCGGGTCGTGTTGCAAAGTTACTTGCTCAATTTGAAAAAGAGTATCTAGCGAAGTACACGCCTTGCACCAATATGAGCCGAGAACAGGTCATAGAAGCTATTGCCACAGTGCATGTGGAGTTAATTCTGATACATCCGTTTAGGGAAGGAAATGGGCGCTTATCGCGCTTACTCGCCGATGTGATGGCGGTACAAGCTGGGTTTCAACCGTTAGACTACGAAAGTTGGACTCAACAACCCGAGCAATACATTGCAGCAATCCACGCAGGGCTAAACCTTAACTATGAACCCATGAAATATTGGGTTAATGAAACCTTGAAAGCGAACTAAATCGCCAGTTTCAAATGCCCGAACTTCTCACGCTTAGCTTTCATCTCTTCTTCAAGGCGACGGGAGTCCTGCCCTGTTTCAATCGCTGTAGAGGTTGCTACCGATCGAATGAGTTGAGTACGAGTTGGTCTTGTTGCTTGAATTAATTCATTCTTTTTCATGGTAGTCTCACATCAAACGGGCGATAGTGCATTTTATCATCGTTGGTTTATATGGCAACATAGATCTTATGGCGAAACTATAACCTTAAAGCTAGATATCAATTTAAAAACCACTGTTTTTAGCTCTATCCTTGGCTATCTTTAATACTTCATTATATGAATACTTTGACGTATAAAAAACATGTTCCCAATGGGGAGGAACTTCTGACATTCTTACTGTAAAAGCATGTTCATTTAATAATTCTAATAAATATCCTCGATGCATCCGAGATATAGACCCATTCCAGTATATACCACTACAACTTAACTCTTTAAGGGCATCATCCAATAAGTGATTTTTTATTTTTTTCTTTCATATTCATGAGTCCTTAAAAATATACATTTGTGAAAATAAAAAAATCAAAACAGGCATACTTGAACAGTCAAATTAATTACCATTAGCACTGTCCACTCCCCATTAATTAAGACACCCTAAACTAGAGTTTTCTAACTGTTTACGATAAGCCTCCGGAGGGAGGTGATTTAAACTTTCATGGGTTCGGCTCAAGTTATAATATTACTGCCAATACCACACTAATTCTCTAACTTAGCTCAACGATTCAAATAAATAAGCGCTCAAAGAGTCCGCTACGTTGGTGAAAACTGTGTTACTGGAAATCAACTACTTTTAGGGGAGATTACCGGACAATTGGATAGATTATTATACATAGTCAGAACAAAATGGTTTAAGGAAGATATTTTGTATGCTCAGTAATAGCGAATACCGAGGGGTCATTATCATTGATAAAAAGCACGACAAGTAGCGCACTTACAAAAACTTGAAGTGAGGTGCCCTACCATATAATGTATTCTAAATTATACATTGAAATAGTTAGCAATTATTTCATTTTTTATATACAAGTCACAGGAACCCAATCTTGAAGCTTTTCAAAATCGCTACGTAGTTGTTCTCTATTATCATTCGTGAACATCAGGATACCTGCGGTATCAATAAGCGAACGCGAATTAACAACATCACCAACTTTAACATGCCAGTCTATATGCCAATGACTCATTAACTGAGGCTCATTTAGCGCGATAACAGTACCATGCCCTACGGGCAATAATGCTGAAACAACATTATTTTTCATATTAGGGCTAATTTTATTTAATTCATCAGACTCAGCTGCTTGTAAAAGCGTAGCGTCAATAAGGTTAATATTACTATTTTTGGTATGGAATGGGACCCCTATTCCACCAGGGACTCGAGCAGCAATTTCGAGAAAAACTATATCTTGAGAGTTATCTTTGATAAATAACTCATGGTGAGTAGAACCGTTTTTAAGGCCTAATTCGGTGATCAATGTTTGATTAAATTCAAATAGTCGTTGGTATTGTTCTATGCTTGTAACAGGATAAACCGACAGTGGTTTTCCCATGACAAAATCAAAATTGCTGCATCCTAATTCTAATATTCCACAAAATACAACTTTGCCATTTCGTATAAAGGAATCACATTGGTACATTTTTCCACTAATAAACTCATCAATCTCATAAGAGAATGTATGCTCATCAGTGCTTATCATTTCTTTAACGTCCTGTAAATCAACTTCCGAATTGATTATTTTTATATTAAAGCTACCAGCTCCAGTGGTTGGTTTGACGATCATTTTTTCACCAAGAAATTCTTTTAGCTCATGATAATAATCGCGAAGATTGTTATTTAATAATTCTATATCCAGCTTTTTATGTTTAGGTATTGCGTTGGGTAAAACTGCACTAATACATTGTTTCATAATTAACTTATCACGAAATTTTAATACGATATCTGTTTGTTCACCATCGATATCAAATGCTAAGCGGAGTTTTGCTGCTGTTAATACATTATCTTCTTGCTGACAATAAATAGCGATATCTTTAGATGAGTCAACTAGAGCAATCTCTTGTTTTACGATTTCAGAGACTTGGTCAAAATTTAATTCAGGCCGTAAGCTTTCTGTCGTATTTCCATTGACATGATAAACCTTTGCCAATTTTGTGGACAAAAAAGGATAAACTTCTTCATTGTGTGTAATAACTAAAACCAAACGGGTTTGCTGAGATAAATTAAGTAGTACAGCCTCTGAAGCAAATTGTAGGTAAGATTGAGAAAGGAGTATGACTGTTTTTTTCATAACAAGGCCCTCTATTAGAGTAATTGACGTTAATACGGTATAACAGACGACTATTTTTAATATTATGGCTAGGCTTAATGGCATATCCACGATGAAGCGTCAGTAAATTATCCCAAATAATGATATCGTTAGAAAAATAACGGTGTTGATAGAATTGAGAATTTTCAATAATGAAATCTTCCAGCTCATTCAATAGTGGTAGCGATACTTCTTGGGATACTCCGTCAAAACAAATGGCAGTACCAGAAACAGCAAAAAGAGATTGCTGTCCAGTATATGGATGAACTTGAACTAAATTGTGTACTACTGGAGAAAGAGTAATCTGTTGAGCATTAGTTAATCGTTGAGTTGGCTGTGATGGGTCAAACATAGCTCTTCGATTACCAAAAGTATGATGTACCTGAATCGCCTCTAAAGATGTTCCACAGATATTCTCAAGCTTTGTAAGGAGAGCTGAGTTCTTACGAAGAATACTAAGTGCATCAACCATATCTATAAATTGAGTATAACCACCATAATCAGGCTCTCTTAAGGACATCAGTGCTGTTGCAATACCAATTTGGGGTTTATACGACATATCCGTATGCCAGTATGCTCCGCCATCTAAAATTCCTTCATTTTCACCTGTCGGCGTAATATAATTTGATATACGAATGATATCTTTATATCCACTGACGGAGAAATTCTGTAAAATATGTTGTTCAGGAGTTCCTATCGACAACATTAGCTGATAATAATCTTCTAGAGATAACTTTTTATTGCGTAATATAATCACCTTTCCAGAATGAAGTAGAGAATTTAAATTATACTTTTTTATATCATCAATTGTTTTGTCAAACCCATTGACTTCATAGATGAAATTATCCAATAGCATTTTGACTTTCATATTCATACTCGACCTTATTCATGGTATTAACCGATTTTGCTCCGGCTAAAGTACCTGCAACATATAACCCAGCAACAGCTGTGCGCCCTAACTCATTTGAGATATAGCCTTGATCATTCAATTGTAGTTGACTAAAATTATGAGAAGGTAAAGTACATGTAACTCCAATTGCTGAAATAAACAAAGTATCTTCCGAAGGAATGGAAAGAGTTTTTGTATTTTCGCCATTTATATCAGAAGAAAGAGCGGAGTATGAAATATTAGCAATATGTATTTGATTTTTCGATTTTTCAATTTTCACATTTAAATATTTCCCATCAGAATATAAT
The DNA here is from genome assembly GCF_028482435.1 of Providencia sp. PROV119. Classification (NCBI taxonomy): domain Bacteria; kingdom Pseudomonadati; phylum Pseudomonadota; class Gammaproteobacteria; order Enterobacterales; family Morganellaceae; genus Providencia; species Providencia sp. PROV119. The sequence goes on from NZ_JAMPQL010000002.1 coordinate 269,618, forward strand.
GAAGAGTAAATAAAGAATGACAGGTAATCTGTATTTTCAAAGTCATGACTTTTCCAAATTTTTTCAATCGTAATTTGGCTTGGCGCACGAAGAGCAAATCTATTTTTGGTTTCTTGAGGAAATATACCTAGATATTCTCGTGCCAAAATTGTCGTATTTAACCCATGAGAAACCGCAATATTTGCAAGTTGAAAAGCCGTATTCCCACTACCTAAAATCACAGCACGTTTATAATTATTAATAAATGAACCATTTTGGTTAAATAATTTATAGGCTGAAAAACAGTTTATATGTGGTAATAAGGAAAAAATATCTGGAGTTGCTTTCGATTTAAGACCCGTTGCTAGAACCAATCCATCTGAATAATAAATTTTTTTACCAAACTGAGAATCCACATGACAACTAAATTTAGTTTTTATTTTAGTAAACCAATTCACTTTTCCTATAATAATTTTAATTGGAAGGCCATCAAAAATGCGCTTAATATACTGAATATATTCATTTGCAGTTGGCGGCAGATCGTTGAGAGCCATACTGTCTGCTAGAGACAATGTAGTTTCATGTAAAGTTAATTCATTGCAATAAGACTGAAGCCTTTTATCTCCCATAATTTCCATACAACCACCAATTTGTTCAGTGATGATTGTGACATTTTTACCTAAAGAACAAAGGCGTGATGCTTCTATTGCAGCGGAAGGACCGCCACCAATAACAATAAATGAGCTCATATGCGAATCCTTACAAATGAGAAAACATTAAACGCTGACATGCCGAATCGATAGTTGAGTCACTTAAGGCAAATGAGAATCTCAACCAATGAGTGTCTTTATTATGAAAAAAATCATTAAGTGGTAATGGTGTAATCCCAAAATTTAAGGTAAAAAAAATAGCTTGTTCGATAAGTGGCTGATAAGCAAGTTTAGGATGTGATGCCATAATAAAATGTCCACCATTAGCGGTAATCAAATTAAATCCTGCTTGAGATAGCGCTTCGCCCAATCTTGTTGCTCGTTTGTGATATGTTTGAGATACGCTATCTAGTTTAGAAAAGGGAACCATTTGAATCAAAGCTAAAGACGCCTTTTGCAATAATTCGGGTTGGCAATTAGACATATGTTGATGAGCTATAAGAGCTCGTTTTAATAGTCTTTTTTCTCCAACAAGCCATCCCACTCTAGCTCCTGTAGCTGCAAAACTTTTTGATACAGAACCTGCAATTAATATATTACGTTGAGACATGCTTGCGTAAGGGGTTAATTCATTGGTAAAATTGAAATGGCGGTAAACATCATCAATTAATATCGCGCAACCAGTTACTTCTTGAATTAACCATAATTGCTGCCAATCATCAGCAGTAAAAACTGTTCCTGAAGGATTATGTGGTGTATTAATTAAAACAATACTTTTTGCATTAATAACCCGCTTCAATGTACTCCAATCTATAATTAGTTGTTCCGCATATTTTTGCATTAAGATAGGAACAAAGTTGAGATGAGCTAGTTTAGCTAATCCTGGGTAATAAGAATAAAACGGCTCCATTACCACGAGGTCACGGTAACCGTTTTCACTCCATGCATATAATGCACATAATAATGCTTCAGTACAACCGGAGGTAATAATTGCATCGTCAAATGCATTTGAAAAAAAGGAGCTAAGTAATTTTTGAATGAGTGGAGAATATCCTGCTGAAGGTTGATATTGCCACGTATTCATAGATAAGTCACTTATAGTTTTATTCCATAAATCATCATAAATATTATCAGGAATTCCTTGTGAAAGGTTTAAAGCATTATTTTTCTTAGCGATTAAAGACATGTGCTCAAAAATACCTACCAATGAATCATTTTTCTTAATCATTAGCTCACCTATTCATTATTAATTAATAACATGCAGATGAATTTAAAGTTCAGCATCCCACATGTTTATTATTATAAAAAAGTTATAATTTCTATTAGGTTAGGCTGTTTTTTGTGAGATTAAATTAACATGATTAACCGCCAATCTATTGAGACCTTTCCAAAAATTATTAAGTAATTCTAATATTTGTCGTGCACCTTCAATTATTTCAAATTTAGAAACATCATCTTTTGCAGCGGCCAGCATGGCTTCTTGAATCCAATCAACGTGATTACATTCAATTAAAATATGCAAATAGAAATAATTATAGTCTTCATGTTTCCAACCTTTATATAAGCGAAATCCTTCATAAAGATTAACTATCATAGGAAAACCAAACTCTTCAATAACATAGTGCGCACCTAATGCATAATTCGGTGATTCAACCAAAAAAAGACGATTTAAATTTTCAATTAACTCTTTAGTTTCTTGATTGTAATTTGCAGTTTTATATTCATCTAGAGTGATACCAATTCCAGCTAATACATTTTCAAACATGATATAATGAGCATCTCCCTTACCATCACCTAGTTCAGAAACTACTGTACGACAAATTTTCAATCGAATGAGTTCATCGCTTACTCGAGGAGCTAATCCTGAAAGAATTTGTGGAAAAGTACGAATATAATAATAGTATTGCTGAAATATAGTTTTAACTGTATCAAGAGGTAGCACCTCTTTTTGAAATGTTTTATAGAATTCATTTTCATTTATCCCTGAGTTATTTATCATCTCTCTGATTTCTTCTATTAAATTTTTGTCATTTATGTTTTCTTGTAATGTGGTCATGTTAATTCCTCATTTTAGATTAGTGTTTTCAGGATCTAGGCATTACTTAATTACTTGTGATTTTTCATTCATTAATATGTAACTAATAATTAATGATAAGCTTACTAACCCTATTAAAATAGGTACCCAAAAATTATTCCAAGGAGACACAAAATATTCAGCAGTAAGTGCAACCACTGGTACTAACGGTGTTAAAATAGATACGCGTTCAGCTCCCAACTTAAGAATCGCATGTTGTAAACAAAATATAGGAATGACAACAAATATGATTGAAAGAAATACTAGTTTTAATAAGGAGTATAAATCAGTTGTGACTATAATGAATAGTTGCTCATGAGCTAAAGAACTTGTTACTATTAGTAAAATAATAAAGCGTGTTGTTAGTATATTTAAGGTGGTTGCACCAGCAATTTTTCTAAATTTAGCTGAAAGGAAAACATAAATGCCACCAGTACTTCCTGCTATAGAGGCTAGAATAATTCCCTCTAATAAAATCGAGGAGTTAATATAATGGTTATTACTGTTAAAATATAATCTGGCAAAAATCAACATGAAAATAGAAATGGCAATTAGTAATGGCCCTAATATCTTGAACCAATTATTGCCCCCCTTACATAAGCTCAATAGCATAACGATAATGGGAATCCATCCTTGATAAATAGCAGATTCAACAGATGCTTCGATACGCTGTAATGCCATAAACATCAATAACCAACTTGTCAAAGTCAGAATATTAAACCAAAATACAATAAGTTTATTTTTTATAATGAAATTAAATGTTTGTTGTTTTGTTATAATGGCAAGTAAAAGGAATATAATTTGTGCTACCAATAATGTGAAAAAGGTTAGCGACACTCCACTAATTTGTGTAAAACTCATTGATACCCACACAGCAGAAATAGAAGTAAACAAACAGTAAATTATAATACACAGCCAACCTGAACTTTTTACAATAAAAGATATCAAGTTAATATGTAGAGTTTTATTCATTCAGTATTCCAACATTGTGATTTTAGTTAATAATCATATTATTTAATAAATAACTAGAATGAGTGAAAGAGTCTAGCTATAACAGACAGAGTGCATAGATACACCATGCGATTCGTCTATTTAGTATGGCTAAAATTCATTTATCTCAAGCTATCTTTTTATATTAAAAGTTTTTTCACATTCAGATTTAAATTTACAAATTTACCCTAAATAACTTATTGAACTAGTTATATCTAATTTTATCAATACTATGTTGGTAATAACATATCACTAACTTGAGTTTAAGTTTTTTTGTAGTGATTGTTCATCTTTGCGGCATTCTGTAATCTCCCAGCTAGCTCTGAGCTAAAACCTGCATTGATGCATACCTAAGTTTATTTTTGTTATAACACTCATCTACATTATCCTTTAATTTACACTAGTAAATATTTACCATAACGTTTTTAATCAGATTAAAACCTTATGATGTTATAAATAGCACACTTAAAATAGAATTACATGTATTTAATTATCATAAAAAGACAGTCCAAATGATATTTTGGTTATGAACTATAATAGTGCAATTTCCTTAAAGGTTGTATTAGACTCTAATTATTAAAGCTGTATATTAATTAATAATATATATTTTTAATTATTGAATGTGCTTTTTTATGCGAAATCAAGAACATTATTTTTATTATTAGGATATTAATTGTGTTAGAACAAAAACAAAGCTAGAACGCTTTCACGACGCAATTTGTGACGGACAAGGTCGAGATAAAATAAAAACCGTTCTTCTTGCTTCCGAAGGATGGAGTACTGACCTGATCGCTCAGGTATTAAGATTTCACCAGACTACCATTTATCAGCATATCAGCGAGTACCTTAATCAAGGCAAATTCAACTCTGAGAATGGTGGCTCCAACAGCTTATTTGTCTGTGAAAAAATAAATATTTTAATCGACTAATTAGTTCAAATTTTATTTCTTCATACACTCAAAATAGTGGCTTATATTTTTACTAGTTGGTCTTTTCATTTTAGCATTCCAGATATAAATATATGGCTATACCGCCAGTATTTTTCTTGTTAAAAACTGCGGGTGCATCGCTAAGCCGCTGGCGGACCTGAATTATAGAATTAACCACGATGCACTCACTCTCCTGCGAACCCCAGAACGAGATCAAGCCTTGATGAAGCTATAATTTAAATTATGTATTTACCTGCTTTTGATATGTTAATCCCAACAACAAACTAGGCAAATCACAGAGTCTTACCCCACAATAAACTCACGCCCCCTAAGACTAAACTCATATACCAATAAAATCTTGCATAATTATATGTAATAGTATGTTGCTTTTTAAATCAGATAAAAAATTGGTGGATAAACTCTATCCAACATCTAAAAAATAAGTCTTCTTGCTCCTTATCCTTAAGAGAAAGTGGCTATACAATCATTTTTCTTTCTATAAAAAACATTTTTGCCATCAATGCCTCATTATTGGATGTTTAACATTTCTTTTGCCAGCGCATTCCAAGCTTTTGCCCTGCGGCTTTGATGACTATTTTTCAATGTTGCTAAAGCGACTTCATAAGAGAGTACAGGCTCTATTACAGGAATAATTGACAAACCATCTGCACGTGTTTTATTCCACATACTATCTGGTAATAATGTTACACCAACCCCTGCCCTTACCATCGCTGTTACAAGATCTAAATGGCTACTGCGCCCAGCAATAACCGGTTTTTTTCCATAGATCCCACAAGCGCTCATGACTAACTCATTTATGCGAAAGTCCTCAGAGAAGAAAATAAACGGCTCATCAATAAGCTCTGCAAACTTCACCGAGTTACGCATAGCTAGCGGATGCTGTTCACTCACTAACAGCATCAATCGATCTGACGAAAAAACGTGTAAGTCAAACAATTCATTGTCGAAAGGCAGCATCACTGCCGCGGTCTCCACCTCGCCGTTTAACATCGCCTCAATCATCTTATGCGTGCCTAGCTCCAAAATTTTTAATTCCACCTGTGGGTAACGTCGACTAAATGCCATGATGATATCCGCAAAATAAGTTGACGCGATGACAGGTGGTAATCCTACATTCAAAATACCGGACAGAGGCCCTTCTTTCTCTTTTAACGCCTTATTCATGCTATTAAATTGTTTGAGTATTTGTTTTGCATGACTCAATAAAATTTCGCCTTCATCCGTCAGTCTCACTCCATCGTTTTCTCTCACTAATAATGTATAACCAAGCTCTTGCTCTAACTTTTGAATGCTACGGCTAATCGCAGGTTGGGTCACAAATAAACGTTCTGCTGCTCGGCTAAACCCATTTAGCTGTACCACTTCAACAAAATAACGCAATGAACGTATATCCATGTCTGCTCCTATGAGTTTTTGTTATAGATGGAATAATTATAAATAATTTCCACTAAAGAAAGATCTACGTTAGAACTAATAAAAAGCAGAATTATCGGCTAACGTGATCATTAGGAGATAATATAATGAATAAAACCGTCATCGAACATGTTTTAGCACGCTTAAATGAGATCGGCATCAATGATATTTTTGGCGTCGCAGGTGATTACGCATTCCCCATAGAAGATGCGGTCTGTGAAAGTAACAATATGCGTTGGATTGGTAATTGTAATGAACTCAATGCCTCATATGCAGCTGATGGATATGCTCGTATTAAAGGTGCCGCTGCACTTTCAACCACATTTGGTGTAGGAGAATTAAGCGCACTCAACGGCATTGCAGGCTCCTATGCAGAACATCTTCCTATCTTTCATTTAGTTGGTATGCCTGCCAGTGGTGTACAAAAAAACCATAAACTCGTTCACCATACGCTCGGCAATGGTGATTTCGATGTTTTTTATCAAATGAGTCAACACCTAAGCTGCGCTCACGCAATTTTAACCCCTGAAAACTGTATTGCCGAAACCGAACGCTTAATTATAACGGCCCTACGTGAACGCCGTCCTGTTTATATTGGTTTACCCGCAGATTATGCGGTCATGCCAGTCGTTACAGATAAAAATACTGATACCCCTGTTATTCATAAAAGTAATAATGAGTCATTATCAGCCGCCGTTACGGCTATTTTAGAAAAGCTAAATTCAAGCCAAAAAGCCTGCATAATTCCTGGTATTTTAAGTGCTCGATTAGGCTATGCTAATGAAGTGCAAGCAATTATTGATAAGACTGGGTTACCTTACGCCACCATGTTTATGGATAAAAGCATTGTCAGTGAATCCAATCCAACTTATATGGGGATCTATAACGGCAAATTAATGAATACACAAGTAGGTGAATTTGTCGAAAGTTGTGATTGCGTGCTGGGAATTGGAGCTGTCCTTACCGATTTTAACTCTGGTAGCTTTACCGCTACTATTCTCCCTGAGAATCGAATTAATATCCTTGCCGACCATGTGAAAGTGGGCTCTGCTATCTATCCTCAAGTCTTTATGCAAGATGTACTGGTTAAGCTCAAAGAGCTTGCTCCTTCATTGCATCACCAAGGGATAAAAGCTCAAGGTCTCGGTACGCCAGTTCAGGGGGAAAATGGGCAAATTACTGCAAACTATCTTTATCCGCGACTTGAGCAGATGTTCAAAAAAGACGATATTATTATCGCGGAAACAGGTACAGCATCGATGGGATTAGGTTTTGCTCTGCTTCCACAAAATGCACAATTCCATAACCAAACACTCTGGGGCTCTATTGGTTGGGCAACACCTGCGGCTTTTGGTGCTGCAATAGCTGAACCTAATCGCCGTATTATCTTAATTACTGGTGAAGGTTCTCATCAGTTAACCGCCCAAGAGATTAGCCAATTCGCTCGCTTTGGCTTAAAACCCATTATTTTTGTCCTTAATAATGATGGTTATCTTATTGAACGCTTACTCTGTAAAGATCCTGAAGCCTACTATAATGACTTACCGCAATGGCACTATGCCCAATTACCTGCTGCACTTGGTTGCCAAGATTGGTATTGCCAAAAGGTCACCCGTTGCGATGAATTAGATGCCGCAATTAATATGGCTGAATCGCAAAATCGTGCGGCATATATTGAGGTTGTGATGGATAGATATGCATCTTCTGAGCTGGCAGAAAAACTCGGTCAATCCATTGAATCTCTGTATTCATTTTAAGTAATGATTACCTACCATTAGCCATGTCATACAAACCACACGGCTAATGGTTGCCTATATTGCTAGTTTTATTTTAACAATCTTACTTTAACGGATTTACCTTTAATTTTTCCTTGCTGCAATTGTTTCCAAGCATGGCGTGCAGCAGACTGTTTGATTGCGACATATGCATGCATGGGATGAATAGTAATTTTACCAATATCATCCCCTGCCAAGCCAATATCTCCTGTTAACGCCCCAAGAATATCGCCAGGTCGCATCTTCGCTTTTTTACCACCATCAATACACAGTGTTACCATTGAAGCTTCAAGTGGTGTGATAGTTAAGCCGGTTGGTACTGACTTCCAGTTAAGCTTTATATTTAACATTTCTTCTAACACATTAGCGCGTTGAGCTTCTTCAGGAGCACAAAGGCTAATCGCTAACCCACTTTCACCTGCACGCGCTGTACGACCAATGCGATGAACATGCACCTCTGGATCCCATGACAATTCATAGTTAATTACCATTTCCAATGATTTGATATCCAACCCACGAGCCGCCACATCGGTTGCAACTAATACACGACTACTGCCATTAGCAAAACGAACAAGCGTTTGATCTCGCTCACGTTGTTCCATATCACCATGCAATACTAAAACACTTTGATGGCACTCATTTAGTGCATCATACACCGCTTGGCAATCTTTTTTTGTGTTACAAAATACCACACAAGATGCGGGTTGCTGTTGGCTTAACAGTTTTTGTAATAAATCTATTTTTTCATGACGAGCGACTTCATAAAACCGTTGTTCAATAGCAGGTAATTCATCAACTGAATTGATTTCAATCGTTATTGCATTACGTTGGATACGCTGGCTCATTGCTGTAATTGTTTCTGGCCACGTAGCTGAAAATAATAGTGTTTGACGGCTAATGGGCACATAGCTGATCACTTCATCAATATCATCAGCAAATCCCATATCCAGCATGCGATCTGCTTCATCTAATACCAATGTTTGTAATGTATCCAGTTTTACGGTTTCTTTGTTCAAGTGGTCAAGAAGTCGCCCCGGCGTGGCAACAATGATATGAGCCGCGTGGATTAAGGAATCTCGTTGCACACTAAATGGCACACCACCACAAAGTGTTAAGATCTTAATATTTGCCATATAACGTGCTAAGCGGCGCAGTTCGCTCGCGACTTGATCTGCTAATTCTCGAGTCGGGCACAATACCAGTGATTGTGTACTGAACTGTTTCGCATCGATGTGTTGTAACAGACCCAGTCCAAAAGCAGCGGTTTTACCACTTCCCGTTTTTGCCTGAGCACGGACGTCTTTGCCTGCAAGGATCGCTGGTAACGCAGCCTCCTGAATTGGCGTCATTGTTACGTAACCTAGCTCAGTAAGGTTAGCAAGTTGTTCTTCAGGTAGCGTGTTAAGTTCAGCAAATGAGGTCACAATGAAAATTCCGAATAAAATGTAAAAAAGCTAATGGCTGGTCATGATACTATCCCTTCTCTGACGTGTCGTGAGGAATTTACATCAATCACTGCCAGCCAAGTTCGCAACATGGACATAATCTATCCATCAAGAAGAAGGTCGCACTGGTTTCATTCGTAGTTCTATTTTGCGACTAAGCGCCTATCTTAAGTTTTACGGAGAGTAAGCCGAATCGTCGACTATCATTTTTATGTTTGCTGTTAAATGATACGCTATGATTTTAGTCATTGTTAACACTAAAATGACCTAGTATAAATTTCAGGAAATATTCATTGAAGCATATTATGAGTAATATTGTGGCTATCTACCTTTATCGCTATAAATCGAAGTAGTCATTTCGATATTAAAATAATGGTGCTTTATGTTTGAGATTATTAATGGTACATGGCGATATTTTTATATCATACAATTGATTTGATTTGTTCTCTTTGACGTAATCAAAAAGCACCTATTGGTAAGCAAGCTTTCAATTGAAAAACCCACAATAATGACTAAGCATGATAAATACAGCAATTCCCCTAAGGTTTGAGGCTCCCCAAATACTCAATACGGTATCTGAATCTTGTTCAGGAGAAACAAGTCTCTCATTTGCTAGCATTAATAGTGATAAAAATTATTACCCTCTATTTATAAAATAATGATAAAACACACCTTCCCATTAATCTTCAATTAAAAGAAGGATCACCAAAATTAATACCAAATAATTATAATTTTTTAAAAAAACTATATAGTGACGTTAGCAAAGTCATTCGCCATGGTTTTGACACCATCTGCCATCATTCCCATATTTAAAAGCATAATATCTCGAAATCGCACGCTACCTCGCTCTATAAACATCAAGCTAAGAAACGATACAGCCATATTTTATCAGATAAAACAACAAGTAGAACACTCAACTAAATTAGTTATTTTTCAAAAAATTACAAGACTATCCGCAAATATCGCTGACAGTGAAAATAAATCCTTCAAGTAAAAATACTTAGCTATAAGTATTTTGATCTAAATACTCAAAAAAAACAATAATTTGAATATTTATCTCAATTAGAAACAATATAACAACACAAAAATCCGTTATTGATCACATTATCAATACAATATATCAAATAGTATTATTGCCATTAGATAGTGTGTGGTTTTATAGCATAAACCACTAATCTATTTAATAGCACCACAACATCACTTTATTTAAAACTAAGGGTATTAAAATGACTACAACATTCTCCGAAATAAACGATATTGCAATTGGAGCAGTAAAGACAAACAATAGTAATGTGAGTTCTTGGCAGGTTTCAAAAAAGAAAGGAATGATGAGAGGTATTTCTGCGACTGTCTCAGGCCAAGGCGCTGTTGTTCGATTACAAGGTGACATGGATTTTAGTATTATTAGCCTTGAATCGTCGGCTAAGTATCAACAGCTGCTTAATGAATATAAATTTGGCGCAGGTCTTACTGCTTTCTTTGCGTGGGTTTCAGCTAACTTTAGTGTCGAAACTCATAGACAAGAAATACACGCAACCTTAGATGAGCTATCAACTACTCAACAAATTAACGGAAAGGTTCATATTGATATGAATGTAACTGGCATATATCCTAATGTGGAAGTTACTGCAATGGCCTATGTTAATATTCTTAAGGTAACCAATAGTGAAGGAAATGAATTTAGCCTTGCTAGCGCAGCAACCCCTAATATTGACACAGGTGCAGCTGATCATGATGGTAATTCACTGCCAACATCAGATAATAATTCGGTAATTTATTTATAGTAATAAAAATCAATTTTACTTATTTGATTTAATCGTAAATATGATTTTATCTATAATTTAATTTATCTCATTTTCTCTTTGTATTACTCAATGAGCAGTATTCTTCTGCTCATTGAGTCTTATGACTTAATTTTAATAATTTGCGCCAACACTTTTTTAATATAATTAAAATCATTACATAAATATAAATCCTATTACTTAGGACAGATAGATTAATTAAAAATGTTCGTATCATTTTTATTTAAACATTAGAATTGGAGAATTTATCCATGATTAAAATCTCTCGAGGCATCAGAAACAATAACCCCGGTAACATTGAATACAATGAAGCCAATCATTGGAAGGGGCAACTACCACACGATAAATCTATTGAAAAACGATTTTGTCGATTTGAATCTTCAGAATATGGTATCAGAGCACTATTCGCGTTACTGCGTACCTATCAACGTAGATACTCATTGCAAACCGTATCTCAATTAATTAGTCGATGGGCACCTAGCAATGAAAATCAAACAAGCGATTATATTAATGATGTTGCTAAAGCGCTAAATGTATCCCCCAATACATTTATTAATCTTGAAAACAAATCAATTTTAATAAAACTCGCTAAATCGATTATTAAGCATGAAAATGGAACACAACCTTATGATGATGAAACATTTGAAAGAGCGTGGAACTTGCTATGATGGTATCGGCACTATTGGTTAACTTATCAATAAGCTGACGAAATAAAACTATATGGCATATTTAAAGCCACTTTCTCATCAGTATGTTTTATGAAAATTTCACCATTCTGTATAATTTAGGAGGCCATAGACAAAAACAATACATATATTGACTGAGCAAACTGTATGTGAGAGTTATTTTCCCTCATAATGCAGTTTAATACTTTTATTTATCTTTGATAAATATTAACTACTTTCTTCCTAAAAAGAGGGGATGGTAATAGAGAAAAAACAATAGCCAACATTTTAGTATCTACTAGTGATAATTTATGTTTTTAGTTGGGCTATTTTCAATATTTTTCATTAGCTTTTGATAAACACATAATAAAAAATATACGCATCTAGATAACCGAATTAGTTTAATAAAATAACAACAGAGAGTTCATTCTTTATAGGTTATACATCATTTAAATATGGTTGTTAATTTTTACATGAGGATACTTCTATGAGAACAACATTTATTGCTATATCAATGCCTTTCCTTTCAATGTCAGCATTAGCTGATAATAACGTACTTCGCCATGGTTATATCGATAATCCACCAAGCCGCGCTTTTCTTTGTTCATCCATGGGTGGCAATTTAAATAAAATGTGTGGTGCCGTTCAATATGAGCCTCAATCGGTTGAAGGCCCTAAAGGTTTCCCAGAAAGGGGGCCAAAGGATGGTCAAATCGCGAGTGGAGGTAACGCCAATTTTTCTCAGTTAAATGAACAGTCGAACAGTCGTTGGCATAAAGTGAATGTATCTAGTGGTAAAAATGTATTTTCTTGGACATTAACTGCATCACACAGAACGACATCATGGCAATTTTTTTTATCACTAAACAAAATTGGGATCCAAATAAACCATTAACACGTAATGATTTTGATTTAAAACCGTTTTGTGAACAACAAGATAGAGGAAATGTACCCAAAAATAACGTAAGAATAGAGTGTAATATTCCAAAACGTACAGGATACCAAATTATTCTTGGTGTCTGGACGATTGCGGATACAGCCAACGCTTTTTATCAAGTAATCGATGCTAATATGAAATAGTTTGGCTAAAAATAGCTTACCCTAATTGATGAAATAACCTATTAATAAAAAATAAGTACTTTTTATATTTTAACCTATCATACATTTAATAGTTAATGACTTAGTTCATTAAATATTAAGTGTATTTTTTTGCCTTGTGATTTAGCCAGTAATTTAACCCTCTTGCATCTTCCTTAATAAAGTTTGAGCAAGCCAACTTACCCGTATCTATTTGATTGGCATTATTTTCCTATGGTTTAACGATTTTTGATATTCAATGCTAAATTTAAAATCCATTATTACCCATAAAATGACCAAATATTACAATGAAATCATTATAATTTCCCTCAAGCTAACTTGCTAAACTCAACAACAATAATCAAATGATATCTATGAGGCATACAGATGGAGCTACAATCAATTATTCTGTTTAGTGCGACGGTGATCCCTCTTATTTGTACACCGGGTCCTGATATTCTTTTTATCTCTTCGCAAGGGCTATCGGGAGGCGTATCTGCTGTATGGAAAGCTAATATTGGCATTATCTCGGGCTATATTATGCATGCTATCCTAGCCGCTTTAGGTCTCGCTGCGATAGTGGCTGCGTCACCACGCTTATTTAATACTATTAAATGGGTCGGTGTCGCTTATGTCGCATATTTAGCCATAAAAATGATCTTATCTGCCATGAAACCAAGCCAGATAACGCTAAAATCAGCGCCATCTAAAGGTGTCATTCTGAAAGGTTTTCTAACTAGCTTTCTTAACCCCAAAGGACTCTTAGTCTACTTTGCCATTTTACCTAATTTTATTCACTCTTCGGACAGTGTTGCTATTCAGTCTATTATTTTATCAACGTCCTTTATTGCCTCATGTATCGTGATTTATGGCATGATTGGTATGGTATTTGCCACCGTACATAAAAAAGGAAATTACAGCGATAAGCGTCGCCGTCTAACGGAAGGCGTTGCTGGAGGCATGTTGTCACTCGCGGCGATTGGCTTAGCCAATAGCTAACAGGCCGTAATATCAACCCAAATTAATTTGCTACCTGCCACACGAGGCGTAATATGCCCTTCCCCAATGTCAGGTAGCCACCAGCCCCCTTGATTAACGGCCATAATTTTACAATTCGCCCCAGAGACATCCCATTCCCCAGCTAAGACATACACTATCCCTGCCTGCCCTATTGGCAAACGTTGTTCTTGTGCAATCACATGGCTTTTAACTCGCCAACGCTCAGGGTTAACCGATACGTTAAGTAAACGGACTGGGGAGCCTCTTAATTCAAGTTCAATCAATTGTTCCCCCTCAGAATGAAAAGCGTCACCAATTTTTGCCATGGAATGCTTAGTCTTTTGTTGATCTCGAATAGACAGCTGACCATTATCCAAAGAAATACAAAATTGTTCACTTTCAGCGTGCTGTTTTAAAACACTCGATTGATTGATTTGTGTAATGCTTACTCGAAGCGAAAAGTCAGATGCGACAGGCCAACAAAAAACTTCAGCGCTGTTCCCACACTTATCTTGCCATTCTTCAATGGGTAACTCTGCCGCATCAAAACATTTAATTTTCATACATTCCCCCGAGCAATCAATTATCCGTTATGATAATTAAGAGTGGCAAACTTAGTGACTTAGGGCAATGTTTCGACACTTAAAATGTGACTAACCACGTTTCTCGGTAATCAATGAATAACATAAACGCCCTAATGTTTTCATCGCCTGTTCTAACTGTTCATTCCAAGTAAATGAAGTATTAAGTCTAAACGCATGGTTAAACTGATCGCTGGTTGAAAACATACTGCCAGGCGCAATGCTTATCCCTTCCTTAAGGGCTAATTGGTAGAGACGTACCGCATTAAAAGGTGGTTCGAATTCTAACCATAAAAAATAGCCCCCTTTTGGCGTATTCACTTTAACGGAAGGCGGCATATATTGTGCGATTGCGCCTAACATTTGGTGTTGCCGCTGCTCCATTGTCTGACGTAGTTTCCGCAAGTGGTTGTCATATCCCCCCTGAGTAAGGTACTCCGCGATCGCCAGCTGTGTTGGAACGCTGGCAGAAACAGTACTCATCATCTGTAAATGCTGAATTTTTGTCGCGTGTTGTCCTGCTGCCACCCAACCGACCCGATACCCCGGTGCTAAACATTTCGAAAATGACGAACAATGGAAAAAGTTACCCTTAGTATCTAAAGCTTTGGCAGGGATCGGCTGTTGATTACCAAAGTACAATTCGCCATACACATCATCTTCAATCAAAACAATTTGATTTTTATTCAAGATCTCCACTAGCCGTTTTTTATTTGCTGGCGGCATCGTGCCCCCAAGTGGGTTCTGGTAATGCGTCATTAACCAACAGGCTTTTATGGGGTATTTTGCGGCAATATCTTCCAATGCGTCCAAATCAATCCCAAATAACGGATCTGTTTTAATGGCGATCGCTTTTAATTTTAGGCGTTCAATAGCCTGTAATGAACCATAAAAGGCAGGTGATTCGATAACCACCCAATCTCCCGGTTGGGTTACCGATTGTAGGCTTAATACTAGTGATTCCATCGCACCAGCCGTGATCACAATTTCATCGGGGGCAACATGGATCCCTTGGCTGGCATAGCGCTGAGCGATATTACGGCGTAATTGCTCGTTACCCGGCGGTAAATTCGCTGTAGTATTAAACCTCGCTAAACGCCGAGCCACTGACGCGAGAGTTTTCCCTAATTTCGGTTCATCAAGCAGTGCCGGTTCAGGGAATGCTGAGCCAAATGGAATAATGTCAGGATCTTTACAAGCTTGCAAAACACCAAAAATAGAGGCGTTGATCTCAACATTTTCATTAAGATGCAGGCCTTTTCCTCCCTTTGCTGCCGCAAAATTCGTATTTCGACGAGCAACATAGTACCCTGATTGTGGCCTTGCAGCGATCCAACCTTGGCTTTCGAGCAATTGGTAAGCCTGTACAACTGTCATTAAACTCAAACCTGATTGTTTTACACTTTCCCTAAGTGACGGTAATCTATCGCCAACTTGCCAGATATTATCTTCAATCTGTTGGCGTATTTGTGCAGCCAGTTGTTCGTATCGCGTCATATCCGCCTCAACTGTTATAGTTAATAACTCAAAAATTGTTACTATTATAGTTTATCGTCTCATGTTCTACTTATCCATACATTCACCTGACTTTTTTTTAACTATAAGCACAAAACTTTTTCGTTAGGTTTGTGGTTTTTTTCACAAGCCTGTCGTTTCAATGATTATTTTTGCTACGGAACAGCACCAACATTGCTAACGGAAAAACGAAACTGTGATGTGCGCATTATCAATTCCAATCAGGGGTCAATATGTTTGGACTAACTGCTCTGGAACTGGCTCGTATACAATTTGCGTTTACAGTCTCGTTCCATATTATTTTCCCAGCGATCACCATCGGGCTGGCGAGTTTCCTCGCGGTACTCGAAGGCTTGTGGCTGAAAACTCGGGATAGTGATTATATAAAATTGTTCCATTTTTGGTCGAAAGTCTTTGCGGTCAATTTCGGTATGGGGGTTGTTTCTGGCTTGGTGATGGCTTACCAGTTCGGAACTAACTGGAGCTTTTTTTCCGACTTTGCCGGTGGTATCACAGGGCCATTGCTAACTTATGAAGTCCTCACTGCTTTTTTCCTAGAGGCGGGCTTCCTTGGTGTCATGCTATTCGGTATGAACCGTGTTGGTGAAAAATTGCACTTCTTTGCAACCTGCATGGTTGCTCTCGGTACTATCATCTCAACGTTTTGGATCCTTGCATCAAACAGCTTTATGCAAACACCGCAAGGGTTTGAAATTATCGATAACCGCATCGTTCCCGTTGATTGGTTAGCCGTTATTTTCAATCCTTCATTCCCTTATCGGTTATTGCATATGACCACAGCGGCATTCCTTGCAGCCGCATTTTTCATTGGTGCTTCAGCAGCTTGGCACTTGCTTAAAGGCAATAAATCTTCTGCCATGAAGAAAATGTTTTCCATGTCATTATGGCTGATTTTAATTTTAGCGCCTCTGCAAGCCCTTATTGGCGATGCTCATGGGTTAAATACCCTAAAACATCAACCCGTTAAAGTCGCGGCTATGGAAGGTCATTGGGAGAATAAACCAGGTGAAGCCACCCCATTGATCCTTTTCGGTATTCCTAATATGGAAAAAGAGAAAACCGAATACGCACTCGAAATTCCCTATCTTGCGAGCATCATTTTGACCCATAGTCTTGATAAGCAAGTTCCTGCGTTGAAAGATTATCCACCCGAAGATAGACCAAATGTCTTCATGGTGTTCTGGTCATTCCGTGTCATGGTAGGGCTAGGTTTGTTAATGATTGCGGCTGGTGTTTGGGGATTATGGCTGCGTTATCGCAAAAACCTTTATGAATCGAAAGTTTTCTTGCGTTTTATGTTCGTCATGGCGCCATCAGGGCTAATCGCTATCTTAGCTGGTTGGTTTACCACTGAAATAGGTCGTCAGCCTTGGGTCGTCTATGGGTTACAAAGAACTGCGGACGCTGTCAGTGCGCATGGTGAAATGCATATGAGTATTAGTCTACTGGCTTTCTTTGCTGTTTACGGCAGTGTGTTCGGTATCGGCTATATGTACATGATGAAATTAATTCGTAAAGGGATCCAGGAGGATACAGCTCATGGGCATTGATTTACCACTCATTTGGTTTGTCATCATTGTCTTTAGTATTTTGATGTATATCGTGATGGATGGCTTCGATTTAGGAATCGGTATCTTGTACCCAGCCCTTAAAGATAGCCAAGATCGCGACTTGATGATGAACAGTGTCGCCCCGGTTTGGGATGGCAACGAAACTTGGCTAGTATTAGGCGGTGCGGGGCTATTTGGCGCTTTCCCGCTCACTTATGCCATTGTGCTTGATGCCTTATCGATTCCTCTAACTTTTATGTTATTAGCCTTGATTTTCCGAGGCGTGGCATTTGAGTTCCGCTTTAGAGCGGATGAGTCGCATCGTAAACATTGGGATCACGCCTTTATTTGGGGTTCGATTTTCGCCACTTTTGTTCAAGGCGTCGTTGTGGGTGCCTTTATTCAAGGCTTCCATGTTGAAAACCGTGTGTATATGGGCGGCTATTTCGATTGGTTCTCACCGTTCCCACTATTTTGTGGTTTTGGTTTAGTGGTTGCTTATGCACTACTGGCCTGCGGTTGGCTGATCATGAAAACTGAAGGTCATTTGCGCCAAACCATGTACCGTTTATTGCGACCATTAACACTCGTGATGTTGGCTGTGATTGTTATCATCAGTGCATGGACACCTGTTCTCAATGAGGCGATTTATAGCCGTTGGTTTAGCTTACCAAATCTCTTTTTCTTCCTGCCAGTTCCATTATTAGTCGTGTGGTGTGTTTGGGTCATGCTAAAAAGCGCCAAACGACAAAAATGGGATAGCATTCCTTTCTTAGCTGCGTTGCTATTAATTTTCCTTGGTTTTACGGGGTTAGGGATCAGTATTTGGCCAAATCTCATTCCACCCGCCATCAGTTTCCGTGATGCGGCTGGGCCAATGGAAAGTTTAGGTTTTATGCTTGTTGGCGCTCTATTTATTATCCCTATTATTTTGGTTTATACCTATTGGAGTTACTATGTCTTCAGAGGAAAAATTACCCCAGACCAAGGTTACCACTGATCAGGCTATTTCATCACCTTGGTGGAAAAAGATAGGTTGGATGGCGATTATTTGGTTAGGAAGTGTACTGGCGCTATTTGCATTCTCTTCCGTATTTAGGTTGTTAATGACTGCCGCGGGGATGAAAGTCAAGTAATCCCCCTCACACAAATGCCACACTCGTTTCTGACGAATGTGGCATTTTTTTGGATATAAAAATGTTTGGTTTCCGGTTATTTATATTCAATAAAACCATGATATGATAATGATAACAATTACCAAATAATAATTTTATCATTATCATAACTAAAAGGAGACCGCCTGTGGCTAGTGACAAACCCGTCGAAAAGAATATTTACCGCCCGGCGCCACCGCAGCTTGTTCAGGTCAAATCCATTACAGATATCAGCCCTTCTATTCGCAGCATTACCTTTACGGGAGAAAGACTGGGTGACTATCCAACGCAATGTGAAGGTGGTCATATCAAAATTTTTCTCGCCCCTGATTTAAAAAGCGAGCCTGCATTACCAATACTCAGTGAACAAGGGCGCCGCTGGCCAGAAGATAAGCCACGCCCCTTTGTGCGTACATATACCGTTCGAGCAATCCGCCCAGAGGTTAAAGAAATAGACGTTGAATTTGCCATGCATGATGGCGCTTCAGGACCAGCATATTTATTCGCTCGCGATGCGGAACAAGGTCACTGGATGGGGATAACCAATCCAGGAGGGCCTGATCCATTATTACCTCATACGCAACACTATTTCATGGCAGGAGACTCAAGCTCATTACCAGCGATTGCAGCATTACTCGAAAAAATGCCTGCAAATGCGACAGGTAAAGTCGTTTTACGTTTAGATCACCAAGGCGATATTCGCGAATTAACTAAACCTGCTGGTATCGAGGTAATATGGATTTGTGGTGATATTAGTAAAAATAATGAGCTAATTAATACGTTCAAATCTTGGGATATCCCGACCGAAGATACGTCATTTTGGATTGCCGGAGAAGACCAAATTATTCGCGATTTACGCCGTTTTATTCGCCGCGAAAAAGGGGTTAGTCGTGAAAGTATTTATGCGATACCTTATTGGCGTTATGGTTACGATGAAGAAGGTTATCATCAAGAAAGACATCATGTGATGGATAATCCTGATGATTAATATTTAATCTCTACTGATGAAAAGTGATGGCACTCACCATCACTTTATTATTGTGTAAATATTCCACATAAACAATCCATTGAATAAAAACTTCAAAGTATGCTATCTGGCTATTTATCCATAAATTAAATATATTAATTAGCCAGCTGGTTTTTAAAAATTGATATTTTGAATTATGTTAGTCCTTTTCATTTTAGGAGGTTTGTATGCGTTTAGGGTTATTAGTTATTATTGCTGTCCTCGTGTCTGGATGCGCCACTTCCCCCAATTCTGCTCACAAGGATAGTCAACCGAAAAATGATCCATATGAAGATAGCGTATTAAATACAATCAAGAAAAACCAAGAGATTTATAAAGAGCAGCAGATTAGAAAACCCAACTATTAAAGCCCTCTCTTCGAGTACTTTTCCCTAAAAACAGCCATTAACGTGGCCTGTTTTTAGTTTCCAATAGCTCAATCTTACCCACCCCCCTATTCACCCCAAAAATATTTTTGCATTCATCAGGTGTTATGTTATAACATAACTTTAATTTATTATGGACTATAGGAACCTTCAATGAATAAGCAACCCCTTATTGCCGCTGCATTAAGTCTCAGTGCACTTTTTGTTAGCTTTAATACACAAGCTCATAGTCATGCTCACCCGCAATCCGAAAAAGCGATACAAGCAAGTAAAGGTATTTTTAATGATGTTGATGTAAAAGATAGAAAGCTCAGTGATTGGGATGGCATCTGGGAGTCAATTTACCCATTATTAATAACTGGCAAACTCGATCCCGTATTGGAGCATAAAGCAAAAAACAATAAAGACAAAACCGTCGATGAGTATCGCGCTTATTATAAAAAAGGTTATCAAACGGACGTTGAGAATATCAGTATTGAGAATAACATTATTGAATTTACCCAGAATGGTCAAATCAGCCGTTGTGAATACCACTATTCCGGTTTTAAAATCCTCCATTATACTTCCGGTAAAAAAGGGGTTCGTTATTTATTCGAATGCCAAGACAAACACTCAAAAGCACCGAAATATATCCAATTTAGTGACCATATTATTGAACCGCAGGCCTCAGGGCATTTTCACCTCTATATGGGGAATGAATCCCACGAAAAACTATTACAACAAATGGATAATTGGCCAACTTATTACCCCTATTCGCTTAATGATGAACAAATTGTCCATGAAATGCTGCATCATTAATCATCATTAGATTTGCAAATAGCCCCAGTTTTATTGGCTAACAACTGGGGCTATCACATCACTTAATGGCTATAAGCTAATAATGCTCGATGACAAAGCGTTGAACGCACACAATCATCTACCGTGAAATTAACCATTGAGACCATTTCATCACTGCTAAAACGTTGTAAGGCATCTGCCAAACCAGATATAACGCCATCAGGTAAATCACATTGCGTCACATCACCATTCACTATAACAGTGACATTTTCCCCTAACCGCGTTAAAAACATTTTCATCTGACTAACAGTAACGTTTTGAGCTTCATCCAGAATGACAATCGCATTTTCAAATGTGCGACCACGCATGTAAGCAAAAGGTGAAATTTCAACTTTGGCAATTTCAGGCCGTAAACAGTATTGCAAAAAGGAGTTACCAAGCCTTTTCACTAACACGTCATAAACGGGTCGGAAATATGGCGCAAATTTTTCAGCCATATCACCCGGAAGAAAACCGAGATCTTCTTCTGCCTGCAAAACAGGCCTTGTCACGATGATTTTGTTGATATCTTTATTGATTAACGCATCTGCTGCCAGTGCAGTACTAATATAGGTTTTGCCACAACCCGCCTCACCGTTCGCAAAAATTAATTGCTTGTATTTAATCGAATTAATATAGAGCTTTTGCGCATCATTGCGTGGAGTAATCGGCGATGTATCACGCCGCTCTTTCGCCATACCAATAGGTTCAATCCCCGTAAAATCAGCAAAAGAGGCCACACTTGCCATTTCGTAACGACCTGCGCGCTCTTTACGTAATGACCGTTTCATTTCACGACGCGTCTTTGTTGCAGCTTTCTGTCTACTCATAGTATTAACCCTTCCAGGTATCGTTAAAGTCAATTCAAATGACGGACTATTCAGAACAGAGAGGAGCTCCCTTCAAGCTCATGTTGGTTGAACATGCAATAAAAAAACCGGTTACTAATCTCACCATGACAATTTCATGATGGAGTAGTAACCGGCCTTGTAAAAGTATTAACAAAGACTTAGTTCCCATTAGTTCCTCCCTGCTGGATCACACCCGTAAACTAATGAATTTATATGACACTATTATGACGAACCGTAAAAATATTACACACCCGACTTTTTATCATGTTGCATTTATTCCTTATAAACAGACTATACCCCCGTCTATATTTTGTTTGCAACAATAAATTAACATTTATTCTCTGCAATTATTCCGTATTTATCATAGCTTAAGAAGATTCTGACTGATATTTAACTAAATATGACTATATTTTATTGATAGGTATAGGAAAAATATTATTTTCCAGTGCCTAACTGAAATTTTCATATTTACCTCAATAGGGACATCATGATAAAAAAACACTTATTAAAACCAACTTTACTTTTCTCCTTTGCTCTACTTATCTCTGGTTGTCAACTACTCACACCAACATCTTCAAAATCTGATCTAGATGCACTTCGTGAACTCAAAGGTATTGAATTTCCTTCAACTAAAACGCCAGAAGGCACACCTGAAGGCGCTTATGAATTTCATTACGATAATGGCCAATTGGAAACCAGAAGTTGGGTTAAAAAGGGGTGTTTAGATCGTTACATTGAGTCATTCTATGAGAATGGTAACGTTAAAATGTATACGCCAGTTAAAAACTGTAAAGTGAATGGATTAGTACGGATTTACCATGAAAATGGTCGTAAGGATATCGAAATGACCGCTACTGACGGAAAACTTACAGGCCCATTTAAAGTTTATCACGACACCCCAAGCAACAACGTTTATGCTTCCGGTGTTTTCAAAGATGGTGAACCACAAGGTTTTATCTCTGAATTTGATGAAAATGGGCAGTTCGTTCAAAAATCCGCCGTTATTAATGGCAAAATTGTCAGCGAAAAATAATATAAAAAAACCCAAAAGTGATGAACAGCACCCCAAACGTTGTAGTACAACTTTGGGGTGTTTTTTTACTTTACCTTAAAAACACCTTTTAAGGCTTACAGTTACCTGCCAATTCATAGCCTGCGGCTTGTGCGGCTAACTCATCGCTGAACATCACTGCATTTTTATCGGATGTTGTTTTAAAACCAGAGCAATGTGCTAAATGGTATTTATGTGAGTTACGATTACCTTTTACTTGAGTACTGGTTTCAGATGCTTGAGGTTTTGGTGTCTCTTTTGTAGGTGCAGGCGATAACTTATCAACTTGCTTAATCCCTTGAGCACTATTTTTATGCCCAAGCTCCCATTTCATTTCCCCCGTGACAAAGGGGTTATGGTGCCCCATGATTGCAGCAATGCGTTCGTCACGTTGTTTTTCCCACTGACTCGGCGGATATTGTCTATCCCATGCCATCAATAGTTGTTGCTGTTGACGTGACATCGACAAGTTATAACGGTCATGCATGTAAAAATAGACACGAGCCACTTGCCCCTTCACTTCATCTCTAGGTTCAAAAACGCGTTGCTTAAAATCAACTCGGCTACGACATTGACCATAAGGATATTGCGCATTAGAGGGAAGTTGAGCATAGCTAAAATTACTACGGTCACCATTTACTTCACCAATTGATGGTGCAAGGTTATGCATATCGGCTTCCATCTTACGAAAGATAGGATCTGTTGAAACACAGTTTTTACGTCCACCGTTCTGCCAACATTGTCTCTGATGACCAAATACCCATGCCGGAACAATATGTTCCCACTCAATACGCGTTGCCCTATTTTGCTGTTTACGGACTTGGTAACCACACGAGTTTAAATCGACTACCCCACCACTTTTACCGGCCCACTCCCATTTACAACCACAGTAAAGTGTTCCCTCACCTTGATTGTTTTGATCCAGATATACTTTAGTTTTACTTAATAATTTCGCTTCATCAAACTGTCCTGGCGCAGCGATAAGCGGGAAAGTAAATATTAATAAAAAAAATGACAGTACCCATTTTGGGTACAATGAAGCGAATATTTTATTCAAAATAACACCACTGATGTTTTGATAATAAACAATTAACTTAAATGCGTTAGTGCATCCTGTAATATACTGCATATTTTCTTATGCCAGTACCACACAACCGAATATAAGCTTTTTTGCAGCTAATGAATATTAGAAACAACCGACTTACCACGATAAAATTGCACAACTACTCCATATTAGAGCAATTCAGTTATGTTAATAATTCTAATTAATAACAGGAATTGTTTATTAATCAATCTAACAACTTATAGTAAAAGCTATTGAAAGAGATATCAGATTAATTTTGAATAAAGGCTAGGTTGCCATAGTAAATAAAGTCAATCAAACGCCTTCTTGAATATCACATTTACCGAAGGCGTTTCTTGTTTTTTTATACACTTGGGCGTTTACGATATAACCACAAACCAGGAAGGGATAGACCAATTGATAAGGCCCCAACAATAAATGATGCTCGTAAAAAGTTGGTCACAAGGGTTTCAAATAACTCAGGGGTATAACCTAAATGAGAAATTTTGACGACGGAGATCATTGCGGTATAAGCACTGATTCCCGGAAACATCGGTATTACTGCTGCAACCGTAAAAACTTTAGGATGTGCTAACCATGTTCGAGACCATTGAATACCAATCGCGCCAATAAGAATAGCGGCAATAAAACTTGCCCATTCAATATTTAAGCCAAGTGTCATCATAGTCATACGTGAGCCATGACCAATAGCCCCTAACAAAGCACAATATTTCAATGCTTTGATCGGCACATTAAATACCATCGCAAAGCCAACAGCAGGGATAGCCGCTAGTAACATATCCTCTAAAAGTGCCAGTAAAAAACTCATGCCCACTCCCTTAGTCCCCAAATTGCCATTGCAATCACAACACCAATACATGTCGCCAGCGTCAGTAAGCTCGCCATCATCCACCGCGCTAACCCTGTATTAACATGGCCTTTAAACATATCGGCCACCGCATTAATTAATGGAAAACCCGGCACGAGTAGCAATACACTTGCTGCCATCGAAATACTTGCTGTCGGAGCAAAAAATGGCAATTTTAATAATAATCCGGAAACAGACGTTGCCACAAAAGCAGTAATACAAAAGTTAATCAAAGGATTCATTTGCCGAGAAGTCAGCACCTGACGAATATACATTGCACAACCACTCGCAATCAATGTCACTAAGGAGCCATCCCATCCTCCCCCATTTAATTTACTAAAACAGGCACAAGATAGAGCAACCATCAGCACCATTATCCAGCGTGGATAACGTAATGGTTTTATTGAGGACAATTTCTTCTCAAGTTGTTTGCGATCCAAAAGGTGATGCTCAACTAAAATGACAGCATGCTGTACCTCTGTCACCACATGCATATTAATACCACGGTCAATAATACGACGCGTCGACGTTAAACAGTGACCTTCAATTATGGTTGTCAGTACTAATGAATTCGAGGAAATAGCACTATCAACTTGATCTGCCCCGAGTGCAATCCCTAAGCGGCTGGTAAGCTGCTCCACCAGCATACTCTCCGCACCATGTTGTAATAATAAGAGGCCACACTGTATACATAATCGAGTGATCTCCCTTTGTGTTTCGGTAATCGCATGAATACCTTGCAACTCATCGATAGCCTCCCCTTTCATTTTTCCTCCAATCCACTGCGATGATTTAGATAACGATTTAAACGTGATAACCTTTAGCAACATCATAAAGTGAAATAATAGCCTGAATTATGATCTCTTTCAGGTTAAAGCATGATTAGTCATCACGAACTTTGCCTTTTCATGATAAGAATAGTTAGATAAATCATAATGCTAGGATGAGTATTGCATGAGTAGCCCATTTTTCGCTAAAACCCCTAAGGGGCAGCGTCGTAATAAAGCATTAATTAGTGCGGCTTCTGAAATTTTTATTCAATATGGATTTGAAGGAACAACACTTGATATGATCATTGAGCGTGCAGGAGGCTCTCGTTCCACGCTGTATAAAAACTTCGGTGATAAAGAAGGATTATTCGCTGCGGTCGTTGCATCAATGATTGACGATATTTTCGCCGATGATGAAAATCATAATCCCCCTTCTCTCCATAGCATTGAATCTGTATTGTCTTTTTACGGCGCACGGTTTTTACTGAATGTGATTAAACCACAGTCTATTGGTTTATATCGTTTGATCCTTGGTGAATATAACCGCTTTCCTGAAATTAGCCATGCTTTCTTTGAACAAGGGCCAGTACGTAGTTATCGGCTATTAACTGAGAAACTCCTTGAATTACCTGAAGTGAAAGTTAACGAACAAACGCTATTAAGTATTTCATCTCGATTTTTAGAAATGTTAAAAGCAGATGTTTTTATTAAAACCTTCTGTGTCACTGATTTTAAACCTAGCGATGAATTTATCACGCAACAAATTGCGCTCTCAGTGGACATCATCGCCAGTTATATTCGTAAAATTAGCCAATAGCGGTCATCGTCATTAAGAAATCAATGCCGTAGCATATTTTTTCGCTGCGGCGATGTTATGTTCAATAAACACTTCAGGCCCATAAAATGCAGAAAGTAACGGCGCCATTTGTTCCATATCTTCTTTATCACTCCCATCTGGTTGTAACGTCACCACCATTGCACGGCAGTGTTCAACCATCGGCTCTTTAGCATGTTTTAACCAACGGCGAACATATTTCATGGCATTCATATGTTCCTCAGACGGTTTTTCTTTGCTCTGTTTGACCGGCGGATAAACTAATACAAATTGCGCCCTTCTTGCCAATAACATATCCATTTCTTCTAACCATAAACGCGTTTCATCTAAGGTTTTTGGAAATGAATGGATTACACAAACTGGCCACTCAGCCGTATCAATAATCGTCTTATTTTGCATACCTAGCTCCCCCACAAAAAAAGTGTACTTAACTGTACACTTTTAATTGCAACAGAGTCAAGAATGATTCTCATTTATCTTTTTGCAAATTATGCTATTCACGCGGTGCTGTTATTACAGATAATTCCTAATATGCAGCAAAATTACCTACAGTAGAAAATATTGATTAAGAGAGGTGATGTCTTTTTGAATATGGAATGCTATTCTCGTTTTATTGTTACATCAAAAAAGCGAATAAATTATGAAAAAAAGATTTTCAGTTGCTTTCGGGGTTGCTGCACTATTAGCTGCATTTGGTGCGAATGCAGGAAAAAATTGCGATACTTATTTCCAAGAAATGAATGTGCTGGTTAAACAAGCTGAAGAGCAGTACAAAAATGACCCTAATGTTAAAGAAAGGATCACTGAGATGAAACATCAATTGGAAGAAGCGAAAAAAGCACTCGCTGATTATCCAGAAGATGCTCAAGAACAAGCATGTGAACAAGGCATTCAAGCTATTAAAGCAGCTAAAGAGGCAGTGGAAGGTAAATAATTTTTATCTCTATTATATTGATTTAATAGGGATGAATAAGCACCATCTGCTTTTTCGATGCGAATTTTAGCCTTGCTTTAGGCTAAGATGGTAATAGATTTGCGTTAAAGATTAGAGCGTTAATAAGGCCAGTATAATACTGGCCTTATTGTATTGGCGGGTTATCTGACTACCAGTACAGATATTTTCGCATAAGAAACAATGCCTGATGCGTTTGACCCTAGTAAGTGCGTTGTGATACTCGGGTTACGTGAACCAATCACAATCAGATCCGCACCTATTTCTTCTGCCTCAGCTAACACTTTATCTCTCGGTGAACCAAAAGCGACTTTGTAAGAAATATCTTCTTGTGGGTAATCGATCTTAGCAATAATCTCTTTTAACTGCTCTTCTGAACGTTCAACGGCTTTTTTAGCAAATGAAGATAAAAGATCATAATGATAGCTATAGCTCATTGAGAACCTTGAAACATCAGGAACTGAGTGGAAAAGATGTATTTTTGCCCCCGACATTTTTGCTAAATAAATTGCGTGTTTTAATGCTTTATCCGTCAGAATATCTTCAGAAATGTCTACGGGAACCAAAATTTTATTGTACATGCGATACCCCTATTAATTAGTCATCATTCTATTATCCACCTGTGATCCCTTAGTGCGATGTGATAACTAGGATACACTTTGTGAATGTTTATCTTTTTTGTTCACCAAAAGTATAGTCTTAATAAAAACAAACTGCCGTGAGCTACCAGACGATTTGTTAAAGCAAGTTCACAATTTTATCAATATGCTAACTATCTTCTAAGTGCCATTTATGTAAGATGCGGTGCAAAAAAGGTGTGACAATTAAGCCAATACTAATAATGAATACGCTCTGTAAAAACAGCCCATATATTGCGATAAAAAAACGCCCACCTTGCGTGATTGGTGCAGGCTCTATTGCTTGTCCACTTAGCATGGATAATGCATTAAGCATTGACTCCATCAAAGAATGACCTTCAATAAAATAAAAGCCAATAATACCGGGTAACAGCCCAAGGAAAAAAACCAATAGCGACAAAAAATAAAAACGTAATACCCTGAATAAGAAATGTTCAATGCGGATAACTTCTTGCGAAAACTTTTCCATAAATAAGCTCACCATTCCCAATAAAAATAGGGCCTATTCGGCTGAACTGTTACACTCAATACCTGATACCCAACAAGATAGAAGAAAAAGGTTTAATCACTCATCGCTTTATGACGATCGTGTAAAATAAAAAATAATGGGTTCAATAAAACCTATGCTAAATATCAGCATAGGTTTATTTAAAAAATTAACGAACTACCAATACAGAGGTTTCTGCGTAACGAACAATGCCCGCTGCGGTAGAGCCTAGGAGGTGTGTAGAAATATTCGGACGGCGTGAACCGATAACAATAATATCGGCGTTAATGTCTTTTGCAGTATTAATCACTTCATCACGAGGTGAGCCAAACGTTATGGTATAATTGACATCAGATAGTGGTAAATCAATCGTATCCATCAACATTTTCATGTCTTCTTCTGCTTTAACGGTTGCACGGTCTTTTATTTCCATATAACCAAGTGCATACGCATTAATAATAGCAGAAGAGATTGGTAGCACATGGATCAAATGAATTTTCGCACCAGACTGTTTAGCTAAATTAACTGCATGGCGAACAGCTTTACTTGTCAGTTCATCCTCAGTTAAATCTATAGGAACCAGAATCGTTTTATACATAACCCCTCCTGATAGAAAAAAGAATTTAAGTTAACAACAAAATTATAATCAAATACGCAAGAATGTCTCTTAAACAACAAGATAAATGAGATCTCTCGCTACAAATTATTAACTATTATTCTCTTAACCATGGTGTAACGGTTAAACCAACCAACATTCCTTCGGGGCTAAGTAAGCGTGTAACCATTTGCCCCCAAGGTTCCATTCGCTCATTAACTAAAATGGAATAACCTTCATTAATAAAACATTGAGTGGCTTTTGATAAATTAGCGACTTCAAATTCTATCCAGCTTTGAGGAACAAGGTGCGTTTCCGGCCAATGATCGACACCAAAACAAGATTGTGCAGCTTGAGATAATGGTCATAACGCAAAGTGTTTAACGCCACTAAGCTGTTCTTCTTCGCTGGTGAAATAATCCTGATTACCTTCCATTGCCTTTAAAGGTAAACCTAAAGTTTTAACATAGAAATCATAACTTACATTAGGCTCACGTGTTATCGGACCAAAACCTGCAACAAATAAAATTTCTGAAGCTTGATGCGAACTTAACATATTAATCCTATATAAGACTGGTATGGAATGGTTTATGAGCTGAGAAACAATGAACAGTATTTACGCAATGCTTAACATTTTCTCTACCATTTGTTGAGCATAAATCGCCTGCTCACCACTGACGTCAGGCTCGCTACCATGGCTCACCGCATCAATAAAATGGCGAATAGCCCCATCGAATCCACGTTGAACCAATATCGACTCCCAACTAGAAGGTTGTTTTTGTTTTATCCCCTCGTGACTTTCACTCATCCAATGATTCATGTTTGTCACTTGGTAGACCCCACCATCACAAATTGCTGCAACTTGCTCGCGTTGACTACCCGCTCGGCGATGCATTGATGTCGTCACTAAACATTCATTCACTTTCAGATGATGCTCTGCATAGCATAACGCTTGCTCCTCAGTTGCAATAATATTGCCTCCCAATAATTTTGCTTCGCTTCCCACGAGCCAGATAGCGGTATCTACAACGTGTAAATAATCATCTAGCATAGTAAAACGGACATTTTGAGGGCCTAGACTGTCACTACGATGTTTTTCCATACGTAATGAAGCAACTTGACTGAGGTGTTGTTTGAGTTCTTGATAAAAAGGTGAAAAGCGCCGATTAAACCCAACCATAAGCGAACGTTTCTGTTTATGTGCAAAGTCCACTAATTGCTCTGATTGGCAAAGTGTCTCAGCAAGCGGTTTATCAACATACACATGTACGCCGTATGATAACAAACTGTAAATAACTGAAAAATGGCTGGCGGTACTACTGTGTACAAAAACCGCATCACACTGCTGGGCCAGCTGTTTTATATCTGAATACAGTGGAATACGATAGTTATCACAGACGATTTTTGCTTTCCTTTGATTTGGTGAAAATGCCCCTATCAGTTGCCAATTATCTGTTTTACTCAGTATCGGTAAATAGGCTTTTTGCGCAATAGAGCCTAACCCTACGATACCAATGCGTAATGTTCTCATCAAAGATTGACCTCTGTGCTGACGGTGTAGGAAGGATACTGACAAGTATAACGAACAACTTATTTCGAGTACTAACTTGTTTTATAAAAATTTATTCGAATTATCCTTAAAAGAACCAAAAATAACGTATTGAATTTTAATTATTTTTTATAAAAACGAATTTATAGGGGGTAAAATTCGCATAATAAGACATAAAAAAGGGTTGATTTATCAAATGAGAATGGTTATCTTTTACCTAACGAATACTTGAGTAAATTACTCAAGCTTTCGTAAACGACATTGCTCACATTGCTTCCAGTTTTAGCAGGCCAACTTCTCTGAGTTGGCCTTTTTTTTCATTAACACGTCGCCACAACCCCACTTTATTGACGATATTTATCTCAGGTGAAGCGCACTCGATAAACTCCAAGATTTCAAGTGCCCTACATAGCTTAAACGATGGGTCGGAACAAAGGTCGGCACATCCCCTGTTCGCATATGAAGGATATCCGCTGGCGTTATCCATGCTGAATTCCCTTCAAATAACGGAAGTCCTGCATATTTATAGGCATCAAGGACAAACTGCGAACAAAAGAAGCCGTTAGCTTGGTCTACATCGCTACCTAACTGTACCGTCGCTAACGTTCTCAAACAAAAATTACGGATCGTTTGACCAATAAAAGGTAATTCACAGACGCGCTTTGTCACCATCCAAGGCGCTATCATCACTATCCCTTTAAAGTTATATTTGCCCCCTTCATTTTGCATAGAAAATTCACGTAATTTATGGGCGTGAATAGAGGTTAACCCCTCTTGCCGCAACACCACCATATTATTTGAGTCCGAGATAGCTTGATCGAGCGTAATGATCCTCACGCCACTGCCGACAGATTCCGCTACTTCACCAGCCCCCAAATATATTGAGGCATGACTCACCCCGCTAATACTAAAAAGACGGATACCCCATGAATTAATTCCCGTTGCGGAAGACAATAAAATATCGCCAGGTAACATATCAGCAGCAGAGAGCGCCTCTACAGATTCTTTAATCGGTATCGTATTGGCTTGTTGAATGCTAAATTTTAATCGGTTACTTTCTTCATCCGTTCTAAAGCCTGTCGAACATCCTGCCACTGAAATAACACAAAAACAAAAAATTAAATATTTAAAATAAGCCAACGGGAATACCTACCCTATTTCTATTTATACGCCAATTCAATGTAACCAAGTTCCATGACTTTTTCATCGGAAACGTCTCAATATTTTGTTTATTTGTAATTTTAGATAGTGACAATAATCACATATTGACCATTCTAATATGAAGATGAGGTAGCGGTCGTACTGGTTGCAAGAAAAAGAGTAAGAAATGAGGTAGGAATATCATTTGGTGTTTTTAACCCTCTAGCAATGCCAGAGGGTCAACATTCACTCAATTAATTAGCTAATAACATATTCAGGATAGAATACCGTTGTTGAGTGGTAGGTTTTTTTCTCTGTCGCTTTATTATTTAATGCCGCAACTACAGGTTGATTTTGTAATTCAGCGGGCAGCTGTTCCGTCACATTTTCTTTTGCTACGACAGAAACTCGAATATTTTTCTTAGAACGACTTAACTTATAAGGCATTCCTAATAAGCGACGTGCTGCATTATTACTTACCATTATATCGACTCCTTAACTACAACATTTAAATTCAGCAATAAGCTGAATATCAAAAACATAGCCAGTGTTGACTGCATGGGTTATTTTAAATTTTACTCAAAATTCAAAAATAACCCTAATAGTATAGCATCGATAAAATATAAGTGAATGAAATTAAACTAATTAGTTTCACAAGGGAACTATCTGAGGTGGAATTTTTATAAGATATCAATATTATTAGCACTAAAATTTAAAAAGTATCAACCTGTATTTTCTTAGCGTTAAATCCTTATTTTCTTATGATAAACGCCTTCTTATTAAAATAAAAAGGCGTTTATCTTTTATAAATAGTGAAAATATTTAACTGGCACCACGTCTATTTTTGGCGTAAGTATCAAAAGCAACAGCTAAAATAATGATCAGTCCAGTAATAATTTGCTGATAATACGCTGAAACATTCATTAAAACTAAACCATTAATTAATATTCCCATAATGATTGAGCCAATAATGGTTCCTCCGATACGACCATATCCCCCCATTAATGATGTACCACCAATCACAACAGAGGCGATCACGCGCAGTTCAAATGTCATCCCCGCTACCGCTTCAGCACTCCCTAAACGTGCACTCAGCACAAACCCAGCCAGCCCAGCTAAACAGCCAATCACCACATACACACTGACAAGAACACGTTTAACATTCACCCCTGCTAACCGAGCTGCTTCTTGATTACTGCCAACTGCGTAAACAAAACGCCCCCAGCGGCTTTTATGCAGCGCTAAATAGCCTATCAATGCCACAATCGCAAAGATCCAAATAGGCACCGAGATCCCCAGTAGCTCCCCACGCCCCCACCAACGATAGCCAGCATCAAAACCTGAGATTGGTGCACCATCATTAATCACTAATGTCAGCCCACGCCAAATTGTCATGCCACCTAATGTGACAATAAATGGTGGAATATTCAGCCGCGTGATCCCAAGACCATGTAAAAACCCGATCCCTGTGCCTACCGCTAAGCAGATAGCTAATCCAACTAACCAGCTCATCCCTCCCCAAGCATTAGGATCTAAGCCGACTAAATTATCACCTTTAATCACAAACGCCGCTGTCATCGCGCAAACCGCCAGTATTGAGCCAACAGACAAATCAATACCAGCGGTTAAAATCACCAACGTCATCCCCACGGCCATAATTCCATAGATAGACACTTCGGTTAAAATATTAGTGATATTGCGTTCAGTCAGAAAATTACTGTTTTGGGTTTGAAAAAATAGCACCAACAGCACCATAAAAATCAAGACACCAAAGCGCTCAAAAAAAGCGATGAAATCTATTTTTTTACGGCCGACCGCCGTAGAAGATTGTTGTTGTAACATGTAAACCTCTCATACGACCATTTCTGCTGGTGAGTTTTGATGGCAAATAGCCATCATCATCATTAACTTCTCTTCTGTTGCATCATCACCTTTAATCTCCCCCGTTAAGCGGCCCTCGCTCAACGTGATGATCCGGTCTGAAATCGCCATGACTTCAGGTAAATCAGAAGAAATAACAATAACCGCAACGCCTTTTTTCGCCATCTCAAAAATAACCTGATGAACTTCCGATTTGGTTCCAACATCAATACCCCGAGTTGGCTCATCAACAATTAATACTTTTGGCGACATGGCCATACACCGTGCAAGAATGACTTTTTGTTGGTTACCACCAGACAATTTACGCACTTCTTGCTCACTGCTGGCCATTTTGATTTGTAGTGCTTGTTTGTAGCTTTCTATCAAGGCGTTTTCTTTATTGCTATCCACCATCCACCCCATTTTAAGTAGATGTGATAACGCTGAAAGTGATAGGTTGTAGCGAATGGATAATCCCAGCGCGGCGCCTTCTTTTTTACGATCTTCTGGAACGAGTGCAATCCCCTTATCCAGTGCATTCATTGGGGTCGTTGGCTGATAAGGCTCACCATCAAGGATAAACTCACCCGTGGTATATTTATCTGCGCCGAATAAACAGCGTGCCACCTCAGTCCTTCCCGCCCCCATAAGGCCCGCAATACCCAGTATTTCGCCTTCATGAACATCAAAACTAATATCGTGAAGCGCGATACCATGAGGATCTAAAGGTGGCTTAGCTTTCGATAAATGTTTCACCGATAGGCGAATCGGTTTGTCTCGATGATATGTTTCGCTGGCCGGCCTACGTTCAAAAATCACATTCCGCCCAACCATCATACGTATGATCTCTTGTACTGAGGTCTCAGCCACATTCCCCGATCCGGTGTATCTGCCGTCTTGAAATACCGTGAACTTGTCACATATCTGAAAAACTTCATGTAAGCGATGTGTCACGTAAATGACGCTCACCCCTCGGTTTTTCAATTCCCTAACAACACGATGCAGACTTTCTACTTCGGTATCGCTTAGAGCCGCTGAAGGCTCATCCATCACAATTAATTTAGCATTGAGCGTCAGTGCACGTGCAATTTCAATCATTTGCTGCTGGGCAACACTTAACCGTGCCACTTGGGTCGTTGGCAAAATTGCCAATTGAAGATAATCAAGGATCGCTTTGGCTTCCTGATTAAGGACTTTTTCATTAACCATCCAACGCATTTTTAGCGCTTCACGCCCTAAAAACATGTTTTCGGCTACCGTCATATTCGGTAGCAAATTAAATTCTTGATAGATAGTAATAATCCCTTTTTGTTGGCGAACAATCGGGGTATCTGTTATGGAAAGCAATTCACCGTTAAACCAAATATCACCACTGGTTTGCGGTTGAGCGCCTGCAAGTGCCTTTAAGAAAGTGGATTTACCCGCACCATTTTCCCCCAATAACGCATGCACTTCCCCTGGCATCACTGTCATTTGGGCTTGACTTAGCGCCCAGATCCCTGAAAAGCTTTTGGCAAGATTTGTAATTTTAAGTAGTGGCTCTGACATAAAAACTCCTTTTCAGGAAAACAGGGCTCACCGAGCCCTGAATAGCACTGTAAATGACTATTTCAATTCACCAATACGTTCCGCTTGATCAAGGTTATCTTTGCTAATAATTGTGGGAGGGTAATCCGCGCCTGTGATCGCTTTTTTGTCACGAATATTATCGACCAATTGCCCCATCGCCATTTTTACTGCGTAGCCTGCGCGCTGATCAGCCGTTACAGCCATCCAACCTTCCTTAATACGACTAAGTGCTTCAGGACTTGCATCAAAACCTGTCACTAAAATGTCGCCCGGTTTATAACCTTGCGCGCTCAGCGCCTCAATCGCACCAAGGGCCATATCATCGTTAGCAGATAAGATCACATCCGGTTTTTTCGCGAGTGAAGGCAATAAACTTTCGGTGATGCGCATCCCTTCCGCTCGCATCCAGTTACCATTTTGGTCAGCGACTAAGCGGTATTTACTCCCCCCTTCTTTTAAGCTATCGCGGATCCCTTTCGTACGTTCAATATTTGATGAGGAGCCAGGTTGTCCTGTAATTAAGATCAGATCGGCGCCATTTGGAAACTGCTTTTTGACATATTCCGCAATGGCGTAACCGCCTTTGTAATTATTAGCCCCAAAATGCGGCACCGGTTGTTGTGCATTAATGGTTCTATCAAGAGTCACCACCGGTAAGCCAGCGCTTTGAATTTCAACCACCGCATCGGCAATGGCATTGACATCATTAGGTGACACAATAAAGCCCTGTGCACCTCGTGTGATCGCATTTTCAATATCAGCAACTTGCTTAGGTGAGCTACCTTGCCCATCTAAGACTTGAATATTGACTCCTAACTCTTTAGCGGTTTTCACCGCCGATTTCTGCATATGCACTTCAAACGGGCTGGCCAATGTTGGCGGACTAAAGACAATTTGTTCATTTTCAGCCATCACACTCGGTGTTAAACCCAATACAGCAACCAGCGCGGTTAATTTCATGATATTTTTCATTTTGCCCTTCCCACTGATTATGAATACATGTTGTGTTTTGATGTCACCAATATTTAACATGGCGATAACATAGATATACATTAATGAAACATATATTCCAATTTTTATTATATGAAAATTTTGTTTTTGTTGTGTTGATAACGAAATTAAGTGGAAAGTCAGAAAATTATGTTACAAAGATCACAGATTTCTCTCATTCTATCCCCTGATTAAGGGGACTTCGGCGCCTTTTTTACCCCTTGAGATCTTGGTGATTTCTTTCGTAAAGAAATGAAATATTCATTCTATTTTATTAACCGATGGGATTATCTCTAAGCGAATTGCTATTAATGAATAAATCAAGAAATTCAAGTGTTCAGAATGAACAATTGACTGATTATTTGGCTAAATTAAGATTAACTATAAAATAATTTGCTTATCATTTTTATTTTTTTCTTTATTATCTAATACTGCTAATAAAATGAAGATATTAGCAATAAACTAATCAATTAAAAGGATTTATATGCTAGCTTTGACAATTTGCATTTGCCAAAATCGTCATGAAGTGATGATACCGACAACACAATTAAATAAAGAAAATGATACTCATTCATCTCATTTATTAGGTCTTAATGACCTTAATAATAACCCAAATACACTGTTTGATTTTTGGCAATCGTTGATAGATAACCTTGTTATCTCACGGTTATTTGATACACAGATTAATAATCATGCGCTGATTAAAAAAATGACCGATGAACAAGGGGTGTATAATAAGTTATTGTCTGAATACAAAGAAAAACTAGGGAAAGTTTTTTACTATAATACAAATAATTATCCAAGTGATATCCAAGGGGATCTTAAGGGGAATGTATTTTATGCTCAACATAGCATTATCCCAGCCATTAATCGAATTGATGATGATATACAACCTCATCTCGTTTCAGGCCGTAAAACATTGGTGATATTTAAGCCTCATGAAAAAATCAAAGAAAATGAGCAATTAAATATTAAGGTCTATAATGAGGATAATGAAAAGATATATTCAACCTACCTACTTCCACCATCAAAACTGCCTAAAATTGCAGGCACTGAGCAACGGTTTACCCGCTTAACACCTGACGATTTTACTATTCCTAAATCGTTTGATTTTACTATCAATGCATCAAAAAAGATTAAAGAATTGACTGAGAGCACAAACTACCTCAATCAACTTATGACCGAAAATGACATTATTAGAGTCGATATTGATGCTGAAAATTTATCTATTAACTTAGATAGTTTAAAAAAACGCCCGAATAAAAAACTCATATTGAATTTAGCGGATAATATCGATGCAAATATTAAATATAGAAATAATTCAATACCTCTCTCTGCACAGCAATCTTTTGTTATGATAAGCGATGAAACAGGTCGTTGGTTTACTCGTGACGAATCTAGATTATCTTTTCACTATCAACAAGCGTTAAATATTGATAAATACAAAACCCCCGAAACCTTTGATGTGGAATTTACGAAAAATGATGATATTAATCATATCTCTAAGAACCCCAAATTATTCCAAGATATTATTAAAAAAAATGACACTATTAAAATAGCAACCAGAGATTACCATTGGGCGAAAGATTTTATTATCCCCAATAGTAAACAATATGCCAATAAAAAAATACTTTTCACTTCTCAAGCTTATTTTAATAGTGATGTTACCTATGGCGATAATGAAGTTAGAATTACTACGGGTGAAACTAAGCTTTTTATTAGTGATGATGAAGGTGTATGGTCAATTTACTCTCCGGATACCCAAAGTACGGTTAACTATGCCTTGCCTCAATCATTTGATATCAAGATAAATAAAAACAAGGAATTGCAAAAAATATCAAAAGATATTTGCTATTTTAACGAAGTTATCAATAACAATGATAACATCCATATCGCAACGCGTAATGCTAATTGGGCCCGTCATTTTACATTAGAGACTCATCCCAATTTTAAAAATAAAAAAATTTATTTTTCATCAGAGGCTGACTATGACAGTCATGTTTTCTA
This sequence comes from Providencia sp. PROV119, assembly GCF_028482435.1. Lineage (NCBI taxonomy): Bacteria > Pseudomonadati > Pseudomonadota > Gammaproteobacteria > Enterobacterales > Morganellaceae > Providencia > Providencia sp. PROV119. Next base: position 307,691 of record NZ_JAMPQL010000002.1, read on the forward strand.
TGGTGACCAAAAAATAACGATAAGAAAAGGTGATAGCCAATTATTTGTTTGTGATGAATTTGGTTTTTGGCGTACATATGAAGGTGAGCCTTTAATTAATGATGACAGTGATGAAATCAGGTATATCGAAAATGGCTGGTCTGTTGCTATTCCTGCTGAATACATTAAGCCCAAAATAAGGTTGGAATTCGATTATCATGGAAAACAAGGTACGCTATCTGATATTTATGTCGGAGCCCCAACAGAACTTCTGCTCCATACTATCGATATCGGCATGTTGACTCCCTATAGAGGAGAATTAGCATTTCAAAAAAATGCTGAATTACAACGCCAATATTTCCAACAAATCCCTATTAATCGTTTAATCGTCTCTCACTACGCTCCAATCCACTTAAAAGAGATTGTTCTTCCTTCAGGAAAACATTTAACTCATCGTTCAGATGATGATGGAGGTGGGCATAATGGGGATATGCGAGAGCAAATTTCTAAAGATCTTATTTCAGATGGCATTAATTTAGCCAATTACGGCGTTCATTCATCGGCGACAAAAGAAAATAACTACTTACCTACCGCACAAATTACGATACATAATTCCCGTGGTATATATAAAAATGGTTTACAAGAGCATGGTTGGTCAGGAGGAGCGGGAAAAGCCACATTATACAACACCGTAGATAATGAATTTAGTCATGAACTGGGTCATAATTATAAGATTGGTCATTACTTTAAGGGATTTAAAGGCGGTGTTCATGCAACCCCCGATAAACCTAATTCGACATGGGGATGGGATGCCGACAACAACTTTTTTATTCCTAACTTTGAAAAAAAGAAAACAAATAAGTACACGGTTTTAGATGCGCGTGATCCTAATGCAGAAAAAGCAGAACCCTATATGCAACATGCAATGCTAAAAGATGCTATGTCTGGTGGTGAGCTATACGATAAAGCGTACAATGCGTACACATTACATACCCCAACAACGGCTCAAGCTATTCAACATTTTTTCGAGAACTCTGCAATATTTAGCAAAACATCGTCAACAGGTTATCAAAAGTGGGATCCCAATACACAAACAATGCAAGAGTACCTACCCCCTCATGCAAAAAATATTTCTTTTGTGGATGTACCAATAGTAGATAATCAAGATGTTACGGAGACAACTTTATCAGCGCTACTTAATAAAAATGACCATATAAAAATAGAGAGTTATAATTCTCACTACCCACCCAATATTTATCTACCTCAAGCGGATCACAGCAATAAAAATAAAGTGATTGAGATAGATTGCACTTCTCAATGGAGTATTAAACTACATGTTAATGGTAATAAGCAGATAATCAGCCATAATACAAAAGTGTATTATATTTCAAATGGAGATTCATGGGAGCCGTCCTCTGAATTAACCTTCATTCAAAAACCCGTAAAACAAGGTGTTCCGGTTGTCACTTTAGTCGGTTTTTATGACCCACAAAATCAATTAAAAAGCTATATCTACCCTGCGTTAGAAGGCTCTTATGGGATGGTATACAACAACGATACTATCGATACGACTAAACCATATCTTGCAGTGACGCTACGTAATGGTGAGGTAAAACAATATCAACTTGATCAACACCGATTTATTAGCCAGTTAATGAATAAGTTCCACATTAATATTGAACGTCGCTTAGAGCCAGTAAAAGCAGAGTTATATGTTAAAGGGCAACGAGTCTCATCACAGCATATTGAACTAACTGATCAACCTCTTCCTACCACCATCAATGGTATTATTCAAAGTTAACTCTTGTGTACGCCTACTACAATACGTATAGGCGTCGTTTCATCGTCGCCATTAGCAATAATGGCGCTTTTAGCTGATATCACCACATTTAAATTGCGCTTCCTATAGAGCTATGTTATTCCCATTATTTCTTATTGATGCTTTTCGAGGCCGTTATGCTAAAGATCCTAGGTCGTACCACATCAATCAATGTTCGCAAAGTCCTGTGGGCTGCACAAGAAGCTCAACTTCCCTTCATTCATGAGCCACAATGGGGAGATGAGTTAAGCCTAAAATCTGCTGATTATCTTAAGCTTAATCCTAATGGGCTCGTCCCCGTATTAATCCACGAAAATGGTATTTTGTGGGAAAGTAATACAATTTGCCGCTATATTGCCACCAAAGCACAACGCTTTGATCTACTACCTGAAAGCCCAGAAGAAAAAGCAGACGTTGAAAAATGGATGGATTGGCAAGCAACTGAACTAAACAGCGCATGGCGTGCTGCTTTTATGGCACTTGTTCGGAAAAGTGATAGTTTTATTCAGTACCCTGAATTGATAGCTAAAAGTACTGATGAGTGGAACAGTAAAATGCTGCTGCTTGAAGCAGAGCTTGAAAAAAATGGTAATTTTATTAATGGAAAACAATTTACGGTAGCTGATATTACTCTAGCACTCTCTATACATCGCTGGTTGCTTACACCGATTATTAGGCCAAACACCCCTGCTATTTCACAATATTATCAGCAAGTATTAACGCGTCCTGCCGCTAAATTATATTTAGACCCCAATATCCCTTAATTTCAATAACCGATAATTAGTAAAGTAGAGTGTGCTAAATAAATTAGCACACTCCATTAATTATTTGACTAATTTACAAGTACGGCCTTTATCATCAGTAATGCGATTGTTAACAACATCATCTTCAGAAATTGTGGCTAAATTAAACTCATTCTTCCCATGAGACCACAACTGCATGTTTTCGCCAACATAACGAGCACCATTTGCTGCTGGAGCGCTTTTTAACACGATAAGTTCATCGCTATAAAGCATCACAGCGGTATTTTCATCAGGGAATGAAACCCTAATTTTCTGATCTTCACACTTATAAGTGTCCGTTTTTGCCGCAAAAGCAGATGACGCTGTTAATGCAGAAACAAGTGCTATAGCCGAAACTGAAATAACTTTACGCATTTTTTCTCCTTAAATCGCTTTGAGAGGTTCTTACCTCTCGGCGATATCATGACAAATCTCATTTTTTGATACATAAGATTCATCCGTAATTATTCTTTTTTCGTCATTTCATTTTATTTTTTAATTTATCTAAGAGTTTCTACTTGTTATTTTAATAGCTTAAATAATCTATTGCCCTAAAAAAATAGTTGTTATAGAAGTATTCTTAGCTATAAAAAATATAATGGAGAAACGGATATGAAAACAATTGGTTTAATCGGGGGAATGAGTTGGGAATCAACTTTGCTTTACTACCGGCAGATTAATGAAGGCATCAAGCAACAGCTTGGCGGTCTTCATTCAGCAAAAATCGCTTTATATAGTGTCGATTTCGCTGAAATAGAACATATGCAATCGGCAGGGCAATGGGAGCTTGCGGGTCAATACCTTGCGCAGGCAGGAAAAAACGTAGAGCAAGCAGGTGCTGACTTTGTTGTACTTTGTACTAATACAATGCACAAAGTTGCCGAGCAAATTGAGAATAACATTAATATTCCTTTACTGCATATTGCTGATGCGACTGGCGAACGCATTATCAATTCAGGCATTAGAAAAATCGGTTTATTAGGTACGGCTTTTACGATGGAGCAACCTTTTTATAAAGATCGTCTTCATGAAAAATACAATTTATCTGTGCTCACACCTAACGACCAAGATAGAAAAATTGTTCATGACATCATTTATCAAGAGCTGTGCCTAGGAAAAATCACTAACGGATCTAAAAAGCAATATCAACGAATTATGGCATCACTGGTTGAAAATGGCGCGGAAGGGATCATTTTGGGTTGCACAGAGATCACGCTATTGGTAGATCAAAATGATACATCGGTACCTATTTTTGATACAACGGCTTTACATGCTCAAAAAGCTGTTGATTTTGCTTTAAGCGAATAATAAATATTCATTTCCTTGAAAATAGCACCTTACTATTATTAGCTCAAAATAGAGTAAGGTGATCTTATGAGGTTAAATACTTTATTGATAATAGACCTTCTATTTTTGAAACAGATAAAGTGGGATAGATTTATCGTTTTTACTTTTAATTGTATTTACCTCATTTTTCGTCATTTCTTACCATGCACTAAGTGGATTTACTTAACTTTTCTTATGTTAAGAAAAATTATTTATCCAGTGATATTAGTTTTAATATCTATAACTGTACAAATCTGACATTTTTTAGATTCATTTATCGCCAAATTCACTATTAGATAAATATAAAATTTCCATATGATTATTTTGACTTTATGAAATACACTTTTTTAGCAGAATAATACTATTGAATTAATCATATTATTTCTGATAATAGCCTTACATTTTACGCTATGGATAATTGACTCATGAAGCAACCAAACTTTAGAGGAATCGCTTTAGGCAACTATATTAGAAAACTACGTACATCCCGAGGTATCTCTACGGAAGCCATGGCTGCTGCATTAAAAATATCAGAACGAAACTATATTCAATATGAAGAAGGAAGCGTCTCTATTTATGTGGAACACCTAATGATTGTTTCTAGTATACTGGATGTGGATATTAAACATTTGCTTGAAGTTTTTGAAAAACCAGGAAAACCAACTTGGATATAGATATTGACTGTCCTTCCTTCACCCCTGAATATACAGCAGGGCTAAACGCCCTACTGTTTCCAATGTTATTTAATTTTTTGTTATTCTTAGTATTATTCTAATGATCATTTTATGATAAAGACTAGCTAGTAAATTTAATAATTAATAGTTTTAGATGAATAATAAAATTTAACAATATGAGTTAAATAAGTTAACAAGCATGCGCTTTACAAAAAAAACAGTAATAATCGCTCAATATTAATGTGTTATTGCTACTTTTATTAGCAACTATGCCATCGTATTTTTTTAATATCTAATTGATAAAGCAATGCATTATCAAAATATCAACGAGATATACTGTGAATTTCTAGCTGTTTTTTAATGCGTTAATAATTTTTCACTGCCCTAAAATTTATTCTAATCCAATCGCAACATCAAAGCTAAACCACTTTATGGTGGCAGCCAATATTTTTGATTTCTTACCGACACACGATGTCAAAAACCCTATGCTTGACTGATAAACGCCATAGCAGCATCAGCCAATGAAAAATCTACTTTTTATTCACTAATCACCATTGAATACACTTTTGATGACATTTAATCTTTATTTATTTAATATATAACTTAAGTTGATTTTTTATCTGGGGTATTGGGTGAGTAAATTACATAAATACTGCACAAGTCGGTATTCATTAGCCATTGTATTTTTCTTGATTTGGATGTTGATCCTTCCTAGTATGACGTTCGCCTCGATACTTGTGTTTAAATATCGAGTGCTAGATGTAAATCATGCCTATTCACTTATGTTAGTCGTTTTATTTGTCAGGATTTTTTTATCCATTATTGTGATTCTATTTTTATCTTGCATGACATGGATAAAACCATCGATATGGCGGGTTATCGCTTTATCTGTTGTGTTAATGCAATTTGTTTTATGGCTAGATTCATACATACCTTGGCTAACTAATCTCCGTCACTAATGCCGCCATTATCGCATGCCAACCGATATAATTTATTGATATATAAGTACCTCTATCACTATGAAAGCCACGCTTTTTAGAGGTTGTAATGCGCGTTGCTACGATACCTAAAGATTCTAGGATTTAACAGATTTGAGTTTGAGCTTTTGACTATAACTTCTTATTTTTCATTGTGTTATGAACACCACAATAATTGAGTTATCTTCCATTACTAAAGCTCCTCATTTATTAAAATGGATCAATTTTGACTTACCTGTATCGAAAGACCTCGTCCATCTGCTATTATGGCTGGCTTAGCAATTTCCTTACCGAGGATTGCCTTAAGTTTTTTGTTAGTGAGTTTATTGCCCGCATCCATAAAGCGCCTTATTTCTTATACAAAAGATACAGCAAGATGATAGGCCATGAGGACAATTAAAAACAAAAAACTTAAAAATCATTGAATTAAACAATAATCAGCAACGATACAGAACAGTAGAAAATGAACGCACAGAAAGAACAATATAACTTTAACAAGCTACAAAAAAAATTGCGCCGCGATGTAGGGCAAGCCATTGCCGACTTCAACATGATTGAAGATGGCGATCGGATTATGGTCTGCCTATCTGGTGGTAAAGACAGTTATACCCTACTTTCTATTTTGCAAAGCCTGCAAAAAAGTGCACCGATCTCTTTCTCGTTGGTTGCTGTTAACTTAGATCAAAAACAACCCGGTTTCCCCGAGCATATTCTCCCCGAATACCTTGAAAACCTCGGAATCGAGTACAAGATTGTTGAAGAGAATACCTATGGGATTGTAAAAGAGAAAATCCCAGAAGGGAAAACAACATGCTCACTATGCTCCCGTTTACGTAGAGGCATTTTATATCGTACCGCAACAGAATTAGGCGCAACTAAAATCGCACTAGGCCACCATCGCGACGATATCTTACAAACTCTTTTTCTAAATATGTTTTACGGTGGAAAACTAAAAGGTATGCCACCTAAATTAATGAGCGATGACGGTAAACATATTGTGATCCGCCCTTTAGCTTATTGCCGAGAAAAAGATATTGAGCGTTACGCCCAAGCAAAAGAATTTCCAATTATTCCGTGTAATCTTTGTGGTTCACAACCTAATTTACAGCGTCAAGTAATTAAAGATCTGCTACGTGATTGGGATAAACGCTACCCAGGTCGTATTGAAACGATGTTCAGAGCCACTCAAAATGTCGTTCCCTCTCACTTATGTGATACTGAGTTGTTTGATTTTAAAAATGTCGCTCATGGCGATACCGTCATCAATGGTGGCGATTTAGCATTTGATCGAGAAGAAATCCCCACACAACACCAAATTGATGATGACGATAGACCTGAATTTACTGCGGAACGCCTGAATGTTATTGAGGTGAAATAACGCCATTGCCACCATCACTTTGTATGAAGGTGGCAAGATGCTTATTTGTATCATGCTGCGCACCTGAATGTCGCTACCCCAACAAATATCCGTTTTGCATTCTCTACAATGTGAATGGATTGAAGGTAAATTTAGAATAAAAAAAAGCCGATGCAATATACATCGGCATTACAGTGGTCAATTATTCTGTACAAGAACTCAATATGAGAAAAACTACAATTATGGAGCACAACGTTCATCGCTCAACGTTGCATTCACCTGCGGAATTAATAGTGCCCCAAATCAACGTACCTTTTATTGATTTATCTCAAACAAGGGTGGGTTAACACAGATAACTTTCTTTTTAAAGCCAACGGCTTTTTCTCAACCACCAAAAAACAGTACCAATTAATACCGCCAATAAGAGACAAAATACGCTGAATGCAAACCTAAATTCACTGCCAGGAATACCTGCTAAATTGACCCCAAATAACCCTGTTAAAAAAGTTGTTGGTAAAAAAATCATCGCAAGTAGTGACATCGTATAAATACGACGGTTCATCATTTCGGTCATCATATTGGTGATTTCATCAGACATAATTGCTGTACGCGAAACAAAACCATCCAAATCCTCAATACAACGCCCTAAACGATCGGAAATTTCCTGCAACCGCCGCCTATCGGTATCATCAATCCATAATAGCTTTTCTGTCGCCAAACGCGCCAACATATCCCGCTGTGGTGCCATATAGCGACGTATCACAATAATTTGTTTGCGTAATAACGCAAGTTCACCGCGCTCAGGGATTTCACCATTCAAAATGGTATCTTCCATCCCAATTAAACGTTCATGTAAAGTATCGGTAAAATCGCTGATTTCATCAGTAATCGCATCCGCAACTTCCACCAGCCAATCTCCGGTACTTTGCGCACCAACCCCTTCTTGTAAGTCAATAATAACTGAATCGAGCGAATTTACTTTTCTATGGCGACTTGAAATAATCAATCGACTGTTAATAAAAACACGGAAAGCGACTAGCTGTTCAGGGCGCTGGCCTGCATTAGTGTTCAACGTTTGCAATGTTAATAAAATGCCATCGCCAACTCTCAAAATTCGCCAACGACCTGCATGGCCACAAAGCGCGGCTTTAACTTGTTCGCTAAACAGCTCTGAGTTTTGGATCCATTGCTCACTTTCTCGATTTTTATAATCATAATGTAGCCAAAAAGGAGATTGTTGAGTGGCACTCGCGTTAACATCAAGGGGAATAAATCCACCCTCTCCATTTAATTGGAATGCATGTACAGGGTTTGAACTCTGAAATAATGAGCCATAAATCAACGCCATGCCGTTATCTCCTTCCTTTTAAGCCAGTTATCGTTATAGCATAGAGGGAATATGCCGGAAATATCAAGGTGAAAAATAGCGTTGGCCCAATTCACGGTTTTATCGTATCGATAATATAAGAAATATCTTAGATTAGATTGAATATATAGGTAACATAAAATATAGGTTGAATAACGCCTATTTTTGCTTATTAGCTTATCTCAAATAAGCCCTACCAAAGCTTGAAATATCAGTATGGTACTGTTAAATCACATTTAGAATATTTATTATTCTCCGTATTTTCACCATACCTGCTTATTATCTATTCATCATGGTAGTCATAACAAAATTCGCAAGTCCCTACTATCCAGCCTAACGCCTATATTAATATGGCACATCAAAGCGAGTATATTCTCTTCGCTTATTCGACGTAATATATAAAATTTTGTTTAATTAACAGACAGCTATCAGATAATACGTAAGAATAATGCGTTCAAATGAAAGTATAGTCAGTAAAAGCGAACGATTTGTTTTGCAACCGCCATTTTTGCTAAATACCAACATTACTTTGCCACAAAAGAACAATAAATTAACATCGGACTACATTAGTATTCACTTTGTAGTGTTTATTCCTTTTTTGGTCCTCCTTCTGTCTCTCCAGCGGAAGGAGCTTTTTCTTTTTTACACCCAAAAAAACAGCCCATATAAAAATGTATAGGCTGCGTATGGCGTTAGTGTTCAATAATATAAAAACTATGGCTGTATGCCACATCTTCAGGGTTTTCTATTGGATACCCTTTTAACCATGGCTTAATCAAACGCCCATTCGTATACTGATATATTGGGGCAATCGGTGCTTCTTGAGCGATTATTTCTTCCGCTTGATTATAATAACGGTTACGCAACTCTTCGTTTGTCTCAATACTCGCCGAAGCCATCACCTCATCATATCTTTTGCTATTAAATTTGGGGATATTGCCACTATGTTGAGCGGTTAATAACGATAAGAAGGTAGAGGGTTCATTAAAATCACCTATCCAAGATGCCCTAATGACGTCAAAGTTCCCCGTATTGCGGCTGTCAATATAGGTTTTCCATTCTTGGTTGACTAGCTTAACTTCAGCTCCCAATTTTTTCTTCCACATTGAAGCCACAGCAATAGCAATTTTTTGGTGATTTTCCGAACTATTATACAGAAGAACCAATCTTAACGGGTTATTAGGCCCATAGCCTGCTGAATGCAATAGCGCTTTTGCCTTTTCATCTAACTCTTTTTGGGAAGCATTATCATACATCCCTTTTTGCGGTTTGAATCCGGCTGTCACGTCTGGCGTAAAACGATTTGCTGGCTTTTCCCCTGTACCTAATACTTTTTTAGCAATCAAATTACGATCAATCGTCATTGATAAGGCTTTACGCACTCGAGCATCGTTAGTTGGCGCTCTTTGTGTATTAAATGCATAGTAATAAGTACCTAATTGGTCAGGTGTGAAAACCTCATTAGGAATATCTGCCAGTAATTTTTGATAACGTTGTTTAGGGAAAGATTCTGTAATATCCAAATCCCCCGCTAAATAGCGATTTGTTGCATTTGACTCTTGGTTGATAGGAACAAAAGTCACTTTTGTGATCACAGTATTTGCATGATCCCAGTAGAATGGATTTGGTGTTAACACAATTTTTTCATTAACCATTCTATCCGATAATATAAATGCACCATTACCCACTAAATTACCAACTTTAATCCAATCCGCACCATATTTTTCGACCGTCTTAGCATGAACAGGGAATAAGCTAAAGTTAGCCGTTAAGGATGGGAAATAAGGAATTGGCTTATCAAGCGTAATTTTAAGGGTTCGTTTGTCAATGGCTTCTACCCCCAGTTGATCGGCAGGTAATTTCCCATCAATAATTTGTTGTGCATTATTAATACCAGCAAGGGCACCAAACCACGCAAACGGTGAGGTATTTTCAGGCATAACTAACCGACGCCAGCTATATACAAAATCGTCGGCTGTCACAGGGTCACCATTTGACCAACGCGCATCAGGACGTAGCTTAAACATCCACGTTTTATTATCCGTCGTGCTCCAACTTTGCGCAACGCCGGGGATAGGTTTCCCATGACTATCTTGATTAACCAACCCTTCGAATAAATCACGCATAACCTGAGCTTCAGTCAGCCCAACAGACTTTATCGGATCTAAGGATGCCGGTTCATCTTTTAGATGACGGGTCACCACTTGCTTTTCTGCCAGTACTGTACCAGCAGGAATAACAGCCGAAACAGCAGGAGCAGCGGTAAACATCGCTGTAAAAATAATAGCTAAAGATGAAAGTGAGCGTTTATGCATTTTGGGATTCTGTCGTATTAGCAAATAAGGTTAACTGACAATTTCGTGCTACGAGACCGAAAAATCAGCTAAGCAAATATAAAAGATATTCTACATATTATGACTAATAAAATATCTTAGCTAGAGGTTGATGGCTTCACAAAACGACCAAGAACCCTTTAGGCATCATATTCTTTCATTGTTTAAAAATCTATATACTCTGCTCTAATCTGTTTCCGATGACAGACTCTTTTCTCACCACTTTAACCCTTTCTAGGTATTGTGCTTTCCCCATGGAAAATCACTTGATTTAAAATAATGAGATAAGCACTTAATTAGCAATCAAAGCAAATTGGTTGTGTTATGTTGCTATTGAATTCATCTAGTGCTAGCTTGGTCGCTAGCAAGCTCATCAATAATAATATTCGTAGTTTCACAAACTTGCTCATATATGGGAGAAAATAATATGTCACAGTCCGTCAAGTTAAAAGGTAATGAAGTCACCGTTGATGGTGTATTTTTACAGCCTGGCCATCAAGCAAAAGCATTTACCTTAGTGACTAAAGACCTTTCTGAAGCAACATTGGAAAGTTACAAAGGTAAACGTAAAGTTCTGAACATCTTCCCAAGTGTTGATACTGGCGTTTGTGCTGCATCTGTACGCAAATTTAACCAACTCGCCAATGACCTCAACAATACTGTTGTCCTGTGTATTTCTGCTGACTTGCCTTTTGCACAAGCACGTTTTTGTGGCGCAGAAGGTTTAGACAACGTTGTCACTCTTTCTACTTTCCGTCACCCTGAGTTTGCCAAAAACTATGGCGTTGCGATGACGAGTGGCCCACTAAAAGGGTTAACAGCACGTTCTGTTGTCGTATTAGACGAGAATGATAAAGTGATTTATAGCCAGTTAGTTCCAGAGATCACTGAAGAACCTGATTATGACAAAGCACTTGCTGCATTGAAGTAATCCTCAATAGCAGCCAGCCTAAAAACTGGCTGCTTATTCCCATCAACTATTCCACATAGAGCCAATTCAGTGGCTTGCCCTGTTTAGCATTCACTAAACTCGCAAACAGTTTATTTTCGCTCATCATATTGACTAACGAGTGAGAACAACAACTGAGGATTTTCATTGCCTGCTCTTTATTTGCGGGGCATGAGGATGTGAGGATATCAATAATAAGATCACGGGGTTTATTGCCATTTTTAACAAGGGCTTCCCATGTGAAACGATGGCGTTTTTCTAAATAGCGGGCTGCCGCTCTATTCATCAAATATAACTCAGCAGCCGAGGCCGCTGACTCAAACATATCATTTTTATAATGACGTTGATTGAGATACTCACGTAGTTTTGTATTCACAATAAAGTTAAGAGCGAATTGATCCATAGCAACTCCTTGCAGGCACACGGGCGGCCTTGCGATATCGGTTATCATCAATCAAAATACAGCTTTAACGTTTTTCAAATGAATATCCAGTTATTCTCAGTATAGTTTGCTTTTTGTGCTAAAAGATACCCGCAGTGATGAAATCATCGCCAACGATCACATTTCTCATCAAAAAAAGTTATTCTTGCTCTTTTTTCTGGCTCAATCCATATTCGCGTAACTTATTCGCAATCGCGGTATGGGAAACGTCAAGGCGTTTTGCCAACTTCCGTGTACTTGGATAATCACGATATAAACGTGCGAGTACCGATGCCTCATAACGTTTTGTTATTTCATCTAACGAACCATTTAAAGAGTCAACAGCCACCGTTGGTAAATTGTCTATTTCTGGCAAATCAATATCATGTGAATTGAGGACATCCCCTTCTAATTGAGTTAAGCCTTGATAAATGGCATTTCGTAACTGCCTTACATTACCAGGCCAATAATAGCGGCTTAGATAATCAACTAAGGAAGGTGCTAATCGAGGTTTAGGGATATTTAACTCTTTAGAAAAATTCGCGACAAAAACTTCGGTTAGCGGCAAGATATCTTCTTGTCTTTCACGTAAAGGAGGAATAGTTAAGCTCAAAACATTTAAGCGATAATATAAATCTTCCCTAAATTTTTTCTGTGCAACGAGCTCTGGCAGGTTCTTTTGTGTGGCACAAATGACCCGCACATCCACTTTCACTTCTCGCTCTTCACCGACGCGCCTAAATGTTCCATCATTCAGAAAACGCAATAGTTTTATCTGCATTTGCGGTGACATTTCCGCAATTTCATCCAATAATACCGTGCCACCGTTTGCCTGTTCAAAGAACCCTTTTTTCCCATCTAAGGCATTCGGATATGCCCCTGCTGCATAACCAAACAATTCACTTTCGACCACATCATCAGGCATTGAAGCACAATTCAGCCCTAAAAATGGCGCACTACCGCGTGCACTATGCAAATGACACGCTTTGGCTAGCATATCTTTACCTGTTCCCGTTTCCCCAACTAACAATAAAGGCTCATCTAACATTGCGATACGTTTAGCACGTTCGACAACATGTGACATGGCGGGGCTACTGGCAACGATAAGGTCAAAACCATCCACATCTGCACCCACAATTTGCTTGCGCTGTTTTTCTAATATCGCTATTGATTTTAGTAATAAAACAGCACCAGTACAGTGTGACTTGCCATTTTCATCCGCTAAGATGATTGGCGTGACTTGCATTAAATAGTCATTTCCTTTTACGGTTACTCTTTCCGTATAAGGCTCAGGCTCTTCTCGCTCAAACCAACGTTGTAAACCATGGTTACTAACCAGTTGCGAGAAAGTCTTTTGTTTTATCTTGGTTTCATCCACGCCAAAAATTTGTAATGACATTGGGTTAACCAATTCAATGTTTAGTTTATTATCGATGGATAAAACTGGTTCAGGGAATGAGTTTAATAGCGCCCACACCGCCTTATGCTCCCGCTCAGACGGCATGAAAAAGATACGACGTACATCAATTACGCCATTAATACGACGAATTTCTGCCATTAACGTGCTAAACACCTGAAAATCAACAGGCGTAAAATTGAGGTATATCCGTCTCTGCGCCGATATTTCAATGCCTTTAAGATCAATATTCTGTAGGACCAATAAATCAAGCAATTCACGAGTTAGACCGATACGGTCTTGGCAAGTCACTTCGAGGCGCATGGATAAAAACCTTTAGCAGAAACAATATAGATCTAATATTTTAGCTTGATTTACGGTAAGAATACAGCACATGTGTCACATATTGTTGACACTAATAATTTACAACGTGGGAAAATGGCAAAAATTGCTATTACGACAACAAGTAATAATCAGGGATGGTTGTAGAGATAACCACTTTCTGTTTTTAGGCTGGCAAGTGTACTTTACTGTCAATCACACCTGCCAGCGATGAGACTTTTATTTAGCGTCTTTTTTGCTCGGAACCGCATTTTTTATTTGGCTCAGCAGTTGCCCTCGGAAATCAGCTAAACGCGGTTTATCATCAATCCACGGCAATGGGCGACACAACTCCATCGCTTTAATCCCTAATCTGGCGGTTAATAGCCCTGCACCAATGCCTTGTGCGGCACGAGTAGATAAACGAGCCGTAATATCTTGCGATAACCAGTCCATACCCACTTCACGGATCAGCTCTGACGCTCCGGCAAAAGCAATGTTAATTAATACCATTCGAAAGAGTCGAATGCGGCTGTAATACCCTAATTCAATGCCGTAAATTGCAGCAATTCTATTAATTAAACGAATATTTCTCCATGCAATAAATGCCATATCAACAATGGCAAGTGGGCTAACCGCAATCATCAGAGCAGACTCGGCCGACGAGCGGCTGATCTCTTTACGTGCTTGTTCATCAAGAATCGGCTGAACTAATTTGCTATACAACTCAACCATTTCACGGTCATTGTGTGTTTCCTGTATCGTAGCCTGCCAACGTTGCACTGCGGGATGCTGCTCCGAAAGTGCCGACTGTTTTGCCAGTTTTTCACAAAAAACTTTCCCTTGCCCCATGCCATGGCTGTGTAGCAATTCCCTTGCAATATCACGCTCTTGAGCCCGCTCTTTTAAGCGATATAGACGCCGCCATTCTGTGGCAATTGATCCGACACCTGCAACGACAATTAGTCCTCCTGCGGCTGCTGTACCCAATGCAGTCCAATCTTGCGTGACCCATGACGTGTGGATCCAGATACCTAACTGAGCCATCACACTCACCGCAAAAATCCCAACTGCCGTTCCGACTAGCCTACGCCAGAAACTCCTTTTAGGCTTAAGCGCTTCGTTAATTAAACTTTCAACCTCACCTTCTTGCTCATCTTGCTCGGCCTCAATTTCTACGGGCGTAAATTTATGTTGCTCTTGCGGATCAAAGTGGCGTGCTTTTCTGAGTTTTTCAGCCTCTGCTGCTATATCTTCTTCGGAAAAATCAACTCGTTGTTTGATTGGTTCATTCATTTCAATTTATCTCCCAACAAGAACTCCAGTGCACTGTCCATCCGAATATGAGGTAACGGCTGATCTAACGGTGTTTGCCGAGGACGGAAGTTTTCAAACTCAAACCGCTGCTTTTGCCAAAAGACTTCACTCGGAAGCCTTTTTGGAACCTCCCCTGGATAGAATGTCATCAATTGACCATCGCTCAAACGTTCCCCTTTTAATGCTGGCAGCTTTTCACCTTGATAATCAACAATACCACTCTCTGTGGCTTGGATAGACGCAAGACCAATACAATCCATGCTAATTCCTTCGAATGCTGCGTTTTGCCAAGCCTCTTGGACCAACTGCTGTAATAACGACACTAGGTTGGCATGTTGATCTGGCGTGACATGGTCAGACTTACTTGCAGCAAATAGCAGCTTATCTATGCAGGGGGAAAACATACGTCTTAGTAGCGTTCGTTTACCATAATGGAAGCTACGCATTAGCTGTGTCAGAGCCATGCGCATATCGTTAAATGCGTCCGGACCACTGTTTAAAGGTTGTAAACAGTCCACCAGAACAATTTGCCGATCAAACCGTTGAAAATGGTCTTTATAAAAGCCTTTTACAACATTCTCACAGTAATATTGATAGCGACGCTGTAGCATACCAATGTTGGTATGCTTATCGGCTTGCGCCAGTTTTTTCTCACCATATTTTTCGATATTCGGCCATGGAAAAAACTGTAATGCTGGCGCTCCAGCAAGCTCCCCTGGAAGTACAAAACGTCCGGGTTGAATAAAATGTTGGCCTTGCGCTTTACACTCTTCTAAATACGTGGTGTAGGCCGTGGAAATTGCCGCGAGTAAATTTTCATCGGCGGGTGCGAGTGGGTCACATGACTCACATAATGTTAACCATGCTTGCGCAAGCTTACCTCGCTCCCCTTTTTGTAAGGTCTTCATTTGAGAAGACCATTCTAAGTAGCTTTGATCAAGCATAGGAAGGTCGAGTAACCATTCCCCTGGATAATCGATAATTTCCAGATATAAAGAAGAGTTATCAACAAAATGACGAAAAAATGAGTCTTCTGAGCGATAATGTAATTTCAAGCGTATTTCACTGACACCGCGTGTCGGCGTTGGCCATTGAGGGGGATGACCATATAATTGTGCGATCCCTTCATCATACGTAAAGCGCTGGATCGAAAAATCGCGTTGCGGTATCCGTTTTACACCCAGTAAACGGTTATCTCGTGCGGCTGAAAATAGCGGTAAACGCGCACCACTATTTACATTTAATAGCTGATTTACAAGAGAAGTAATAAATGCTGTCTTTCCACTACGACTCAGCCCAGTTACGGCGAGCCTAACATGGCGATCGACACTACGATTCACCAAATCCGTCAATTCATTTTGCAGCCGTTTCATATTTCTCCCACTCGCTCAAATATTATTGATGCCTAATTTAGCATAAATTCAGCATCACTAATTTGTTGAGTGCAATTTGTTTTTATACGGTTCAATCAATAACCACTGTATTTTATACGATTATTTTACTATCCGTTTTGTTAAATAACCGATGACCCACTTACTGCCTACTATTTTGAGTATTTTACCAAGAATACCTCCTGGTCCATAAGTTATGGCAAGTGTTGCAACTATCTTCAACCCTTTACTGAGTGCTTGTTTTTTGGCTTGTTGTTTGAGTTTACGTTTAATATTCGTTTGCATAGTGCCACCGCATGAATTTAAGCGTTGGATAGACATTTTAGGGAATAAAACAAAAGTCTTATTCCCCGAAATGTGAGGGCGCACATTAATTATAAATGACGAAACTTACTATTAACGGTATAGGTATCTGAGGTGACATAGCGCTCTATTTGGCGTAAGCGTAGTTCACCTGATTTTAACTGTGCATCAATTTCATTAAATAGTTTGGAAACTTCAACACTAACATCTTGACCTTGATAACCACTTGGAGCTTTAGGTAGCACAAAACACATGACGATATATAAGACCAGTGTTAACCCGAAGCTCATAAAGAGTGCCAATATGGCAATCACCCTGACTAAGGCAACCGGTAAATCAAAAAATTGTGCGATACCGGCACACACTCCGCCAAAAACACGACGGTCAGTTAATCGATATAATTGGCGATTGCGAAAATCGGTCATTATTTTTGCCTCCAATTAGGATGTTCCGCATCCAGAATATCTTCCAACGTTTTAATGCGCTGTTGCATACGTTGTGTCTGCTCTGCAAGCTGAGTTAAACGTTGGATTTCATTTTCTGTTAGCTGGCTCCCCTGCCTGTTATTCTGTTTGTTGTAGTGTAACCACAACCAAAACGGCAGAATAAAAATGAGAAAAACAATCAGTACGAGAGACAGAAAAACATAGCCCATCACATTTCCTTATATCAAATGGTGGTATCCGCTTCCCTAGCGCAGCCATTCGCTACGCTAAGGTTTAGGGATTACAAAATTACTGTTCTTTATTAGTGTTGATTTTAGCCTTTAATGCCGCTAATTGTTCACTAATTTCATCATCTGCTTTCAATTCAGCAAATTGTTGTTCCAATGATTTTTGTTTACCAATACCGTAGCTCTGAGCTTCACCTTCCATATGGTCAATACGGCGTTCGAACTGCTCAAAACGTGCCATTGCTTCGTCTAACTTACCACTATCGAGTTGACGACGAACATTACGGCTAGATTGTGCCGCTTCTAAACGCACCATCATGGATTGCTGTTTAGCGCGCGTTTCTTGCAATTTATTTTCAAGCTCAGTGATTTCACCTTTCAAGCGCGTTAGCGTCTCTTCAACAATAATAAGCTCATGTTTTAAGGTATCAACCATTGAGTTGACTTTTTGCTTTTCAATCAATGCGGCACGCGCAAGATCTTCTTTATCTTTCACAAGAGCCAATTCCGCTTTTTCTTGCCAATCAGCGACTTGCTTTTCGCCCATTTCGATACGACGCTCTAAACCTTTTTTCTCCGCTAAAGTACGAGCCGATGTCGAACGGATTTCAACTAGCATGTCTTCCATTTCCTGAATCATCAGGCGGATCATTTTTTGCGGATCCTCTGCTTTGTCCAGCAAAGATGCGATATTTGCATTAATGATATCGGCAAAACGTGAAAAAATACCCATTATTTATTTCCTCTTGATGGATTTTATCATTCAGTAGAGCCTCAACCCGATTTTGGCTTCCAACCAATACGTGATGCTCCGTTTAACTGTTTTCATCCGCCACATAACGTTGTGACAAGGACATTCCTTCTATTACGATTAATTTAGTGCAATCAGCGTGCCAACTTTCATAAAAATACATAACAATTTGAATTATAACCAATAAATTATTTTTGTATTCATTAGCGTCAATCTAGACTATATTTTAAATAGGCCAACAAAACCAACTATTGGTAAAAATAACCATGAAAAACACTAATGATACAATTATTGGTAACTCATCTAACTTTTTAGATGTACTTGAACGGACGTCTGAACTGGCTCAACTAAATAAACCCATATTAGTCATTGGTGAGCGCGGTACAGGTAAAGAGCTAATTGCCGATCGCCTACACTACCTTTCTCCTCGTTGGCAAGAACCCTTTATCTCCCTAAATTGCAGTGGACTCAATGAGAATTTGCTAGATTCTGAATTATTTGGCCACGAAGCAGGCTCATTTACGGGCGCTCAAAAACGCCATCAAGGTCGTTTCGAACGGGCAGATAAAGGCACGCTGTTCCTCGATGAACTTGCTACTGCGCCTATGTCCGTACAAGAAAAGCTTCTTCGTGTTATTGAATATGGCGAACTTGAACGTGTTGGTGGCAGTCAATCTCTGAAAGTCAACGTGCGTTTAGTGTGTGCGACAAATGCAAATTTAACTGAATTGGCAAAAGAGGGCCGCTTTCGGGCAGATCTACTCGATAGGTTAGCCTTTGAAGTGATCCGTATTCCACCTTTACGTGAGCGTGTGTCCGATATCATGCTCTTAGCCGAACATTTTGCCATCGCAATGTGTGGTGAACTCAAACGCCCATATTTCAGCGGCTTTAGTCCAAAAGCACAGCAAGCGTTAGAGCAATATCCGTGGCCGGGTAATATTCGTGAATTAAAAAATGTGGTTGAGCGTTCCGTTTATCGGCATAAAGATAATGATGCGCCTGTTGAAACAATTATTTTTGACCCTTTTGGTGAGAAACTCGCCACCCTCTCAAACCCTGAAAAGATACCAGAGCAAAAAATATCATTACCCTCTTTGCCATGTGATTTACGCCTTTGGCAGCAGCAAAGTGAAAAACAATTACTTGAGCAAGCTTTACAACAGAGCCAATTTAATCAGCGTAAAGCCGCTCAGCGGTTATCTCTAAGTTATGATCAGTTACGTGGGTTAATTAAAAAACATCAAATTAATCTTGATAATTTATCAACTAATAATTAAATCGATATGATACTAAAATAAATTAAAAGCTCTGTTATTTATCTCTTATGGTGTTAAATATCCGTTTCAGTCAACGTCAAAACGAAGCTGACTGAACATGGCATGATTGTCTTTAACAGCACTTAAATGCTATTTCTCGGCAATAGTAGCTACATTTGCAATTAATGAGTGATTAATCCATAAACTATCTTTTCTCCCTATTAATAGTATTATTCGTAGGGGGAGTAAGAACGTATATTTTTATTTGTAGTGTACAACATAATTGAGTAGATAAATAATGACCGAACTAAAATAGCCGATGTGATTTTTTAAATATTGTTAATCTTCATATATCACTCTACTATTACATTAAAGGATAAATGGCTAACATCTCGATTAGTAAATATACGTACATCTAATAAGTGTGAAATAAACTGCAAGTAAAGCTATCAAGTTAACTGAGTTTAATTTAATTAACATTACGAAAGCTAATCACTTAATTTTTATTTTATACGTTACTTGTCATTGACCGTTTTGTCACTGTTTATGGCTATATTTTTGAGGGTATAAAATGGCTATCATAAAAAAAATGATTTTATTCTCTTTATTGATAAGTTGCACTTACTCTGCACATGCAATCGGTATTATAAAAGCACTTTCTGCATGCGATAGTCGTTTTTTTGAAGAGATAAAACATAACCAAGAATTCGCAATGATCCCCCAAAATATCACTATCGCTGAATTATTTAGTCAATCAGGCATTAATATTCCTTTGCAATACACCACTAAAGATGGTTTAGAACTTACCCACTTTATCGCCATTGCTATTGATCTTGAGCGTTATAAAGAAATTTCTAATAACCGGATTGGGGGAAGGTTTTATTACTGGGGGTTTGAAACATCCATGCCAGAACAAGATGTCATTCAACATTTATCTCAGCACATCCCCCTGATTGAAGGGGCTGGCTATTTTGTCGCCAATTCAAAAATGCGAAATGCGATTTCTGAACCTTGGCAAAAAAACCTCACGCCAGTTAGCGGCCTGATCCCTGTTGGTGATTCCGCTGAAAAACTGTTTTTTATCGAAGCCAACAAGGAAAATAACACGGTTAAAATTATGTGTACTTTACAAGGCAATGTTGAAGAAAAGGATTTACAAGCCGTTGGGTTAATACACTAGCCGACCCTTATCCGTTTTGATATGTATAATCTATCTATTTTGAGATAAAAAAAAGCCAGCACCCATGCTGGCTATAAAAAAACACTGGAAGCAATGTGAGCAATGTCATGCCTGACCACAAGCTTTTTGCTTAGGAGGCAAAGCGAATGATAATAGTTATCAGTACCATTTGTAAAGCGGTTTAATGAGATTTTTTCTCATTTAATTATAATTAGATGAATTTTAATAATATTATTTTCCTTTTTCAGACTGTTTTCTATTCATGACGGCCCTGCTTGTCCTAAAAATAAACACTATTTTTGCTTATATCCTGTCAGCCCCTTTTTACGCTACAATAGGATATTTAAGGTTAACGATATCAGTGCTATGCGCTTAATAATTCTTTGGCTTCTATTTACTTTTTCACTGGTCGCTCAGGCTAACGATGTGTCATATCAGGATACTGCGGCGAATGATGTTCCCAAAAACATCCGTCAAAACGGTTTTATCTATTGTGTTAATGGCATTGTTACCACTTTCAATCCCCAGTTAGTCAGTAGTGGCCTAATTGTCGACCCCTTGGCAGCGCAAATTTATGATCGCCTGCTAGATGTTGACCCTTTTACCTATCGGTTAATTCCGGAAGTGGCGTCACGCTGGGAGGTACTGGATAATGGCGCAACTTATCGATTAACACTGCGTAAAGATGTCAAATTTCAACAAACACCGTGGTTTACTCCAACACGTAATATGAATGCCGATGATGTTGTTTTTAGCTTCGCTCGCATGTTTGAAGTTAATCATCCTTATCACTACATTAATGGCGGTCACTACCCCTATTTTGATAGTTTGCAATTTGCCAATAGCGTACAAAGTATTCGTAAATTAAATGATTATACGGTTGAATTCCGTCTGAATGCCCCTGATGCTTCTTTTCTATGGCACTTAGCGACCCACTATGCGCCTATTTTATCGGCTGAATATGCCGATCACCTCGCTCAAATTAATCGCCAAGAGATGATTGATTGGCGCCCTGTCGGCACCGGACCATTTCGCCTTGATGACTATCAAGCAGGCCAATTTGTCCGTCTGTTTCGTAATGATAACTACTGGAAGGGTGAACCTCGCATGAAAGAGGTGGTTATTGATATGGGCGCTGGCGGTACGGGGAGAATCTCAAAATTGCTTACTGGCGAATGCGATGTGTTGGCTTACCCTGCCGCCAGCCAATTGTCAGTGTTACGTGATGACCCACGTCTACGCCTATCAATGCGTTCAGGCATGAATATCGCATATTTGGCTTTCAATACCAGCAAGCCCCCTTTGGACCAACTCAAAGTGCGCCAAGCCATCGCTTATGCCATTAATAATGATCGCTTGATGCAATCTATCTACTACGGCACAGCAGAAACTGCCGCTTCGATTTTGCCTCGAGCTTCTTGGGCCTATGATAATCAAGCCAAAGTGACTGATTATAACCCCGAGTTAGCCAAAAAAATGTTACAAGAGCTAGGACTTGAAAACTTGCAACTTGACCTTTGGGTGCCTGTTTCATCACAATCGTATAACCCTAGCCCATTAAAAATGGCTGAGCTTATCCAAGCTGATTTGGCGCAAGTAGGCATTATCATGAATATTCGCTCTGTCGAAGGCCGTTTTCAAGAGAACCAATTAATGGATCGCTCCCATGATATGACTTTAGCGGGTTGGGCGACCGACAGTAACGACCCAGACAGTTTCTTCCGTCCTTTGCTGAGTTGTGCCGCGATAGCTTCTCAAACCAACCTAAGTCATTGGTGCAGCCCTGCTTTTGACGAAATACTGCATAAAGCACTGTTAACGGAGCAACTTGCCGCCCGTATTAATTACTATCATCAAGCCCAACAGCTACTGAGCGATGATTTGCCTGTTTTACCTCTCGCTTACTCTTTACGTTTGCAAGCCTATCGCTTTGATATGAAGGGCCTCGTGATCAGTGCATTTGGTAATACTTCATTTGCAGGCGTGTACAGAGATATGAATGAAAATAGCCAAAAAACAGGTCATAAACAGGAACAGTAACCATGATCATCTATTCGCTGCGTCGTTTACTTTTGCTGTTAGTCACCGTTTTTTTTCTCTCTTTGGTGAGCTTTAGCCTCAGCTATTTCACGTCTAATGCGCCTTTAAGCGGCGCATCGCTTATTGATGCTTATCTATTTTATTTCGATGGTCTACTCCACTTTGATTTTGGCGTTTCCAGTATTAATGGCGAACCCATTACAGAGCAATTAAAAGACACGTTCCCTGCAACAATGGAATTGTGTATTTTAGCCTTTATGTTTGCCCTGATCGTCGGTATTCCTTTAGGGATGATTGCCGCCTTTTGGCGAAATAAACCCGCAGATAT
The DNA here is from genome assembly GCF_028482435.1 of Providencia sp. PROV119. Taxonomy (NCBI): domain Bacteria; kingdom Pseudomonadati; phylum Pseudomonadota; class Gammaproteobacteria; order Enterobacterales; family Morganellaceae; genus Providencia; species Providencia sp. PROV119. The sequence continues at coordinate 330,633 of NZ_JAMPQL010000002.1, forward strand.
TGCAATCAGCACCTTTGCATTACTTGGCTTTTCTGTACCCGTCTTTGTGTTAGCGTTAGTCTTGACACTGTTTTTCTCACTACGATTAGGCTGGCTGCCAGTGTCTGGGCGTATTGATCTTCTCTATAATCTAAAATCTGTTACAGGTTTTGCATTAATTGATGCTTGGCTTTCCGACTCACCTTATCGCCAACAAATGATCATAAACGTACTCGAACATATGATTTTACCTGTATTAACACTGGCTCTGGCTCCGACTACCGAGGTCATTCGTTTAGTTCGAAATAGTACTGAAGAGATAGCCAGTGAAAATTACATTAAAGCGGCTGCAACGCGTGGGTTATCACGACTTACCATTATCCGTCGTCATATTTTCCACAATGCGATCCCGCCAATTATCCCTAAATTAGGCCTACAATTCTCTACCATGTTAACACTGACCATGGTGACCGAATTGGTATTTAACTGGCCAGGACTGGGGCGTTGGTTAGTCACTGCCATCCGCCAACAAGACTACTCTGCTATTTCTGCTGGCGTCATGTTGATTGGGGCCTTAGTGATTACCGTTAACGTACTGTCTGATATTTTAGGGGCAATGATGGATCCGTTAAAACATAAGGATTGGTATGTCCTCAGATAATTTTTATCGTGAACAGAAGATGCCTTCCCCTACGCGGGTTGTCTGGAATATTTTTTCATCTGATATTCTCTCGATGATCGGTTTCTATGGCGTGCTATTTTTATTGGCGCTCTCTTTTATTGGCCCTTATATCGCGCCCTATACCATCGATCAGCAATTCTTAGGTTACCAATTATTACCGCCTTCTTGGTCTCACTATGGTAATGTCGCCTTTTTCCTAGGTACTGACGACCTCGGCAGGGATATCCTAAGCCGCCTCATTTTGGGCACAAAATCGACGTTCGGCGCGGCATTATTAATCACTTTTATTGCCACTCTAATAGGCCTGATATTAGGCTGTCTAGCAGGGATGACACGGGGCTTAAAGTCAGCGGTTTTCAACCATATACTTGATACATTGTTATCCATCCCGTCTTTGTTACTTGCCATTATCGTGGTTGCATTCATGGGCGCGAGTTTACAAAATGCTATGCTCGCAATCTGCTTAGCCCTGATCCCTCGCATGGTAAGAACAATTTATGTTGCTGTTCACGATGAGCTAGATAAAGAGTATATTGTTGCTGCTAGGCTTGACGGCGCATCAAATATTTTTATTTTGTGGTATACCGTATTACCTAACATTACCCCAATCTTAGTAACAGAGCTGACGAGAGCACTTTCTATCGCTATTTTGGATATTGCCGCGCTGGGCTTTCTTGATCTGGGTGCACAGTTGCCCTCTTCTGAGTGGGGAGCCATGTTAGGGGATAGTTTAGAGCTTATCTATGTTGCCCCTTGGTCAGTCATTTTGCCCGGTGCAGCGATTATGATAAGTGTCTTATTCGTCAATTTACTCGGTGATGGCTTACACCGAGCAATCAATGCGGGGGTTGAATAATGCCATTGTTAGACATCCGCAATTTGACCATTGAATTTATGACAGCCAACGGCCCAGTCAAAGCCGTTGACCGTATTTCGATGACCCTTACTGAGGGGGAAGTCCGTGGCTTAGTGGGTGAGTCTGGCTCAGGCAAAAGTCTCATTGCCAAAGCCATTTGTGGCGTCACCAAAGATAATATCCGCGTTACCGCCGACCGCTTTCGTTTCCAAGATATTGACTTACTTAAACTTAGCCCTCGTAAGCGTCGTCGGTTGATCGGTCATAATATTTCGATGATTTTCCAAGAGCCGCAATCTTGTCTCGACCCCGCCGAAAATATTGGCAAGCAATTGATACAGGCTATCCCAGGCTGGACTTATAAAGGTCGTTGGTGGCAACGTTTTAATTGGCGTAAGCGCCGAGCCATCGAATTATTACACCGCGTGGGGATCAAAGATCATAAAGACATTATGCGTAGCTACCCTTATGAACTTACTGATGGTGAATGTCAAAAAGTCATGATAGCCATTGCAATTGCGAATCAGCCACGTTTATTGATAGCCGATGAGCCAACCAATGCGATGGAGTCCACTACCCAAGCACAAATTTTCCGACTGCTCGATAAGCTTAATCAAAACAATAATATGACTATCTTGTTGATCAGCCATGATATGGAAATGATGTCAAAACTCGTGGATAGAATTAACGTGCTTTATTGTGGTCAAACTGTTGAAAGCGCAACACCAGAGGATATTTTGCAACGTCCTCGCCACCCCTATACACAAGCACTGATTCGTTCAATACCTGATTTTGAAAGCCCGATTCCCCATAAAGGCCGATTAAATACCCTTCCGGGCGCCATCCCATCGCTGGAACATCTTCCAATTGGCTGTCGCCTTGGCCCCCGCTGCCCTTATGCACAACGGACATGTATCGTGGCTCCACCTCTACGTAATATCAAAAACCATCTGTTTGCCTGTCATTATCCGCTAAATACGGAGGAACCATCCTGATGGAAACGTTACTTGAGGTTCGCAATCTCACCAAAACTTTTCGTTTTCGCGAGGGGCTATTCCGCCGTTATGAATTAGAAGCGGTGAAACCATTGAGCTTTAACTTACAGGCAGGCCAGACATTAGCCATTATTGGTGCCAACGGTTCTGGGAAATCAACCCTTGCTCGTATGTTATCCGGCGTCACGGAGCCGACCGCAGGCGAGATTATGATCCGCGGTCACCGCCTCAGTTATGGTGACTACAGTTACCGTAGCCAGCGTATCCGTATGATATTCCAAGATCCCAGCACCTCGCTAAACCCTCGCCAACGTATTGGTCAAACCCTTGAGTTACCACTAAAGCTGAACACGGAACTGACCGGTATTGAGCGAGAGCGCCGTATTATTCAAACGCTTCGCCAAGTGGGTCTATTGGCCGATCATGCAGAATATTACCCTCATATGCTTGCGTCAGGCCAAAAGCAGCGTGTCGCATTGGCAAGAGCGCTAATTTTACAGCCTGAAATTATTATTGCGGATGAAGCATTGGCCTCCTTAGATATGTCAATGCGTTCACAAATTATCAATCTGATGTTGGAGTTGCAGGCAAAGCAGGATATTGCTTACATTTATGTCACGCAGCATTTAGGAATGATGAAGCATATTAGCGACAAAATGTTAGTCATGGATAAAGGGGTTGTCGTCGAGCGCGGAAATACTGCTGAAGTGCTAGCGTCACCACTTCATGATGTCACCCGTCGATTGATTGAGAGCCATTTCGGCGAACCTTTATCCATTGAAGCATGGCGACAGGATATTTGACTGCTCCGAGGAGAACAGCAAAATACCCTTCTTTATGCAATACATGGTAAGATATCGACGATTCGTCAATAAAAAATGCGAAAACTACCCAAGACACGGTGTCTTCTGTTATATTCGCGTTTTCAATAGAAAATAAACAAGGATAATGCTATGGGTTTTTTAACCGGCAAACGCATTCTAATCACTGGCGTTGCCAGTAAATTATCAATTGCATACGGTATTGCTAAAGCAATGCATGAACAAGGCGCTGAACTGGCGTTCACTTATCAAAACGAAAAATTAAAACCTCGTGTCGAAGAGTTTGCTGCATCTTTAAACTCTAACATCGTTCTTGAGTGTGATGTTGCTGTTGATGCAAGTATTGACGCTATGTTTGCTGAATTAGGAAAATCCTGGCCTAAATTTGATGGCTTTGTCCACTCAATCGGCTTTGCACCAGCAGATCAGCTTGACGGCGATTATGTTGACGCGGTAACACGTGATGGTTTCCGTATCGCTCACGATATCAGTGCATACAGTTTTGTTGCGATGGCAAAAGCATGCCGTAACATGCTAAACCCAGATGCTTCTTTACTGACGCTTACCTATTTAGGTGCTGAGCGCGCTATTCCTAACTATAACGTAATGGGTCTTGCTAAAGCCTCTTTAGAAGCTAACGTTCGTTATATGGCAAATGCAATGGGTCCTCAAGGTATCCGTGTCAACGCGGTTTCAGCAGGCCCAATCCGTACACTCGCGGCATCAGGTATCAAAGACTTCCGCAAAATGCTGGCACACTGCGAAGCTGTAACGCCAATTCGTCGTACAGTCACCATCGAAGACGTGGGTAATACAGCGGCATTCCTAAGCTCAAATCTTGCAGCAGGTATTACTGGTGAAGTCGTACATGTTGATGGTGGTTTCAGCATTGCCGCAATGAATGAACTGGAACTTAAATAAGTTTTAGTTGATTGATGACAAACGCCATCTCCGGATGGCGTTTTGCTTTTAAAAACAACCGCATTTAACGAGCGATTGTGACATTCGCCTTAATATGTTTAAGATGAACGACAATCGTAAAAGTCACAATGACTAATAAAGACCAAGCTCCCCACTTCCCTGCATGCACAACCGACCACGCACCAATTTGGTTCGGGTATTGCCAAACCCCAAAAAAGGTTCCGAAATTTTCCGCTAACCAAATAAAAAAGCCGATCAGCATAAACGCAAGTAATAATGGCATTCGCCGCTCTTTATCTAAGGGAGTATAAAAAACGGTACTACGTGCATATAGGCCAAAAATAAAAGCCGTTAAATACCAACGGTAATCATCAATATAATGATGGCTAAAAAAATTAATGTATATCGCTAAAGCCACCAATGTTGCCATCCAATAAGGTGGGTAATGCTCAATACGCACTTTAAAAAAACGCCACGACTGAATAATATAACTACCAACAGCCGCATACATAAATCCTGTAAATAGAGGAACTCCCCACAGTTTACTATAGGCTTCATCGGGGTATTGCCACGAGGCTATTGTCGCTGAAGTTTTAAACAACTCCATGATAAACCCCACTAAATGGAAAACACAAATCGCTTTTAGCTCATCCCAAGTCTCTAACTTTGACCAAACAAGAAAAGCCTGAAATAGTACTGCAAACACCAGTAAAATATCATAGCGAGGTAAACCAAATAGACCTTTAACAGGAACAAGAAACAATGCTAAAAAAAAGAAGCCCGCAAATAAGCATGAGCGTGCATTGATTAAGCCAAAAAACCAAAATTCTAAAATAAAACGCTTAAATCCAGTACTCTGATTAGGCGTATGCGCCATTAATACGTTATCAAGTTTATTTAATATTTTTAATTTGTTACACATACTTTCCATGTTACAAGCCTAACGTTATAAAGTGGCGACTCTGTGATAGCTGATTTTGAACGCGGATCCTAACAAGTTCCACACAATAAAAGATAAGGCATTAGTCTTAATTATTTACTAAAGTTACATCTAATCATCTGCCTATTCTAAAACGAATAAATACTGACATCTTAAAGCAAATGCTTTCTCATGCGTCATGATATACTATGGATGATATTAGTCTGCTGATTGCCAATATAACTATTTAGGAGTTTTATTATGAAATTGTATTATGCTCCCGGTGCTTGTTCCCTTTCCCCTCACATTATCTTGCGCGAAACAGGGCTGGATTTCAGCATTGTGCGTGTCAATTTAAAAGAGAAGAAAACCGAAAATGGCGAAGATTTCTTAGCTATCAACCCGAAAGGGCAAGTTCCTACCTTAATCTTAGATGATGGCGAACAGCTAACTGAAGGAGCCGTGATCGTCCAGTATCTCGCTGATCAAAAACAAGATAGAAATCTAATCGCGCCAGCAGGTACGATGAAACGCTACCATCAATTGGAGGCTCTGAATTTTATTTCTACTGAGCTACATAAGAATTTTGCGCCTTTATTCACGCCGGGCACTCCTGATGAGTATAAAGAGATGGCTAAAGCGACACTCATCAAAAAATTCCAATATGTTGATGATGTACTGGCTAAAAAAGCCTTCTTTGCCGATGACAGCTTTACTGTTGCTGATGCTTATTTATTTACCGTGAGTAACTGGGCAAAAATCGTCGGTGTTGATATTACTCATCTGAAACATTTAACAGAGTATCGAGACAAAGTCGCTAAGCGCCCTAAAGTCCAAGAAGCATTAGCTGCTGAAGGTTTGATCTGATTTTACTGTAGCGCTCCATAATGGAGCGCTACCTGTTCTATTTGTTTGCACACTTTAATCAAGTGCGGTTGCACAGAATTTATGTTCTGGTGTAACCATCTTATCCTGCGCCGCAACTAATTGAAGCTCATACTCACCCATTACTTTGGTTTGTAACATCACCTCATAAACAGCGGCAGCTACATGCTCTAAAGCTTTAGGCAAACTTTCACCTTTTAATAAATTCACCAGCATCAAACCACTCGTCAAATCCCCCACTCCTACCGGCTGCTTTTCACCAAAATCAACCAAAGGTCGGCTCACATGCCAGCTATGCTCTGCGGTGACTAAAATCATTTCAAAACGATCGGCTCTGTAGCCCGCTCGACTTAGATGTTTGACTAGAACAATTTTAGGCCCTTTGCGACATAATTGACGTGCTGCTTCCACAGCTTGCTCTACCGTTGCAATGGTTTTTCCTGACAGTGTTTCTAACTCAAGTAGGTTAGGTGCGATGATGTCACTAGCTTGTAAGGCTTGTTGACATAAAAACTCAGCAACTCCTGGAGCAACGATACATCCTTTCTCTGGATGCCCCATTACCGGGTCACAAAAATAGAGCGCCTGTGGATTTGCTGCTTTGACTTGTTTGACAATCGCAAGAATATCATTGCCTTGCTCAGCAGAGCCGATATAACCGCTTAAGACGGCATCACAAATGTCTAATTTATGAATTTTAGCTAACCCGCTAACAATCTCTGTTAAATGTTGAGCGGGAAAAACTGTGCCCGTCCATTGCGGGTACTGCGTATGATTGGAAAATTGTACGGTGTTGAGTGGCCATACATCGACGCCCATACGGCACATAGGAAAGACAGCCGCACTGTTTCCTGCATGACCGAAAACAACATGGGATTGAATTGAGAGAACACTTTTCATGGAAGACCCAAGGAATTGTTAAATCGAATGAAGCGAAATCAGTGATTCACCATTGCGTATATAGATTCAAAATAATTCCAAATAGATGTGACCAACCAATGAGGCAATACTAACGTTCATAGAAACAGGTATGTTCACAGTAACTCAATATATTTAGTCAATCATGCCATCTGAAAAATATGATGAATACAAATAGCCCGAGAACTTCTCAGGCTAGTAGGACAAAGGTTCGTCAGCGTTATTTCCAGTTAATTAAGCAGTCGTTTTTCTTACCACGACGGATCAGTGTGAAACGCCCAAACAGGCGATCAGAATCACTGAACACATACATTGGATCGGTCTGTTTTTGACCGTTAACTGCCACCGCATTTGAACTAATTGCTGTTCTTGCCTGACCGCGTGAAGGTGTTAACTCTGAATCAACAAGCGCTTGCTGTAAGTCAGCACCATTTTCAAGCGTAATGCATGGCATACCATCTTGAGCCAATTGTTCAAAATCCGCTTCGGTCAAATCAGACACTGCACCAGAGAAAAGGCTTTCAGTAATACGACGCGCCGCGGCTAAACCTTCTTCACCATGTACCAGTCGAGTTACATTTTCAGCTAAAACATATTGTGCACGTGGCGCTTTACCGCTGTTTTTATCTTCTTCTTCAAGTGCATCAATTTCGCTTAACTCCATGAAGGTAAAGAATTTTAAGAAGCGATAGACGTCAGCATCAGCCGTATTGATCCAGAATTGGTAGAATTTATATGGACTGGTTTTCTTAGGATCAAGCCAGACTGCACCACCTTCAGTTTTACCGAATTTAGTACCATCTGATTTGGTGATTAACGGTACAGTCATACCGAATACTTGGTTTTGATTTAAACGGCGAGTCAAATCAATACCCGAAGTAATGTTACCCCACTGGTCAGAACCACCAATTTGTAACTCAACACCATGCTCTTTATTGAGGTTTGCGAAGTCATAACCTTGCAGCAGGTTATAAGCAAACTCAGTGAAAGAGATCCCCACATCATCACGATTTAGGCGTTGTTTTACCGCTTCTTTGTTGATCATTTGGTTAACAGAAAAGTGTTTACCAATATCACGTAAGAAAGTCAGCACATCCATTTTACCAAACCAATCGTAGTTGTTGGCTAATTTAGCGCTGTTATCGCCACAATCAAAACTTAGGAAAGGCGATACTTGATTACGGATTTTTTCTACCCATTCTTGGACGGTCTCTGCGGTATTTAATTTACGCTCAGAGGCTTTAAAACTCGGATCGCCAATCAGACCCGTCGCGCCACCGACCAACGCCACAGGCTTGTGCCCGGCTAGTTGGAATCGTTTTAAACACAGCAAGGGAACCAGATGTCCCAAGTGCAAGCTGTCGGCGGTAGGGTCGAAGCCGCAATAGAGAGAGATAGGGCCTTGCGCCAGTCTCTCTGCTAACGCATCCTCATCCGTTACCTGGGCAACGAGGCCCCGCTCTTGCAATTGTTTAATCAGGTTATTGCTAGACATCAATGACTCCATCAGTTGAATTTTGTCTATCTATTTTTAGTAAAATGACCTCGAGCTGGGGAGTGATTACCCAATCTCGTAGGTGTCGCTTGTCAGTTTTCGTAAACGAACCTATAGCATAAAGCGCCTAGCTGTGAAGTGCCAGCTAAAAAACATTTAATTACGGCGCTAATCTATCAATTTTCCAGCCATCCCCGTCTCGCTGATAAATAAAACGGTCATGTAACCGGTTGGCTCCCCCTTGCCAGAACTCAACACTATTGAATACCACACGGAAACCACCCCAAAAACTCGGTAGTGGCACTTCGCCATTTTGGAACTTTTGTTTTAGTTCTAAAAATTTACCTTCCAAAATGCTACGCGCTGAAATTCTGGATGATTGCTGAGATGCCCAAGCCGCAATCTGGCTATCTTTTGGACGACTATGGAAATACTTGACGACCTCAATAGGGTTTAAACGCTCTGCCACCCCTAAAAAACTCACTTGGCGCTCAAGTGGATACCATGGGAAATGTAAGCTGACTTTATTGTTTTTTCCTAAATGCTGCGCTTTTCGGCTCCCCATGTTGGTATAAAAGACCAACCCTTTTTCATCGAAGTGCTTTAACAAAACAATACGTTGATACGGCTGACCTGTTTCATCAACAGTCGCAACACACATTGCAGTAGGGTCACTTAAATTCGCTTCACAGGCCTGTTTTAACCACTTCTCAAACAGATCTAGTGGGTCAGCCGTTAAGTCAGATCGCCTTAAACCACCTTTCGTGTATTCACGGCGTAATGCTGCTAACTCTAAATTTTGTGCGTCATTCATCGTTTACTTATTTCCTTAACGCAATTATTTTTCATCGATATTCGCGGGATAAATCGCACCTAACACCGTTTCACGTTCAGCGCCTGTCACGGATGCAAGATTCCCCGGCAAATTAGCCATAGTTCGAGCAGCCAGCCATGCGAAAGCTAATGCTTCCATATCATCACCGCTTAAACCATATTTATCACTTGGCCCCACCTCTGTCCCCGGAAGCAAAGCCGCTAGGCGCTGCATCAAAAAGCTATTTTTTGCACCACCCCCACAAACAATTAAACGTTCACAGCCGCCACACAGTAAAATCTGCTCGGCAATTGACGCGGCGGTTAATTCACATAAAGTCGCTTGCACATCTTGAGGCAAAATATCAGGGAAGTCAGATAAGTGCTTATCTAACCATTGCATATTAAAATATTCACGCCCTGTGCTTTTTGGTGCCGACCGCCGGAAGTACGGATCACGTAACATCGCCTTGAGCAAAGGTTGATGTACCGTACCTGTACTCGCCCAATGACCATTTTCATCGTATGCACACTGTTTATGACGCCATATCCATGTGTCCATCAACATATTACCAGGCCCGGTATCGTAACCTTTGACATAAGCCCCCGGCAGTAAAGCGGTAATGTTCGATATGCCACCAATATTTAATATAATTCTTTTTTCTATTGCATGGCCTAATACTGCCAAGTGGAATGCAGGTACTAATGGAGCCCCCTGTCCACCATAGGCCATATCGCGACGCCTAAAATCCCCCACCGTCGTAATGCCTGTTAATGCAGCAACTCTATTGTTATCGCCCAGTTGTGTGGTAAAAGGTTGCGGGCCATCGGGTTCATGCCAGACGGTTTGCCCATGGCAACCAATTGCAATGATATCTTTTGCGGGAATGCCGGCTTTCGCCAATAATTGATTCACAGCATCGGCATAAAGTGACCCTAATTCACGGTCAATTTTTCCTATTTCAGATAATGTGGTTTCTTGGCCTTGGCAAATATTAAGAATTCTTTTTTTTAGCTCCACAGGAAACGCAACACTAATGCTTAATTGCTCAGCAACAAATTTATCGCTAATCGCTGCAAGAACAACATCAACCCCATCTAAGCTGGTTCCTGACATAATCCCTATATAACGACCTGACTTTATCATTATTGTTCCTTTAGGTTGCATAACGCTTTGTGAATTTAAGCTTCAAAAGATTGTGCTTTGATGGGGGAGTTTGTCAACCACACATTGTAATTTCTCGGGCTGACTCGCAGAAAAAAAGTCAGTACACGGATCCTGACGATTTTACGTTTAAAATATCGACAATAAGGTTATTTGGGCGCTCGAATATCTACCTAGCCAATTATAAGTTATAGTATAATTAACAAGCTAAGGTATTTATCAATGCAAACAAGGGTCGTCATTGGGTAATTAGAACAATTTTTGTGCAATTAACACACAATGATATTTGTATCGTCAATTTATTTAATGGAAACATTTAACAAAGTGTGCCTTACTTTATGAAATATTTCCTACTTTGAGATATTTTACCTAGTGTTTACACTTTGTTTAAAACAAAATCAGTAGTCTGATACCCGTTTTAGCCCTACATCATAATGGTCATCTTCATATTGTGATTATGGTTAAAACAACAATCCAATGCTATGTTAGTGCCACAGACAGCAAGTCTCATAGGAGTAATTATGCTTAAGAAAGTTTTCGTCGGTGTTGTAGCAGTCACTGTATTATCTGGCTGTGTCAATACCAGTACACTTTCTGGTGATACTATTTCAGCTAAAGACGCGAAACAAGTACAGACTGTGACTTACGGCACTGTGCTTAATGCTCGCCCTGTTACTATCCAAGCAGGTGATGATGGAAACGTTATCGGTGCAATTGGTGGTGCGGTACTAGGCGGCCTATTGGGTAACACCATTGGTGGCGGCTCTGGTAAAACGCTTGCAACCGCTGCGGGGGCTATTGCGGGTGGTTTAGCAGGCCAAGAAGCCCAAGGTGCGCTGAATAGAAGCCAAGGTGTACAGTTAGAGATCCGTCTTGATAGCGGCAAAAACATTGTCGTCGTTCAAAAACAAGATCCAAGTGTTTTCCGTTCTGGCCAACGTGTCATGATTGCAAATAGTGGCGGCACGGTCACTGTTTCTCCACGTTAATCTTAGTATATGTTCACCGGCAAAATTCTGACCGGTGAACATATCTTCTTAATTTTAAGGTTACCTAAACCATTGTTGTGTAGTCATCATACATCTACAGTTTCACTTCCTTATTGGACTTTGGATTTGACATCTTATGCAGTACCAACAGACCGTTGAACATCTGTAAATAACTGACAAATATTAATGTTTGCTTAAATTCCAATGATTATTTTTACGCTGTTTGATTTGTTCCTCAAAACACAATTAATCTAAAAAGTATCACTTGCTACTCAAGTTAACAGCAGTAAACTTTAAACACCCTTCTATCTTATAAATCAGTTAAAATAAAAATGATTTATCATCAAACAATAAATAAAGCCAATAATTTAGCTTCATACTAATTTATTAGGCGAAAAAATCAGAAGAAAAGTTCTATCAATAAAATAGATAATTAATCTTGTCATAATGATTTAAAGTTTAATAATGTACTTAGCTCATTAATAATTTCACTAATTATAAATCTCCTTGTAATCGTAAAATATTTTTCTCTAATTTCAGTAACAATAATGATAACTGACCCAGTTCATCCTGTGTAATATTTCCTAAAATCTCTTTGCGTGTATTATCAATTACCTCATCAACTGTTTTGATAAATGGCTCAGACTCTGGTGTCAGTTTTATTCTTTTTGCACGACGGTCATTCGCACAAGTGTGACGAGAAATCAGTTTTTTTTCCTCTAACTGATCTAATGTTCTCACTAATGAAGGTTGCTCAATACCAATCGCTTTTGCAAGTTGAATTTGCGACTGCTCCGGCGGTAGCTGGCTAATATTATGTAACGTAATCCAATGCGTTTGCGTTAGCTTAAGTGGTTTCAAACGATGATCAATCAGTGATCTCCACATGCGTACAACACGTGATAAATCAGCTCCTATTTGTGACTCCAATGTTCCCTCCTTATATAACACTATTCTGCCCAACAAATATACAACCCATAAATTATTCTTTAAATTATATATTCACTCCTTCTTGCTATGACAACTAATTATTAGAAAAAACCATGATAAATACCTATTTATAGTCATAGTCAATCATTTGATTTGTGATTTTAATCACCCATTAAATCCACTCATTTTATATATTAAACATCGTTTTATTTACTCACATAGACTATCAATGATCTTGTTAATAAGAATAGCCTTACTCCTCTTTCGAATCTATCTATTTTAACCCTTATAGTAATTACAATTAACAATAAAAAAGACAATTGCCGATTACTCCTTTAAAAACAATTAAATATAGTTAATCTTAAAATCATGCCATTTTCGGTAGCTTTGCCCTTATTTGATTATTATTTTGAATAACTAAAATTTAATTGAAGGATATATGAAGTAATTAACTATGTTTTATTAATTTCATTTCAATTTAATTACGCTTCAACGAATAGTCGTTAAAAAACTTTAATTAAAAAGATTGATGGGGGATGAGTGCGTTGATAACAATTAAAAAAGCTCTTGTTGAGGTGAAGGTGAGTCATCTTGCTGAGTTTTGACGGCTATTGAACGAATATAGCGCTGACGACATAAACGTAAGATATTACGCTTTTGGCTATCGGTAAATTTTAACCATCCGAAACGTTCTTCCCTAGAGCGAAAGCAACCACGGCAATAACCTTGCTCATTGGCTTGGCAAATCCCACGACAAGGGCTTTGAATTTCAAAAAACTCGAGTTGCTCTGCCATACTGATATCACCTAACTAAAAACACCAATTAATGATATACTCCACTAATACGATTATATCTATTATTTGTACAATAAATAAACCTATTTCATTGTGTTAAAGATAATAGGTACGTTATATTAGTCGTTAAAACGATTCAGTTTCATTTAGTTAATTCAAGGGAGTTCTCTTATGCGCTTACTACATACCATGTTACGTGTGACGGATATGCAGCGTTCAATTGATTTTTACACGAAGGTTCTCGGTATGCGTCTACTGCGTACCAGTGAAAACCCTGAGTATAAATATTCATTGGCATTCGTGGGTTACAGTGACGAAAGTGAAGGTGCCGTAATTGAGCTCACCTATAACTGGGGGGTTGATAGTTACGAATTAGGCACAGCTTATGGCCATATTGCCCTCGGTGTCGATAACGTCGCTCAGACCTGTGAAGATATCCGCCGTGCAGGTGGAAATGTGACACGTGAAGCAGGCCCAGTCAAAGGTGGTAGTACAATTATTGCTTTTGTAGAAGACCCAGATGGGTACAAAATCGAGCTAATTGAGAACAAAAGTGCTAGCAAAGGCCTCAGTAATTAATTCATTTCGATTCTTAAGTCACTAGGCAGTTCATATGCTGCCTAGTGTGAGTTTATCTGCAAAACTTTTCGGTTTTTGGCATAATAACCAACAACCGGAAACCTAAAATGAAAGCCTAATGTCTGATAAAAATAATCCTAACGCACTGGTTAGCCGCTTCAGGGGCTATTACCCTGTTGTCATTGATGTAGAAACTGGTGGGTTTAATGCCAAAACGGATGGTCTACTTGAAATTGCCGCCATCACGCTCAAAATGGATAAAGATGGCTGGTTATCGCCTGATGAAACACTTCATTTTCATGTTGAACCCTTTGAAGGGGCTAATTTAGAACCCGCTGCGTTAGCTTTTACGGGGATTGACCCAACTAACCCTTTACGTGGTGCTGTTAGTGAGTATGAAGCACTGCATGCCATTTTTAAAATGGTACGAAAAGGGATGAAAGCGACCGATTGTAATCGAGCTATCATTGTGGCTCACAACGCCACATTCGACCACAGCTTTGTCATGAATGCCGCTGAACGTGCGGGTTTAAAACGTAACCCTTTCCACCCTTTTGCGACTTTTGATACCGCTGCATTAAGTGGCCTTGTTTTTGGGCAAACGATTTTAGCTAAGGCCTGTGTCGCAGCAGGGATCCCTTTCGACGGTAAGCAGGCTCACGGCGCTTTGTATGATACAAACCGCACTGCTCTTCTTTTTTGTGAGTTAGTTAATAAGTGGAAAAAGCTCGGTGGATGGCCACCGGCGGAGCAAGAGTAAAAAATAGCCGTTTCCGAAATAGAAAGACCGTATTAGTCTAAACGCTTAATACGGTCTTTTTAGATACATTAATGACGAGATTACTCAGCTTTCGTCTCATCAGCAGGACGGTACTTGTCTGCTGTTTCTTTAATCAGTGACTGTAATTCACCACGCTGATACATTTCCATGATGATATCACAACCACCTACTAATTCACCGTCAACCCATAATTGGGGAAATGTTGGCCAATTTGCGTATTTTGGTAGCTCTGCACGGATATCTGGATTTTGCAGGATATCGACATAAGCGAAACGTTCACCACAAGCAGATAACGCTTGAACTGCCTGAGCAGAAAAACCGCAGCTAGGAAGCTTAGGAGAGCCTTTCATATACAGCAGGATTGGGTTTTCTTTAATCTGGCGTTCGATTCTTTCAATTGTCGTCATTTTTACTTCCTTAACATTAATATAATTAGTATATTTTTTGTTTTTCAATAAGATAAAAAATACAGAACAAAAAACATACTACATAATACTACATTTCACTCTTAATACATCAATGAGTTAAGCTGCGATTACGAATGAAAAAGAGGGGTGTTAAGCCCCTCCTTTGGTTTGCTTGTATTGTGACTTATTTATGATTCAAGTCAAATAAATCTACTACCTAGCACGCTCCCTGCTCTGTATCACTCTTTTCCTACCATACTCTCCCGCGATGATAAAAAACCAACGAATAACAGTCTCACTGAACTATCAGCCTATCTCACAAATTTATTTGGTATTAGGGAACAATCAGGAGAGCCACAGCAGTTATGAGCTAACTACACGTTAGTCATCCACCCGCTATTGAAAAGCCATACGTTCATATCCCCGTTTACAGTTACGGTGAAACTCTGCTGATAAAATAATATCCCTATGATTTTACGGTGTATTTATCAGTAAGATTTGTTAAGATAACCCTATAATGACTAAGCCTACAATCAGGCAGCCATATCGTGCTATTATTAATATATTAAATAATAGTTCATGCCGCATAAATGTTCAGTTTATGCACATTAACAGCATGATCATGGCTATAAAAATATTCGCTCAACTTTATGAGCACTACACCCATATGTGTTGTTTTACACCTAAACAAGGAGTACGCAATGTCTTTTGAACTACCCGCTCTACCTTATGCTAAGAATGCTCTAGAACCTTATATCTCGGAAGAAACACTCGAGTACCATTATGGTAAACACCATAATACCTATGTTGTTAACCTGAATAACTTAGTCAAAGGTACTGCTTTCGAAGGTAAATCACTGGAAGAGATCATTAAAACCTCAGATGCTGGTATTTTTAACAATGCGGCACAAGTTTGGAATCACACTTTCTACTGGAACTGCTTAGCGCCAAACGCTGGCGGGGAACCAACAGGTAAAGTCGCAGAAGCGATTAACAAAGCATTTGGTTCTTTCGCTGAATTTAAACAGCAGTTCACTGATGCAGCAACCAAAAACTTTGGTGCTGGTTGGACTTGGTTAGTTAAAAAAACTGATGGCAGCTTAGCGATTGTAAATACCTCTAACGCTGGCACCCCTATCTCTGGTGATGACAAACCTCTTCTTACTGTCGATATTTGGGAGCACGCCTACTATATTGACTACCGCAATGCACGTCCTAAGTATTTAGAGAACTTCTGGGCGCTGGTTAATTGGAAATTTGTTGAAGAAAATCTAGCTTAATTGATTTTTATCACTAACAATAAGGGCGAGTATTCACTCGCCCTTATTCATTCTACCTTTAT
This sequence comes from Providencia sp. PROV119, assembly GCF_028482435.1. Taxonomy (NCBI): domain Bacteria; kingdom Pseudomonadati; phylum Pseudomonadota; class Gammaproteobacteria; order Enterobacterales; family Morganellaceae; genus Providencia; species Providencia sp. PROV119. The sequence continues at coordinate 346,905 of NZ_JAMPQL010000002.1, forward strand.
TTAAAAGGCAAAATTAGAAAATATGTACTGCAAAAGCAATGATCACAGCCAAAGAACCTAACGCTGCTAATAATCCAAATTTAAAATCTGTATCCATGAGTTCCTCTCATCAAACGAACAGTTAACCAGCAACATAACCATAACTTTAACATGGTTAAATAAGTATGACATGACGATTTATAAAAACCAGTGTCTATATCACAGGTTATAACATCAATTATTTCTTTTGTTTTTGCGCTAGATCAGACAAAATCGATAACAAATCGCTAAATTATTGCCAGTTAAGGTACTATGCCTCAATATGCTGGTAATTTTTAATAAGAATTCATGACAAGACCGCTTATTGGTCAGGAGTTTTTTTTCCCCATGGCAACGATTAAAGATGTGGCGAAGCGCGCTGGCGTCTCCACCACAACCGTATCCCATGTAATTAACAAAACACGCTTTGTAGCCGATGATACTAAGGCTGCTGTTTGGGCTGCAATAAAAGAACTCAATTATTCGCCGAGTGCCGTTGCTCGTAGTTTGAAAGTTAATCATACAAAATCCATCGGCTTGCTCGCGACATCGAGTGAGGCACCTTATTTTGCTGAGGTCATTGAGTCTGTTGAAAACAGTTGTTATGAGAAAGGCTATACTCTAATTTTATGTAATTCGCATAATAACTTAGGTAAACAACAAGCTTATTTACAGATGCTGGCACAAAAACGTGTCGATGGCCTACTCGTCATGTGTTCTGAATATCCTGATAAACTAATCAATATGTTAGAAGATTACCGTAACATCCCAATGGTCGTTATGGATTGGGGAACATCACGCGGTGACTTTACTGACAGTATCATTGATAATTCATTCCATGGCGGCTATCTCGCGGGTCGTTACTTAATTGACCGAGGCCATCGCGATATTGCGGTGATCCCCGGCTCTTTGGAAAGAAATACAGGGATTGGGCGGCTCACTGGCTTTAAAAAGGCCATGGAAGAGGCGAAGGTCACTTTACGTGACGAATGGATTGTTCAAGGCGACTTTGAACCTGAGTCAGGCTATAAAGCCATGATGCAAATTTTGAGTAATAAGCAAAAACCCACTGCCGTATTCTGTGGTGGTGACATCATGGCGATGGGCGCCATTTGTGCCGCTGACGAAATGGGGCTACGGGTTCCTCAAGATATTTCCATTATAGGTTATGATAATGTGCGCAATGCACGTTATTTCACCCCTGCATTAACCACAATACATCAACCTAAAGAACGCTTAGGCCAAATGGCATTCGCTATGTTGCTAGATCGCATAGTGAATAAACGTGAAGATGCACAAACAATCGAAGTGCATCCACGTTTAGTTGAACGGCGCTCAGTGGCTGATGGTCCGTTCATCGATTACCGCCGCTAATTAAGGAGCTAGCCATTCGGCGTTGAGTGTTTCACTGTCTCCTAAGTATTCAAGTAACCAACTCAACGCCGGTGAGGTATTTTTTTCAACCCAAGTTAAACAGCATGGGCTTGGCGGAAACGGCTGTGTTAATTGTAATGGCACAAGCTTTCCAGCGTCACAAAATGGCGCTCCGCGGTGTTCAGGTACCATCCCAACACATAACCCATTCACTAAACACGCCATTCCATTTTCCCAAAATGGCACGACTAAACGCCGCTGGTTATCTAGTGCCCATGTATCGCGTTTGGGTAGGTTCCTTGATGTATCTTCAAGGCATAGACTTGGGTATTCACGCATTTGGTCATCCGTTAATCCTCCCTTTAACTGCGCTAATGGGTGGTTAGGACTGGCAACACATAACCATGACATAAACCCCATATCGCGAAAACTATAGCGTTCGCCGATCGGTGAGGCGCGTGTTGCACCAATAGCCACATCGACACGCCCATCCGCAAGCGCATCCCAAACACCGTTAAAAACTTCAGGATGGATATACAACTCAATGTCTGGGAAGTGGCGATAGAAATCGAGGATCAATTGCTCCGTTCGTTGAGGTTTCACTATGCAGTCAACCGCAATACTAAACTGCCCTCGCCAGCCATTTGCGGCTTGCTGACACTGGTGGCGTGTCTGTGTCATTTTTTTGATAACAGATCGACTTTGCTTGATAAATATTTCCCCAGCCTCTGTTAAAACAACATCGCGGTGACGGCGCTCAAATATCGGTACTGCAAGCCATTCCTCGACTTGCTTGACCGTATAGCTAATCGCAGAAGGCACTCGGTGAAGCTCCTCTGCTGCACCACTAAAACTCCCAGTTCTTGCAACTGCATCAATCACTTCTAAGGAATGAGCTGACCACATAACGATACCTTTCAAAAATTTTGATAGCACATTCCAAATATTACCGTTTCACAATGTAAAAATACAACCTATACAATAGGGTATCTATTAACAATTTTGTAAATTTTAGATAAGTAATCTGCCATGACAAATACAGCGACAAAAAACTCCCCAGGCTTTATGTTCTACCTTGCTGGGTTGAGTATGCTAGGGTTCTTAGCTATTGATATGTATCTTCCCGCATTTGGGTCAATGCAAACTGCATTAAATACTTCTGAAGGCGCAATTAGTGCTTCTCTAAGTATCTTCTTAGGGGGATTTGCCCTTGCTCAACTGCTATGGGGGCCTTTATCGGATAAGCTAGGTCGTAAACCGATCCTCATTGCCGGTTTGTCACTCTTTATTTTAAGTTGTTTAGGGATGTTATGGGTCACCAGTGCAACACAACTGCTTATCTTACGTTTTTTACAGGCAATTGGCGTCTGTAGTGCAGCCGTTCTTTGGCAAGCACTAGTTATCGACCGTTATGACTCCTCTAGTACGCAAAAAGTGTTTGCGACCATTATGCCCCTAGTTGCTCTTTCTCCTGCTTTGGCGCCTTTATTGGGTGCATGGGTGCTTGAGCATTATGATTGGGAAATTATCTTTGTTGTTTTAATGGCCGTTGGGGTTTTATTATTACTTCCGACATTTTTATTAAAAAATGTTGCCCCAAAAGAGATCATTAGTAGTACATCAGGAAAAGAGTCCGTTTCATTTTTAAAATTACTCAGCTCACGTATATACAGTGGTAACGTTTTGGTTTACGCATCCTGTAGTGCCGGTTTCTTTGCTTGGTTAACGGGGTCACCTTTTATTTTAAGAAATATGGGTTTTGACCCAGCAGATATTGGTCTGAGTTATATTCCTCAAACTCTTGCCTTTATTATTGGTGGTTATGGATGTCGTTTTTTATTAATCAAAGTCCGTGCTGAAATCTTATTTCCATTATTATTGATCGGCTATGCTGTGAGTATGTCAATTCTGTTTGTAATGGCAATTTATACCACACCAAGCCTAACCATGATCTTAATCCCCTTTTGTTTTATGGCAGCAATGAACGGTGCTTCTTACCCAATTGCAGTTTCAAAAGCGCTGAATGCCTACCCTCAGGCAAGTGGTAAAGCTGCCGCATTGCAAAATACCTTACAACTGGGATTGTGTTTTGTCGCCAGTATATTAGTTTCCGCATTACCTTTTGATCCGCTACTATCCACAACAGGTGTCATGGCAATAACAATATTACCAATGATTATTGGTTATTTTGTTCAAAATACAAAAGATTGCACTGAATCATCACGGAAAAATGCAGAATATCAGCCTCAATAACTAATTTTGCTATCAGCCACTACTCTGTAGTGGCTGATTTGGAATAAAAAACCTAATTAAGTCGTCTTTTTAAAATCATCCACTCTTTATTTGACATTCCAATTCTGTATATTTACTTTCAAATTCTACTTTTCTGGCTAAAGTGACATTTTTCGCCATTGTTAAATAAAACTATCGCTTCTATACTCGGATAATACTTAGTCCGAAGTGATTTTTGAGTTAATAAATATTGATGGTTTAAACTCAGGGCGCGACGGTATAAATGCGCTCCTGTCTTTGTGAAGCTATTCTTCGCAACCCTACACTTTCAGCAAACTGAAATTCTATCTCAAAAACCTTCATCTCAAGTTGGAGAGCATATGAGCACTTGTGTAGATGAAACTAAAGCGAAAGTTTCGAATTGGCAAAGGATCGCAGAGCCTTTATTAAACCAAGCAGGCATAGAAATAAACGGCTCTCGCCCTTTCGATATTCAAATACATAATACCGATTTTTATAAAAGGGTTTTACAAAAAGGGTCTCTCGGTCTTGGCGAGAGTTATATGGACGGCTGGTGGGACTGTGAGCGCTTAGATATATTTTTCTATAAAGTATTGCAAGCGAAACTCGACACTAAGCTGCCGAATAACCTTACCGATATCATGAAAGTCGCTATGGCGCGCCTAAGAAACCTGCAAACCCAAAAACGGTCTTGGATTGTAGGAGAAGAGCATTATGATTTGGGTAATGATCTTTTTACCCTAATGCTTGACCCTTATATGCAGTATTCTTGCGGTTATTGGCATGATGCGACATCACTTGAACAGGCACAAATTAATAAATTGGATCTAATTTGTCGCAAACTGCAAATAGAGCCGGGTATGCGCCTTTTAGATATTGGTTGTGGCTGGGGAGGCTTAAGCGCCTATGCCGCTCGCCATTATGGCGCCTCTGTTACAGGGGTCACTATCTCTAAAGAGCAACAAAAACTCGCACAAGAGCGCTGTAAAGGCTTAGACGTTAATATCATTTTGCAAGATTACCGTGAGTTAAATGATAAATTTGATCGCATCGTCTCTGTCGGCATGTTTGAACACGTTGGCCCTAAAAACTACGCAACCTATTTCGATGTGGCACGTAGGAATATTAAAGACGATGGCTTATTTTTGTTACACACAATTGGCTCTAACAAAAATAAAGTCAATGTGGACTCGTGGATTGGTAAATATATTTTCCCAAATGGCGTATTACCCTCTATTCAAAATATTGGGAACTCAAGTGAAGGTAAATTTATCATGGAAGATTGGCACAATTTTGGGGCTGATTACGATAAAACGTTAATGGCTTGGTATGAACGCTTCTTAAATAGTTGGTCAGAACTAAGTAATAATTATACTCCTCGCTTTAAACGTATGTTTACCTATTACTTAAACTCTTGTGCTGGCGCTTTCCGAGCAAGAGATATTCAGTTGTGGCAAATCCTCTGGAGTCCGAACGGCGTTAGCGGAGGCATTAGAGTTCCTCGGTAACACAATTACGGAATATTCCTTCTTATAAAGGCTCTATTATTGAGATGAATCTCTTTATAGAGCCTTTAATAATGCATAAATATTATTTTAATTAGTCTTTCGACTAAAAAACGTTATTATAAGTGATTCGAACAACTCGCTATGTAGGAATTATGCTCAAACAGTATTATCCGCCAACGGAATTGAATGCTTTTATCAGTTCGATTCTAATTATCAAGAAATTTACAACACCGATTAAAATTTTTCCTGGTACTGGCGCAGAAATTTGGGTTTCTACCAAAGCGTTACGTCTGTCTACTGATCACCATCAACAAGTCAACAAATATCAGCTTGTTATTCCGCGTATCGACACTTTTACCGCAGAGCCTAATCATGGGAAGCTCATGGTATTGCGTGTACGCCATGATGCCGTGCGTTTTTTATTACCTAAACGCATCTTAACTTATACCGATATACCGACCGCGTTAGCCGATATATGGCAGGATCCTTGGTATAAAGAGTTATCGAAATCATCCTTTAAAGGACTACTTGATTGTTTTAATGCGACGAAAGTCTCAAAACAGCATCAATTAGTGGATGATATATTGGCGATCCTCTACCGAAATCCAACCAAAAAGATTAATGATATTGCTGATGAAATGGGATACAGCGCACGTTTTATACAAAAAGAATTTTTAAAAGAATATGGCATTACCCCTAAAAGATATCAGATAAATTGCCGTCTAGAACAACTACTTAAGGCAATGCTTGCCGAGCAAGATACCTATCGCTGGCTAGAAACAGGCTATTATGATCAGTCCCATTTCTATCGTGATTTTAAGCGTTATTTCACGATGACGCCGTCTGCTTTTTTGAAGTCTCATTATTCGTTTTTTTACAATACAAAAGCCAAGTTCCCTTTAAGATAGTTCTCGATACACATAAGGAGAACGGAATGAGTATTGTTGTATATGCACAAATCACAACAGAAAATAAGAATGGATTTTTAACCAAAGACATAATCAAAAATTTAGCTAAGCTAAGTCGTCGTGAGCAAGGATGCATTAAATATGACCTTATCACTAAAGAGGATGGTTACATCGTTTTTGAAGAATGGGAAAGTACCGATGCGCTTGAAATGCATAAAAAGTCAGCGCATTTTAAACGGCTCGTTGAAGCAATTGAACGTGATAATGCTAGCATTTCTATTAATTTTAGCGAAAAAGCATAGTGGCGCAAATTAATACTTGGTACTAAAAAACCCAACAAAAGTGCAAATACAAGGGATTTCCCCTTAAGATAGTAAAACTTATCAGACTTTTAATGCTATAACACCAGCTAACTCCTCGGTGCTATAGCATTTTCAGTTTCCCTCATACAAAGGGTTACATTTAGTTATCGCTTGCCTGTGTAATCGCTTCTTGAGCTTTTTTTTCCTGCTCTTTCTGCAATAAAACTCGTTCGACTGTATCAACTATCGCTTGAGTTTGTGGGTCTATTTCAATGTTCACTTTATCCCCCAGCCGTTTCAAACCTAATGTGGTTCTTGCTAAGGTTTCAGGGATCAGATGTACACAAAAACGGTTATTGATTACGTCACCGACAGTGAGACTGATCCCATCAATCGCAACAAACCCCTTGTGTAAAATATATTTCATCAATGCTTTGTCATAGATAGACAACCAAATTTGATGATTATCTTCTGATGTGAAGATTTTACTGATCTCTGCGGTCGTCACAATGTGGCCTGATACCACATGGCCGCCTATCTCATCACCATACTTTGCAGCTCTTTCAATGTTAACAACATCACCAACCTTCAATTCACCTAGGTTGGTTAGCCTGAGTGTTTCCTTGATTAAATCAAAGCTAACATATTCGCCATCTATTTTTGTTACTGTTAGGCAACAACCATTATGCGCTACGGAAGCGCCGGTCTCTAAGCCGACAAGCAGTTCTGGTGTAAATTTCATCACATGGGTACGAAAGTTAGCTCTCTCTGTAACCTCAACAATTGGGGCAGTCCCCTGAACGATACCTGTAAACATAATGATTCTCAGTGCTATGAATTGATAGTCTCAGTTTACCTAAACATTCTTAGAGATCTATCTAATTTGAGTGGTTTGGCTCAACCTATGTGTGAATTTGTGTAACATTATCATGCCGCTCCATACACAACTTTCTTTCATATTAAGAACAACAGATCATTGGCTTAAGTTATCAAAAGAGTTAAAATATAAAGTTGCTATTAACTATTTGATTTATCAAAAATCATTAGCATTTCTTTCTCTATATTCTATTAATCAGTATTTATTACTCTAAAGGTGTATGCGTGCAGAAATATTTTACAGAAGCGCGTAGCTTGCTCGCTCTCGGCATTCCGATCATTCTTGCTCAATTTTCACAAACGGCGATGGGTTTTGTGGATACCGTGATGGCAGGTAGTGTCAGTGAAACCGAGATGTCAGCAGTTGCAGTTGGATTTTCTATCTGGCTGCCAGCTATTCTTTTTGGTCAGGGGTTATTAATGGCACTGACACCTATCGTCGCACAGATGAATGGTTCTGGTCGCCGTCAGTTAATTGGTAATCAAATTCAGCAAGGGCTATGGCTAGCGTTCTTCCTTTCACTGGGTGTGATTTTTTTACTTTATAATAGTAAGTTAATTATTGGTAACATGCCGCATATTAATGAAGAGCTAGCAGATAAGTCTGTCCGTTTCTTACATGCGATTATGTGGGGTGCGCCCGGCTATCTATTTTATCAGGTCTTTCGTAGCCAATGTGAAGGTCTATCCAAAACCAAACCAGGCATGGTGATTGGTTTTCTCGGCTTGATGGTCAACATTCCCATTAACTATATCTTTATTTATGGGCATTTTGGTGCGCCTGCATTAGGTGGTGTGGGTTGTGGTGTCGCAACTGCATCAGTCTACTGGGTAATGTGCATTATGATGCGTTGGTACGTAAAAAGAGCGGGCTCACAACGCGATATTAAGGCGACACAACCCTTTGCTTCCCCTAACCCACTTATTATGAAACGTATTTTTGTTTTAGGTGCACCTATTGGGTTAGCGTTATTTTTTGAAGTGACACTATTTGCCATCGTCGCATTGCTGGTTGCGCCGCTGGGTGTCGTGGCGGTTGCAGGACACCAAGTTGCATTAAACTTCAGCTCGGTCATGTTTATGTTCCCATTGTCATTGGGTATCGCTGCCACTATCCGTGTGGGTTATAACCTTGGACAACAATCGACTGAAGCAGCGAAAGTCTCTTCTTATACCAGTTTGGCAGTTGGCTTATTAGTCGCATGCTGTACCGCGATCCTGACGGCAACCTTACGTGAACCTATTGCGTTAATGTATAACAAAAGCCCTGAAGTAGTTGTTCTCGCTTCAAGCCTCATGCTATTTGCAGCGATTTACCAGCTTTCAGATTCGGTGCAGGTCATCGGTGCAGGTATTTTACGCGGCTATAAAGATACGCGTTCTATCTTCTTTATTACCTTTACCGCTTACTGGATTTTAGGGTTACCTGTAGGTTATGTACTCGCATTAACTGACTTTATCTTCCCTGCGATGGGGCCTAAAGGCTTTTGGATCGGATTTATTGTGGGTCTAAGTGCGGCTGCCGTGGGTATGGCCACCCGTATTTGGTGGATCCATAGGCAACCTGATAGCGTTGTTTTACTTCGTTCAACGCGCTAATTGATGGAATAACAAGCAAATTATTCGATTGGGGAATGTATTTTTGCTTTAGTCGCTGTAAATACGAGCAAACTATCACGAAAATACATTTTCCCCTTGCCAGAACGGCGGTAGGACGTTAATATTCGTTCCCGTTGTCACCCTGACAGTTTTGAAACGCGTCCGTAGCTCAGTTGGTTAGAGCACCACCTTGACATGGTGGGGGTCGGTAGTTCGAGTCTACTCGGACGCACCATTTCACAACGTCAATGATATTACAATGCGTCCGTAGCTCAGTTGGTTAGAGCACCACCTTGACATGGTGGGGGTCGGTAGTTCGAGTCTACTCGGACGCACCATTCAACGATGTTATTCACTGTTTCTCCCTTGTTTTCTTATCTGCTCCACCGTTTTTGTGACCACCTTCTCGTGTTGCGCAACAGCACCGATAAAATCTTCAATTATTTTGATCTGAAATATCTCTTCACTCAATTTTGCAAAATTTGATTTGTCTCACAGTTTTTTGTTGTCTATAATAATCGCACAAGCTGAAAGGTTTCATCAAAAATAAATCAGTAAGTTAGCTTTAGTGCATTAGGTTACAATCATAATAATTAGCATAAAAAATGTGATCTAATCCACAACATAATTGCATTGAACACCAGACTGTCGCCTATTCTTAATACAATGCGTTGCGCAACAAAACGTATTCATGAATCGACGACAATACCGATTTCCTTTATAACCTTTAGATAGACTGCCATGAAAAAAACGAAAATTGTTTGTACCATCGGTCCAAAAACCGAATCAGAAGAAAAATTGAACCAACTTCTTGATGCAGGCATGAATGTCATGCGTCTCAACTTCTCTCACGGCGACTATGAAGAGCATGGTCAACGTATCAAAAATCTACGTGCAGTCTGTGCGAGAACTGGCAAACAAGCCGCTATCCTGCTTGATACTAAAGGGCCTGAAATCCGCACCATGAAACTTGAGGGCGGTAACGATGTTTCTCTCGTTGCTGGTCAAACTTTTACATTCACTACAGATACCTCAGTTATCGGTAATAAAGACAGAGTTGCTGTAACTTATGCCGGTTTGACCGCAGATCTTAACGCGGGTGATACCGTTTTAGTCGACGACGGTTTAATTGGCATGAAAGTGAAAGATGTCACCGCGACAGAAGTGATCTGTGAAGTCTTGAATAATGGTGATTTAGGTGAGAAAAAAGGCGTTAACCTACCCGGCGTCTCTATTGGTTTACCTGCTCTCGCTGAAAAAGATAAAGAAGACCTGATTTTTGGTTGTGAGCAAGGCGTCGATTTTGTCGCCGCGTCGTTTATCCGTAAACGTTCTGATGTGGAAGAAATCCGTGCTCACCTGAAAAAACACGGTGGCGAAAATATTCAGATCATCTCCAAAATTGAAAACCAAGAAGGTTTGAATAACTTTGATGATATCTTGGAAGCGTCTGATGGTATCATGGTTGCCCGTGGTGACTTGGGTGTTGAGATCCCTGTAGAAGAAGTTATTTTCGCCCAAAAAATGATGATTGAGAAATGTGTTGCTGCACGTAAAGTCGTGATCACCGCAACGCAAATGTTAGATTCAATGATCAAAAACCCACGCCCTACTCGCGCTGAGGCAGGCGACGTGGCAAACGCCATCCTTGATGGTACGGATGCTGTGATGCTTTCAGGTGAAAGTGCTAAAGGCAAATACCCTGTTGAAGCCGTTACTATCATGGCAACGATTTGTGAGCGCACAGATCGCATCATGCCAACCCGTATTGATAACCAAAAACCAGGCCAACGCCTACGTGTCACCGAAGCGGTTTGCCGTGGCGCCGTTGAGATGTCTGAGAAGTTAGACGTTCCACTGATTGTCGTTGCTACTTTCGGCGGTAAATCAGCCAAATCAGTCCGTAAATACTTCCCTACCGCGCCTATTTTAGCGCTAACCACTAACGAAGAAACCGCTCGTCAGTTGTTATTGGTAAAAGGTGTAGTACCAATGATGGTTGGTGGTTTCACATCAACAGATGATTTTTACCGCGAAGGTAAACGTGCAGCTTTAAATAGTGGCTTGGCGAAAGAAGGTGATGCTATTGTGATGGTATCTGGTGCATTAGTTCCAAGCGGAACAACCAATACATCTTCCGTACACGTGCTGTAATTAGCAATAGCTTAAAATCCATAACGTCTTAAGACATCGTTTAGGGCGTAATTAAAACGGGGAGAACTTTGTTTTTCCCGTTTTTGTTTTTTTAAGTCATGTTTCAATAAATGAATGTTTGTCATTCTGCCTGAGCACAATAAATGGTTGCCATTTTCGCTCATCCAACACTTATACTATTAGTCGAATAAGGTAGGATGTTTTGTTTTAACATAAAATGCTTCCGGTAGAGAATATTTTGATTTATGGCGTTATTGCAATCTATTATTCATTTGCTATATTAGACTAATATCTCAAAGAGAGTTTGATTTGATTGAATAATAGCCTTGAGAGTTGAGAATACATTTTTTCTTATTTTTCCTACTGTCTGGCTAAAAGTATTTCTAGCAAAACTGGAAATTAAGTACTAGCATAAGAAAAAGTAAGTACCATTCCTGAACACATTGCGTTGTTCATATGGAATAAGTAGATGTAGAAACAATCTGATATCTATTTTACTGGTCGCTTACTTTGGTATTTTCAAGATAAATCTATCTAGAGGGTAAAATAATGATTCGTACTAAAATTGTTCTGGGCTCTATCGTTCTAGCTTCAGCATTACTGGCGGGTTGTTCTAACAGCACTGAAGTGCAAAAACTCTCTTCAGACGTGCAAACTCTGAATGGTAAAGTTGATCAACTGAGCAACGATGTCCAGACTATTCGCGCTGAAGTTCAAGCTGCACAACAAGAAGCAGCTCGTGCTAACCAACGTCTTGATAACCAAGTTCGTTCTTACAAAAAGTAAGTTTGAATTAGCAACGGTATAACGGTCTACTGTTTTATACCGCATAATCTTATATGTAGAGGGCCTAGATATTAGGCCCTTATTTTTTACCTGTTATTCGTTTTCAGATCCCTGATAGACAGGTTGAGGCTGTGAAATAGTAAATTCATCAATCGGATTCAACGCTGGATATTTCCCCTGTTCATTGATGACTTCATCGGTTTGACTGCCACTCACGCTGTACTCCGGTTCATATTGCCTTTCAACCCCCTGCTCCTTGTTAACCCTCACAGGCAACCCTGAACGCCTTGCCAGCTCTTTTTCCACTAATGCTTTATCAATCTCTTCATTTTCAAGGAAACGTTTAAAATCATCAGAGAGCGGTATCGGCATTGTTTGTGGATCATCTGAAGCTTTCTTGGAAAGAGGTTGGTGTACTTCGATGTAATAGCTACCATCAGCTTCTTTTGAATATTTAACCGGTTGATTGATCACTTGCACTCGCGTTCCTTTAGGAACCGTTTTAAACAGAGCTTCAATATCATCTGGGCGTAGACGAATACAGCCTGAGCTAACACGCATACCAATACCAAAATCAGCATTCGTGCCGTGAATTAAATATTCACCTCTGCCATATGCTAAACGTAACGCGTAAAGCCCCATTGGGTTGTCTGGCCCTGCGGGTACCACCGCAGGCAAAGTGATCCCTTCTTTGGCATAATTTTTACGAATATTCGCCGTTGGCGTCCATGTGGGATCTTTAATGGATTGGCTCACAGATGTCACCATTTCCGGTGTATCACGCCCTAATTGACCAATTCCGATAGGATAGACCACCACTTCTTTACTACCTTCAGGATAGTAATACAGTCTTAATTCGGCGAGGTTAATAATAATCCCCGTCCGAGGTGTTGCTGGCAATAACATTTGCGTCGGAATAATCAACTCTTTGCCAGCTTCGGGTAAATAAGGATCCGTACCGGGGTTCGCTTCTAGCATCGCCAGTAAACCAATTTGATATTCGCTGGCAATCATTTCTAATGAACGACCATCATTGGGTACAACATAGTGTGTATTTTCCCCGATAAGGCGCGTATTGCTATCTGGTAATGGATAATCCTTCGCTTGTACCGGCGATAGCAATACACTTGCCACAAACAAACTTGCCACAGTTAACGCTTTCTTCATACCGACTCCAGGGAATACCAAACTATGCTCTAATAACTTGAGGGGTAGCTAGGCAGCAAAAAAAGCAGCCACGAGAAATTCAAATGGAGCTTAGCCACAACTCGACGATTCGAAGCGGATAGACATCGCTTCTCATTCAAGATGTACATAATAGCAACTATATTGCTTATCTTTAATACCCGTTGAATATTTTGTAAGTAGTAATCGTTATATCATTGATGAAACAATGAGTTAAGCTAAATCGAAGAGTTAATCATGAATACGAGGGATGGCTGCTCAGAACAGTTCAAAAAAACAAGCAGGGAAATAGTATTCCCCGCGAGATAATTATTGTAGCTGTGTTGCTCGGGAAAGGATTGTCCGGATCATCGCATTAAGGCCCTGAGTACGCGACGGCGTCAAATGCTGCTCCAAAGCAAGTTGAGCGAAAAATGATTTGACATCTACTGACAAGATCTGCTCAGCCGTTTTCCCCTGAAAAAGAATAATGACTATTGCAACTAACCCTTTCACGATCGCCGCGTCACTATCACCAGCAAAACAAATGCTACCATCTGGCTGTTTTTGCATATCTATCCAGACTTGGCTTTGACAACCTGCAATCAAGTTACTATCGCTACGTTGTTGCTCTGTTAATGGCGTTAAGCGCCCACCAAGCTCTATCATGTATAGATAACGCTCTTCCCAGTCTTGGCAACGTGCAAAATTCCGTAGCAATTTATGTTCATCGGGTAAAGCTGGCATACTTCTTTCCTTAATTAATCACAAATGTCTCTAAGGTTAGTCAACCTGATTCGTTTTCTCTGCTGATTAGCAAATCGTTCAGTTAATAGGAGCAGGGTTAATAAATGAAAAAGCCAATAACATATTGGCTTTTTCAGTCAATGATAACAAAAACAATCAGGCTTTAACGCCTAGCCTAACAATTTTTTAATGCGCTGTAATGCATTGAATAAGGAATCTATCTCTTCTTTGGTCGTATAGATACCTACCGAAGCGCGACACATTGCAGGAACATTATAGCGGTCCATCAATGGTAATGCACAATGGTGCCCAGTACGGATAGCAATACCATATTGATCTAAAAAAGAGCCAACATCGTAAGCATGATGTGTGCCGAGGTTAAATGCGATCACCCCTTCACGTTGATCGTTACCGTATAGGGTTAATGAGGGAATTTCTTTTAATTTTTTAGAAGCATAGGACATCACTTCCTTTTCATAAGCAAAGGCTTCTGCTCTCCCTAACACATTGAGATAATCAAAGGCCGCCCCTAAGCCAATAATGGCGCTAACATTGGGGGTTCCTGCTTCAAAACGCCATGGCGCATCCGCATAAGTGATCCCGTTTTTAAGACTGACATGGCGGATCATTGCTCCCCCCCCTTCCCACGGAGGCATCTTATCTAAAAGTGATTTTTTGCCATACAGAATGCCAATCCCTGTCGGCCCATACAGTTTATGCCCTGAGAAAGTATAAAAATCACAGTCTAACTCTTGCACATCAACAACACTGTGCATCGCACCTTGAGCGCCATCGACTAGCACATACAACTCAGCCCCACAATTAGCCGCTAAAGCCCTCGCTTGCTGAATAATCTCTTTAACGGGGTTAACGGTGCCTAGCACATTAGAGATGTGAGTAAAGCTCAATAACCGTGTTTTGGCATCAATGAGTTCACCAAGTTGCGTTAACAGTAACCGCCCATCGTCACTAACAGGAATGACCCGAATTTCAAAGCCTATAGATTCGGCTAATATGTACCAAGGTACGATGTTGGCGTGGTGTTCCATCTCAGTAATGACAATATTATCGCCTTTACCGATAAATGTTCGCCCGAAGGTATTGGCAACAAGGTTGATTGCTTCGGTTGTGCCTTTAACAAAAACTATTTCTTCTGCTGAAGAGGCATGAATAAAATCGGCCGCTTTTTGGCGTACCTCTTCCATCATGCTTGTCGCTTGCGCGCTGAGGGTATGTATCCCACGATGTACCGCAGCATATTGATGCAACGTAAACTCGCTCTCTTTTTCAATCACTTGCAGAGGCTTCTGTGCACTTGCTGCACTATCAAGATAGACCAAAGGATGATTATTCACACTTTGGGATAAGGCAGGAAAATCCTGCCTAACTGCTGTTACGTTGTATGTCATACGCGTATTAGACCTCTGCTAAGCGTTGGCGAATATTCGCCATGACGGCTTGTTTGAGTTCTTCATTTTCAATCGACTCAGTCAACTCCGCTGCAAAAGCAATGATAATCATATGTTTTGCGGCTTTACCGTCAATCCCTCTGGAGCGCAGGTAAAATAACTGCTCATCATCAATACGGCCTACCGTTGCACCATGCCCACACTTCACATCGTCAGCATAAATTTCTAGCTGAGGCTTAGTGTCAACTTCGGCTTTATCACCCAATAATAACGTGTGATTGCTCATTTGACCGTCTGTTTTTAAGACATTTGGCGCCACTTTGATCATGCCATTGAACACGGCTTTACTTCCGTCCATGGCAATGACTTTATGTAATTGCCGGCTTTCACACTGACCTACATTGTGTTCAAGGTAAGTCCGAGTATCGACAATTTCACTGTCTTTTGGCAATAACAAGCTATTGAGTGAAAAATGCCCATTTTCACCCATCAGTTGTGCGCTCGTATGATGGCGCGTTAGTGCTCCACCCAGCAAAAAACTGCTGCTTAATACTTGGCTATCGCGACCAACCACGATGTCATTATGAGCAAAATGCTGAGCCACATTGTTTTCGTTATTCAGTTTGAAGTGCTGATATTGCGCATTATCCCCCACTTCAACTGTTAAACGGCCCCCAGTAAAATGGGCTTTATCGTTAAAACTGACAAAATGCTCGATCACTTGCGCTTTGCTGTTTGTATCTAACGTGATGTGATAGCGATATTGGCTAGTATTCACCGTATCGCCATCACTACCGCTGGATATATTCAGTAGATAAAGGGGCTTTTGTGCAATTTGATTTGCACCTAGGTGAATAACAATTGGCTGTTGAGCAAGACTTTCCGTTAAATGCAAAAAGATCTCACTATTAACCGCATCGGGCAGCATATCTTGGCTATCTAATAGCGCAACTTGAAATGGCCCCATATCGATAGAGCTAAGTGTTGAGCTATAGCGGCCATCAACAAGTACGATTCGATAGGCATCAATCGGAAGCGCTAAAGCTTCACACGCTTTTTCGTCAAGATCTTGTTCGGCAAAACGATAATGTGTATTCAATACCGAATGCAACGGCGTATAGTGCCAATCTTCATGACGAAAAACCGGTAAACCGACTTGTTTAGCTTTTTCCCAATGTGCCGCCGCATGATGCGATTTCGCCCCAGAGCGTTGCTCAAAAAGTGTTGCAAAACGCGCCATCGCTTGCTCATTTAATGCAGCTACCTGAGCACGTTTTCCTGCTCTTTCACTGTTGGTCAATAAGCCAGCCATAACCTTGCTCCTCCAGTTTTTTCGCCAAGCTGAAATCACCTGATTTGATGATTTTCCCCTGATACAGCACATGCACAAAATCAGGTTTGACGTAATCCAGAATGCGCTGGTAATGCGTCACAATGATAAATGAACGGTCTGGAGAGCGCAGTGAATTGACACCATTGGCAACGGTTTTCAGTGCATCAATATCTAACCCTGAGTCAGTTTCATCTAAGATGCAGAGTTCTGGCTCAAGAGCAGCCATTTGCAGAATATCATTACGTTTTTTTTCACCGCCGGAGAAGCCCACGTTAACAGAGCGTGTCAATAAATCTTGAGGCATCTCCAGTAAGTTAATTTTATCTTCAATAAAATCTTGGAAATCAAAACGATCTAAAGGTTCTTGCTGACGATATTCACGAACCGCATTGACGGCCGTTTGGAGGAAGAATTGGTTACTCACCCCTGGAATTTCTACTGGGTATTGGAACGCTAAGAAGATACCCTCACCAGCTCGCTCTTCTGGGTCCAACTCTAGCAAATCTTTACCTTTGAAAATGACTTCGCCACTGTCGATGTCATACTCTTCACGACCAGCGAGTGTTGCAGATAACGTACTTTTACCTGAACCATTCGGACCCATAATGGCGTGAACCTCACCCGGTTTCACTTCCAATGATAAGCCCTTTAATATTTCATTGCCTTCTACACTTACATGTAAATTTTTAACACTTAACATATCAACATGCCTTTAGCGCTTTTGCGCATATAAACCTGATTGTGATCAGCCCACACTGTGCTCTAGGCTGATTGCCAGCAATTTCTGTGCTTCTACCGCAAACTCTAACGGAAGTTCCGAGAAAACGTCTTTACAGAAACCATTTACGATCATTGAAATCGCATCATCTTCACTAATTCCACGCTGTAAGCAGTAAAAAAGCTGATCTTCGCCAATGCGAGAAGTGGTCGCCTCATGTTCTAGCTGAGCGGTGTTATTTTTGACTTCAACGTAAGGGAATGTGTGTGCTCCACACTGAGTACCAATAAGCATCGAGTCACATTGAGTGAAATTGCGTGCATTATGTGCACTTGGTAAGATTTTCACTAAGCCGCGATAGCTATTTTGGCTTTTACCCGCTGAGATACCTTTAGAGATGATCGTCGAACGCGTATTTTTACCAATATGGATCATTTTAGTGCCGGTATCGGCTTGCTGGTTACCGTTTGTCAGTGCCACAGAGAAAAACTCACCAACCGAGTTATCCCCTTTTAAGATAACACTTGGGTATTTCCAGGTGATCGCAGAACCCGTTTCAGATTGAGTCCATGACATTTTCGAATTCTCACCTTCGCACAGCGCACGCTTAGTCACAAAGTTAAGAATACCACCTGCTTCACTGTCGCCACCGGAGAACCAGTTTTGAACCGTTGAGTATTTCACTTCTGCATCTTTATGGATGATGACTTCGACGACCGCAGCATGTAACTGATAGCTATCACGGACAGGTGCTGAACAGCCCTCAATGTAGCTGACATAGCTTCCTTCGTCGGCGATCAAAATCGTCCGTTCAAATTGCCCTGTTTTTGCAGCATTAATACGGAAGTAAGTGGAAAGCTCCATCGGACAACGTACCCCTTTCGGGATATACACAAAAGTGCCATCCGATGCCACCGCCGCATTGAGCGCAGCAAAGAAGTTATCGTGACTAGAAACGACAGTACCAAGGTATTTTTGCACCAACTCAGGGTACTCTTGGATAGCTTCACTGAATGAACAGAAAATAATGCCGTGTTTAGCAAGATCATCACGATATGTTGTAGAAACAGATACTGAGTCAAAAATAGCATCGACCGCCACGGCCTTCCCTTCACGAACAGGAACACCGAGTTGGTTGAAGGCCTCTTCAACTTCAGCCGTTAGATAATTATTGGTTTCTGTAACACCAGTTCCTTGCTTCGCACCGGATTGTGACCCGCAACTGTCATCACAAGAACCACAAGATGGCGCTGAGTAATAGCTGTAGTCTTGATAATCTAAATTTGGATAATGGGCTTTTAACCAGTGTGGCTCTTCCATTCCTTTCCAGTGATGATAGGCATCAAGGCGGAATTTTAGCATCCACTCTGGCTCATTACGTTTTGCAGAAATCGCTCGGACAACATCTTCGTTGATCCCTTTAGCCATTTCATCTGTGGCGACATTCGTAAAAAAGCCTTCTTTATAACGCTGGTCATTTAGCCAGCTTTGAACTTCATCGCCAATTTCTACATTGCTCTGAGACATAATCTGACTTCACATATTAAACACCGAAGCTTTCACCACACCCACAGGCATGTTGCGCTTTCGGATTATTGAATTTAAATATCCGATTAAGCCCTTCTTGGACATAATCGACAACTGTACCATCGATAAATGGCATGGCTTCTTTAGGTACATACAGACGTGCACCATCATGTTCAAAGAGTAAATGATCCTCTGTTGGGTTCTCGATCATCTCGAAAACATAGCCAAAGCCAGCGCATCCAGACTGTTTAACACCCAGCGAAAGCCCTTTAGTTTCAGGATTTTGCTCCATCAATTTTTTGATTTGTTTCGCCGCGCTATCAGTTAGGCTGACACCTTGCCAATTCGTTTCGTCTATAGAAAAAGTTTCTACGCTGTCATTCACATTTGCAGTCATATTGACCCCACAATTCTCATGGCTTTTCAGCCAGTTATCAGGAGATTAACTCCGTTTATCCTATGGTAACGATAACCTTTGTCACTTCAACCATTTGTTTTGAAAGGTTATACCTATTCTAGCTCATTTTTTACGCATTTTGCGCTTATTTATACGCCATCGCGTGTAAAAATGTACACTAACTCATTAAAATATAACGATTAAAAAAAGTTACATTTTTTTTAATATTATGTACTCATCAATACACTTAAATGGCACAAATTAATAAAGATACATTTATTATACAACTTAATCGGCAAGACAAAAATTGAAATTCTGATGAAATTGTTGAAGGAACCTCAACCCTATTCGAGTTGAGGTTAATGGGTATCAATCGGAGAGTACCGCGGTCGTTAAACGAGAAGTACAACACAGTTGCCCTTTCTCATTGAAAATATCAATATTCCATACCTGCTGGCGGCGCCCTAGGTGAACAGGCTTACAAACGCCTTTCACTACACCTTGGGTTGCCGAACGAATGTGATTAGCATTAATTTCAAGGCCAACAACACGTTGTTCCCCTTCACTGCATAGGTAACCTGCTATTGAGCCTAATGATTCCGCCAGCACAACAGAAGCGCCCCCATGTAATAAACCAAATGGCTGTTTTGTTCGTTGGTCGACTGGCATAGTGCCTTCAAGGTAATCATCACCATACCCCGTGATCTCAATACCTAGATGGCCTAACATACAGCCTTTGGCCATTTCTGCCATGTGGTCAAGCGTAAATTTACGTCTCCAAATCATTCAACTATCTCCAATAACGCCTGTATAGGGTGTTTTATTTGTGTATTTTCCATACGTTTTACTTGGCTGCGACATGAATACCCTGTGCTTAAACAACGCTCTTTGGGTAATTTCTCTATCGCGGGTTTCCACGATAAATTATAGATACCTTTCGAGTTTTTGATATTCGCCACTTCATGACCATAAGTCCCAGCCATACCACAACACCCTACACTGATGTTTTTAAGCTCTTGACCATAACGTTTAAACAAATTTGCCCACTGAGTCGCACTATTTGGCAATGCGGTTGTTTCCGTGCAATGACCAAAGAAATACCATGGGGCAGACGACACCTGACGATGCTCGGTAGGCTCAGGCAATGTCACTAGCCACTCATGAGCAAGTTGTACGGTAAAACGGCACTGCTGCACCCCTAAAATCTCACGGTATTCATCGCGATAACACAACACTAATGCAGGATCGACACCAACCATAGGTAACTCTAATTTGGCGACCCGATTTAGAAAATCAGCGGTTTTCTGCGCTGTTTTGGCAAAGCGAGCAAGGAACCCTTTGACATGTTGCGCCTTACCATTCGGTGAAAATGGTAATAAAACAGGTTTAAAGCCCAATTTTTCGATTAATTTGACAAAATCCGCCACGACTTTTGCATCGTAATAACTGGTGAATGGGTCCTGTACTACCAACACATGGTTTTCACGTTGTGCAGGAGACATCGACTCTAACTGCTCCAGCGTCACTGTCATCGCCGCATGCCCTGATAGCTCTTGCTTTAAGGTAGGTTGAGAAAACAGCGGGAGATCGACCATTCCAATCGTCTGCTCACTTAATTTCTGTACCCATGGCTGACGTAAGAAAAAGTTAAATACACCCGGCGCTTTCGACATCAAGGGGGCGCTATTTTCCACTCCCGCCACAATATGATCCCGCACAGGCCTTAAATATCGGCTGTGATATAGCGCTAAAAATTTGGCTCTAAATGAAGGCACATCGATTTTGATCGGGCATTGTGTTGAGCAAGCTTTACAAGCTAAGCACCCAGACATCGCGGCTTTAACTTCATGAGAAAAGTCATAATCCCCTTTTTTCGCCTGCCATGTATTGCGTGTTTTCTCAATCAAGCCGCGTAGTGATGGACGGTTTTCTTGTATTCCTTTTTCTAAGCTTTCTGGCGTGACGCCTTGGTTAGAAAGAAGCCGTAACCATTCACGAACGAGGGTCGCACGCCCTTTTGGCGAATGGATCCGCTGTCCACTTATTTTCATTGATGGACACATAGGGCTTTTCACATCAAAGTTAAAACATAGCCCATTACCGTTACACTCCATCGCCCCACGGAACGTTTGGCGTACCTGTACAGGTATTTGGCGATCATAGGTGCCTCGCTTAACTGCATCCACCTGTTTCATTGGCGCATCAATACCGGCTGGCGGACAGATTTTACCTGGATTCAGACGGTTATCAGGGTCAAAAGCGGCTTTGATATTCCGTAACTCGTTATACAACACTTCACCGAAAAACGCCGGGCTATATTGAGCGCGGAACCCTTTACCGTGCTCCCCCCATAATAACCCGCCATATTTGGCAGTCAGCGCGACAATGTCATCTGAAATTTGCTTCATCAACACTTCTTGTTGCGGGTCACACATATCTAAAGCAGGACGTACGTGTAAAACCCCCGCATCCACATGCCCAAACATCCCGTAATTCAGATTGTGGCTATCCAGCAGTGCTCTAAACTCTACTATGTAATCCGCTAGGTGTTCAGGTGGTACGCAGGTATCTTCAACAAATGGGATCGGTTTAGCAGCCCCTTTACTATTTCCTAATAAACCAACCGCTTTTTTACGCATATTGTAAATACGGTTGATGTCATCCAAATCATGACAGACTTGATAGCCAATCACACCCGCTTGATGACTTGCCATTAACTCATCTAAACGCTGGCACAGGCTCGTGGTTAAGTGATTGATTTCGTCCTCATCATCCCCACTAAATTCAACAATATTAAGGCCCAGCATCTCTTTGTTTGGTACATCGGTGATTAATGCTTTCACGGAATGCCAAACGATATCTTCCCGTGCTAAATTCAGTACTTTTGAATCGACGGTTTCGACAGACAGAGCTTTTGCCTGCACCATAAACGGCGCATTACGTAGTGCAGATTCAAAAGAGTCATATTTAACGTTCACCAAACGGCGTACTTTTGGTAAAGGGGTGATATCCAACGTGGCTTCGGTAATAAAAGCCAGTGAACCTTCCGACCCCGTTAAAATACGCGTCAGGTCGAATTCACTAAGGTCATCATTAAACACATGACGTAAATCATAGCCCGTTAAAAAACGGTTCAATTTTGGAAACTTTTCTTCAATCAAAGGGCGCTGCTCTAAACAGCGTTCAAGTACGGTTTTGTAGATACGCCCTGTGACAGAATCCTCTGACGCAATCGTTTGGGCGAGTGCGATAGGCATAGCGCGTGTTTCAAGGCATTCCCCTCCCAGCAAAACCGCTTTAACACCCAGCACGTGATCTGAGGTTTTACCGTACACCAAAGAGCCTTGCCCCGATGCATCGGTATTGATCATCCCCCCTAATGTGGCTCGGTTACTGGTGGACAACTCAGGTGAGAAAAAATAGCCATAGGGTTTGAGAAATTGGTTTAGTTGATCTTTCACCACACCCGCTTCTACTTTAACCCAGCCCTGTTCAGGGTTAATTTCTAGAATGCGGTTCATATAACGTGACATATCAACCACAATCCCTTCGGTCAATGATTGACCATTCGTTCCTGTGCCACCACCTCGTGGGGTGAAGGTTAATTCTCTGAATTTTTCTAATCCGGCAACACGGGTTATAATTTGGACATCCGCACTCGAACGAGGAAATACCACCGCCTGAGGTAATAATTGATAAATGCTATTATCGGTCGCCATTGATAAGCGTTCCGCATAGCTAGTGCCATTATCGCCTGTAAAGCCATGTGCCTGTAGTTGGTGCAGAAATTCAATAACTAGTTTACTTAAATGAGGTGCTTCAGTTATACGCGGGATCATTATTAACGATGACTCTTGTTGTTTAGTGTTCGCATTACTCGTTATGTACTATCTTTATTTTAAGTAGCACAATAGTGCCTGATTGGTTTACGGAGCTTCCCCCTGCAAAACCCGTTTTCCTTAAAGAAGGTACAACCGCTGATGACATTGTCAGTGATGGAACCATATCACAATATTGTTTTTTTTGATCGTGAAAAAGAAATTACGTTATTTTCACCTGAAAAAATAGCTCACTTGCAGTGTTTTTATTTGTTAAGGATTAGGCATTAATGGAAAAATCGCAAAAACGTCTCGACTTACCCAAACTTATTTTTGGCTTCGCATTTATCATTTTAATGATAGCGGCCTGTTTTTGGGTACTGAACCCGTTTATTCTTGGTTTTGTATGGGCTGGTATGATGGTGATAGCAACATGGCCACTACTCCTACGCCTTGAAGCAAGGTTGTGGAACAAGCGTTGGTTGGCGGCTTTAGTCATGGTCTCCTTAATACTTTTACTATTCGTTATACCGCTGGGTATTCTTATTGGCAGTATTATTCAAAATAGCACTCCGCTAATTGAACTCGCTAAGTCACCTAACAGTTTGCGCTTGCCTGATCTAGAATGGCTTAACAGCGTCCCTTTCGTTGGTGAAAAAATTTATTACGCTTGGCATAGTTTGGTTGCCAGTGGCGGTAATGCACTGTTAGCCAAAGTCCAACCCTATTTAGGACAAGCTGCTGGTTGGTTCCTCGCACAAGCCATCAATGCCGGCCGTTTTATGTTCCATCTCGCCTTAATGTTGCTATTTAGCGGTTTACTCTACCTCAAAGGCGAATCCGTGATGTTAGGTATCCGCCATTTTGCCGTTCGATTAGCAGGGATACGTGGCGATGCAGCGGTAGTCTTAGCCGCACAGTCAATCCGCGCCGTTGCATTAGGTGTCGTCGTCACCGCCCTTATTCAAGCTATTGTTGGCGGTGTAGGGCTTGCCTTATCGGGTATCAGCTATGCGGCTATCTTAACCGTTCTCCTCTTTATCTGCTGTGTTGCTCAGCTTGGCCCGCTACTGATTATGGTACCATCCGTCATTTGGCTATTCTGGACAGGGGATACAACATGGGCAATCATCCTCGCTGTTTGGGCTGCTGTTGTCGCAACCATGGATGGCGTATTACGTCCATGGCTGATCAAAATGGGGGCTGACTTGCCGATGGTGCTCATACTTGTTGGGGTTATCGGTGGTATTCTCTCCTTTGGTATGATTGGCTTGTTTATAGGTCCGGTCGTACTTGCGGTGTCATACAGTCTATTAAAAGCCTGGATGAATGAGGTCGCCATACCAAATGAAAACCTTGAAGAAACAGAAAAGTTTCTCGAAGAAGAGTTTATGAGTAAAAAATAAATTTACTTTAAACTAACCAACAGTATGCTCTCTATTAAGCATACTGTTGGATTATCGATTATGTTCATTAATATTTAGAAACAATATTTAACAGACTAATGTTAGTATTCAAGCTCATTTGTGATATTATCTTTTTCGTTGAAACGAATTCTCTTTATGATACAGCGACTAATAAATATATTAAGAGTGTTCTTAGTGATTATAATTTTTAATTAATTTATTATCTTCACATCGAATTACGTTTTGATTAATACGAATCTCAATATCATGCTTATTTAATTTAATGCGTGATTATCCCAATAGAATTGCTGTGTGTAGTCTTTGCCTGTCAGCCCATGATAGGCTTTTTTTTTATTTTTTTCTCAACATGAATTTTGTTCATCATCCTAAGCCTCGCCGGCTGGCCTGCAACTAAGGTAATGACTTCATCTTTTATTACTCCCATTTTGAGTAAGTAATATCACCTTATAATTCTTTATATAGTTATTTATATAGCATCACTTATTGATTTAACTCAAAATGATTAACACTAATGGATCGGTTTATTAACTTTCTAATATTACTTAATCCGTGTAAACACCTATTAATTCTCATCCAGTATTTAAATTTACTTATATTAGATATTAATTAATAACTGATAGCTTCTATTGAAGTTGACAATCGGTATATTCAATTTGATTTATAAAAAAAGCCGACAATTATAATTGTCGGCTTGAGACTCTCGTCTTAAATAATAGATTAATTCATTATGAATCAGCTAATTTTAACCAAGTTTGTACAACGGTATCTGGGTTAAGAGAAAGACTATCTATTCCCTCTTCAACTAACCATTGCGCAAAATCTTGATGATCCGATGGGCCTTGACCACAAATACCGACATATTTGTTTTGACGTTTAGCCGCTTGAATCGCCATCGATAACATGGCTTTTACGGCATCATTGCGTTCATCAAATAGCTCAGAAACGACCCCAGAATCCCTATCTAAACCTAAGGTCAATTGGGTCATATCATTAGAGCCAATAGAGAAGCCATCAAAATGTTCAAGGAATTGGTCTGCCAGTAATGCGTTTGATGGGATCTCACACATCATAATGACTTTCAAGCCGTTTTCACCACGTTTGAGGTCATGCTTCGCTAATTCAGCCACTACGGCTTCCGCCTGAGCGACAGTCCGCACAAATGGGATCATCACTTCAACGTTTGTTAGCCCCATCTCATTACGTACCCGCTTAACGGCTTCACACTCAAGAGCGAAACAATCTCGGAAGCTATCTGAGACATAGCGCCCTGCTCCACGGAAACCTAACATTGGGTTCTCTTCTTCCGGCTCATAAATATCCCCACCGACAAGGTTGGCATACTCATTAGATTTAAAGTCAGAAAGACGCACGATAACCCGTTTTGGCCAGAATGCTGCCGCTAACGTCGAAATCCCTTCAGTCAACTTACCAACATAGAATTCAATGGGATCATCATAACCTGCCATCATGGTGCGAATTTCATTTTGTAGCTCAGGAGTTTGTGAATCGAACTCCAGTAAAGCTCTTGGGTGAACACCAATCATTCGGTTAA
Organism: Providencia sp. PROV119; assembly: GCF_028482435.1. Classification (NCBI taxonomy): domain Bacteria; kingdom Pseudomonadati; phylum Pseudomonadota; class Gammaproteobacteria; order Enterobacterales; family Morganellaceae; genus Providencia; species Providencia sp. PROV119. The sequence continues at coordinate 372,775 of NZ_JAMPQL010000002.1, forward strand.
TAATGAATTCTAACCTCGCTAAGCCAACCCCTTCGTTTGGTAAACAGGCAAAATCAAATGCACGATCTGGGTTACCCACGTTCATCATGATCTTGACATCAAGCGCTGGCATTTCGTCAACGGCGGAGCTATGAATTTCAAATCCTAGCTCACCTTCATAGACAAACCCTGTATCCCCTTCAGCACAGGAAACAGTCACCTGACTATTTTCCAGCAGGCGCTCTGTCGCATCACCGCAACCGACCACAGCGGGGATACCCAATTCGCGGGCAATAATCGCCGCATGGCAGGTACGACCGCCACGATTGGTCACAATCGCAGCCGCTTTTTTCATGATAGGCTCCCAATCTGGGTCTGTCATATCAGTAACGAGTACGTCGCCAGCTTGGATCCTATCCATTTCATTTAAGTTATGGATCACTTTAACATGGCCTGAACCGATACGATGCCCGATAGCACGCCCTTCAACCAACACATTCCCTTGTTGTTTTAATTGGTAACGTTCCATCACTTGTTGATTCGAGCGAACGGTTTCTGGGCGAGCCTGAACAATGTACAGACGCCCATTATGACCATCTTTAGCCCATTCGATATCCATTGGGCGACCATAATGTTTTTCAATCTGTAATGCTTGGCGCGCCAGCTCTTCAACTTCGTGATCAGTCAAAGAGAAACGATTGCGTAGTGCTTCTGGCACATCTTCAATCTGTACTTGCTTACCGTGCTCTTGACTGTTCGCATAAACCATTTGTAATTTTTTCGAGCCAAGAGTACGACGCACAATAGCTGGACGATTATTCAGCAAGGTGGGTTTATGCACATAAAACTCATCTGGGTTTACTGCCCCTTGCACAACCATCTCGCCTAAGCCATAAGCTGAGGTGATGAAGACGACTTGGTCGAACCCTGATTCAGTATCAATGGTGAACATCACGCCAGAAGATGCTAAATCTGAGCGCACCATTCTTTGAACACCCGCGGAGAGTGCCACTCCACGGTGGTCATAGCCTTGGTGGACACGATATGAAATCGCGCGGTCATTAAATAAGGAAGCGAATACGTGTTTAATAGCAACCAATACAGCATCGATGCCTTGAACGTTCAAAAAAGTCTCTTGCTGCCCTGCGAATGAAGCATCAGGCATGTCCTCTGCTGTTGCAGATGAACGTACAGCAAACGAGGCATCTTTTTCACCTTCAGACAGTGTTTGGTATGCCGCACGAATATCACTTTCTAACTGTGGTGTAAAAGGGGTGTCGATAACCCATTGACGGATCTTTTCCCCCGCCGCAGCGAGTTGATTAACATCATCAATATCCGTTTCATCTAGCAGCTGATAAATGCGCTGATTCACGCCGCTCTGCTCAAGAAAATCATTAAACGCCTGTGCGGTTGTCGCAAATCCGTTAGGTACGGATACACCAAGATCGGACAGGTTGGTAATCATTTCACCGAGCGAGGCATTTTTGCCGCCAACACGGTCAACATCATTCATCCCTAATTGGTTATACCAAAGTACATTACACGGAGTGAGGCCATTTGTGGACATTGAAAGCGATCCTTTATCTTTATCTAGCAATTTAGTGACAAGGTACAAATCGTAAAAAATCTCATTGGCGATAATTCGCCTCACGAAATAGACTAGCACAGACAATATCTGAATATAGACTGGTGAATCGTTCCAACTAGCAAGAAAAAATTTTTGTTCTAAAAATTGTTCAAATATTGGCTATACTTTCCCCTATAAACTATTTTTTAAACTTTAATCAAATATAATATCTCTCTAAAACCAACGAAAAATACAACAAAAGACACTATATATGAGCGAAATAACCGCAACTAATCATAAAACAAACCTCACAGAACGAACTGTTTTTTTTATTTCAGATGGAACCGCAATAACCGCAGAAACGCTAGGACATGCTGTTTTGTCGCAATTTCCCTTAGTTTTCAATTCCTATACGCTACCTTTTGTCACCACAGAAGCACGTGCGCAGGAAATAAAACAGAAAATTGATACGATTTATCAAGAGACTCAAAACCGTCCACTGGTGTTCTATTCCATCATTTCCCCCTCCGTAAAAAAAATTATTACCGACAGCGCCGGTTTTTGTCAGGATATTGTGCAAACCTTGGTTGCCCCTATTCAGCAAGAAGTGGGGTTAGAGCCTGAGCCTAAACTCAACCGTACCCATGGCTTATCGCTACAGAATATCAATCAATATGATGCTCGCATTGCTGCTATCGAATACACATTAGCCCATGATGACGGTATTTCCTTGCGCAACCTAGACCAAGCACAAGTGATTTTGTTAGGCGTCTCCCGTTGTGGTAAAACCCCTACCAGCCTCTATTTAGCCATGCAATTTGGTATTCAAGCCGCTAACTATCCATTTACGGCAGACGATATGGATAACTTGCAGTTACCCGCTGCACTACGCCCTTATACGCATAAATTATTTGGTTTGACGATAAGCCCGGAAAGACTAGCCGCTATTCGTGAAGAGCGACGTGAAAACAGCCGCTATGCATCATTACGTCAATGTCGCATTGAAATTGCTGAGGTCGAGGCACTATTTAGACAAAACAAGATCAACTATCTCAATACAACCAATTACTCAGTAGAGGAAATTTCTGCCAAAGTCATTGACACGATGGGGCTAAAACGGCGTATCTTTTAGTCGAAATGTATTTTTTAAAAAATCTTTCATTCAATCTCACGTTGTAGGTTGAATTCGAGCCATTTTCGTTTATTGTGATCCTAATCACTGATACGGCTCTGCCTATTAAAGCTTTTGAGAAGAAAGAATGCAAAAAACTGACGAACTACGTACTCAGCGTGTGGATAGCTTAATTACCCCACAGACACTCGCTGACGAATTTCCTATTTCTGAGAAAGTGGCTGAAAACGTGACAGCGTCACGTAAACGGATAGAGAAAATTTTATCGGGGGAAGATCCCCGTTTATTGGTTATTGTTGGCCCATGCTCTATTCATGATATTGATGCGGCTCTGGAATATGCTAATCGGCTGAATGTCTTACGTGAACGCTATCAAGACCGTCTTGAAATCGTTATGCGTACCTACTTTGAAAAACCCCGTACCGTTGTAGGTTGGAAAGGCCTGATCTCCGATCCTAATTTAGATAACTCTTGCCAAGTCAATACGGGGATACGGCTCGCCCGAAAATTACTTATTGATGTCAATCAGCTTGGGCTACCTACCGCAACAGAATTTCTCGATATGGTCACAGGGCAATATATTGCTGATTTGATCAGTTGGGGAGCGATTGGCGCAAGAACAACAGAAAGCCAAATCCATCGAGAAATGGCATCGGCACTCTCTTGCCCTGTTGGTTTTAAAAATGGTACTGATGGCAATATCCGTATTGCTATCGATGCCATCCGCGCAGCCAGCGCCCAACATATGTTTTTATCGCCCGATAAAAGTGGCCAAATGACCATCTACCAAACCAGTGGTAACCCACATGGCCATATTATTATGCGTGGTGGAAAGCAGCCTAACTACTCTGCCGGAGATATTGCAGCGGCTTGTGATAAGCTACGTGAATTTGAATTAGCTGAACATTTAGTCGTTGATTTTAGCCATGGTAACTGCCAAAAAATCCACCGTCGCCAACTTGAAGTCGCCCGCGATATTGCCGAGCAAATCAAAGGCGGTTCGACCGCAATTAGTGGTGTAATGGCTGAAAGCTTCTTACTTGAAGGCACTCAAAAAATTATTGCAGGTCAACCTCTAACTTACGGGCAATCCATCACAGACCCCTGTTTAGGCTGGGATGATACCGAGCAACTCATTGATATCTTGGTCCAAGCAGTAGAAAGCCGCTTTAAATAAGCTGACATTTTATTCCCCCACCGACTCTTTCACTCTCTTTGATAGGAAAGAGTCGAGTTCCTTTCTGCATAAATATTAACCTAAATCGATAAGCAACTCATGCATTGTAGTGATTTTGTCATCTAAATGTAAAAACCCCTTGATGTTACTTAGCAACTTAAAGATAATGATTCTCACTCTTAGTTTTATTATCAATTGGGCCAAATATGACTGATAACATCACTAAACCACCTATTGAAAATATCGCCAACTCAACCCTTCCGCCCGTAAAAGTTGACGTTATAGATAGTCATCAATTATTAGGCTCTGAAGGTAAATTAGCGATCCAACATCGCGGCGAGATATACCAGTTAAGGCAGACTCGTGCTGGTAAACTGATTTTAACCAAATAGTTTTTATTCAAAATTTATTCACAGCAAGCCACCCAGATCTTGTATCAAGGCAGCCAGCGATATTCACCACATAAGGAAAGGATTTCCTATGGAGTTTAAACTGATGTCTGTTACACCCACCATATCGTTAAATGGATCAAAAATAACCGTTTCCGCACTTGCGACAACACTCGCTATTTCAGGATTTAGCGCGGTTGCAACAGCAAAAAAGACGATAGGTGATACTATTCATGTTACGACCCACCCTTTTCATCACGAAAATATTACGGTGGCCGAGCAAGTCGATGTCATTGATGCTCAAGCCCCTGAATATCAATCAGCAAGCTCTGCCTTAGATTTATTAAAAGGCCAACCCGGTATTTTTGTTTCTGGTACTGGTGGAACCTACGGTCAAGAGGTTCATCTACGTGGCTATGATTCTCGTGGTGTAAAAATCACAGTGGATAACGTCACTCAAGATTTTAATTCTGGGTTATACAATGCGACATTTATTGACCCGTCACTGGTAAAAAAAGTCTTTGTCCATAAAGGTGCTTCATCCGTTGCTCATGGAAGTGGCGCGCTAGCGGGTGTCGTAGCGATGAAAACCGTGAATGCAAAGGATTTATTAAAGCAAGGGCAGGCATTAGGAGGCCGCGTTTTCAGTGGGGTCAACCGCAATGACCACAGCTACCTTGCTGGGGCATCGGTATATGGACATACTGGCCCTCTGGATATGCTATTAAGTTATAGCCAACGTAAAAAATATTCACTCGCATCTGCGGATTTTCCAACTCAAGATAATCATGAGAAAGTGCATAATTGGTTATTAAAAACCACTTGGTATGCACACCCTAATTATCATTTAGCCTTACAGCTACGTGATTATCGTAATGATGGGTTAGGTCTCAAACAACCTACAGTAAACAACTCCGCTGATACGCGTTTTAAAAACACGCCCCACGAGCGCGATAGCCACCAGCGGGATGTTTCAATTAGTCAATATATTACCTCAAACCGTTTCCCTAACTGGCAAGCAAATTGGGATCTGTACTATACCGACCTCTCTTTGAGTCAGTTAGATAGAGAAAAAGCTAAGGCTGATAATCAATATCAACGCGAAAAGCGTACGCAATATACCTATGGTACCAAATTGACTAATCACTTTATTGTTCCTATTGAGGGCTGGGTGAATAACCAAATAGAAAGTGGTATCGAGTATTATCAACAACAGCAAAAACCCAATAAACACGCGATCAGCTACCCCCCTGCTCGACTAGCTAATATTTCGGGCTGGGTTAACAATGATATGACGTTACACCACCTGCCTATTACACTCTCAGCAGGAACCCGTTTCACAAGCTATGAAGCTTCACGTCAAGGGTTTGCAAAAAATAGAGACACGAATTGGTCGTCACGTTTTGCGGTCAGTATCACGCCGGCACATTGGTTAAACCTATACTCCTCTTACTCCGAAGGTTATCGGACGCCTCGTATGGCAGAGCTGTATAACAATTCTAATCACTTTTCGGTGATGGGCGGCTGGCTAACTTCCGATTTTAGACCTACGCCTGACTTACAACCTGAGACAAATAAAACAGTAGAAGTTGGTTTAAAAGCAAGTTTTGATGATCTGTTATCAAATGGCGATGAACTGCAATTTGGGTCAACGTATTTTGATACTAAAGCAAAAAACCATATTGCCGTTGAAGGTCGTTACACCAAAAAATACCATTTCATGAAAGGGCAATATCAATGGTTCCCTAATGAAATTTATTTTAGCAATGTTCCTTCCGCTACAATTCGAGGTATTGATAGCTTTATTCGCTACAAAACCCTCTGGTTTGATTTAAATATCAGTCATAACAAAACAACAGGTAAAGAGGACGGCACAGGCTATTCTCTCTCTTCCATTCGCCCTGAAACGCTACTCATTCGCTTCAATGCCCCTATTGCAACAACTGGCCTTAGTCTTGGCTGGGTAGGTGAATTTGCGGCTAAAACACAGTTCCAAGGCAATGCTAAGTACCAATTAAAACAACACAAATCTCAGCATGGACTCGATCGTTACCATAAAGAAGTCATCCAGTATGCAGGCTATAGCCTTCATGACTTTTATGTGAACTATCAAGCTGACCAATTGATAAAAGGGTTGAATACGACATTAACGATGAAAAACGCCTTTGATCGTCAATATGTCTCTTCGATGGGGGTTCCCCAAGAAGGCCGTAATTTCTATTTCAATGTGAGTTATCAATGGTAACCATTTAATAATTATAAAATAAATAATACTCGCCGGTTTGTTTCCCTGCATACAGATTTAGGCAAAATCGAAACTTAGGGAGCAAACCGGTAACACTTTATGGAGTATAACAATATGTCTCATGTTTTACGTTTATCCGTTCTGACAAGCGCAATACTTTCCGTTATGGCAAGCGCTCATGCAGAAACAACACCATCAAATCGCAATGATGTGATGACCGTCTATGCAACAGGTACTGAAAGAGATAGCTTCGATGCCCCAATGATGGTCACTGTGATCAAAAATGACTCACCTGAAACAAAAACGGCAAGTACGGTCAATGATATCTTGCGTAAAATTCCGGGGATCGGTGTTACTGGTACTAGTCGCACTAATGGTCAAGATATCTACATGCGTGGTTTTGACCGTCGCGGTATTTTAACCCTCGTCGATAATGTACGCCAAGGTACTGATACTGGTCACGTTAACGGCACATTTATTGATCCTGCACTGATAAAACAAGTCGAAATTGTTCGTGGCCCTTCAGCTCTACTGTATGGTAGTGGCGCGATGGGAGGTGTGATCGCTTGGGAAACCGTAGATGCTAAAGATCTATTACGTGAGGGTCAAAACAGTGGCTTTCGTGTCTTTAGCCAAGCTGCTACAGGGGATCATAGCTTTGGTTTTGGCGGTACATCTTTTGGGCGTACAGAGCAATTTGATGGTTTGTTTAGTTTTGTTACCAAACAAGTCGGAGATGTTCGCTTAAGCAATGGCGATGATATGGAAAACAAAGAAACCATCTCAAACCTACTCGCCAAAGGGACATGGCAGTTTGATGATAAGCAAAAGCTATCAGGGCAACTGCGCTATTACAATAACAATGCTTATGAACCCAAAGACCCACAACAAATCGATATTACTAAGGATAATCTAAAGGTTAACCGCACTACACGTCAACGTGATGCCCAAGCGACTTACCAGTTAAACCCAGAATCAAACGATTGGTTAAATCTTAAAGCAACCACTTACTATTCTGACGTTAATATTACCGCTAAAGGTAAAAATACTCACTATGAAGGCCGTACCCAAAAAACTTATGGTCTGAAAGTTGATAATAAAACACACTTGTATGATTTACCTATCGCAGCCCATAACTTTACTTATGGCGGCGAAACATACAAACAAAATCAAACACCTTACGCTTCAACAACGCAATTCCCTGATGCTGATATCACCTTTGCTTCAGGTTTCTTGCAAGATGAAATCGCCTTAAAAGATTTACCTGTATCATTTATTGTTGGCACTCGCTATGACCATTATAAAGCAACCGCTAAAGATAATGAGGACGTGAAAGAAGGCAAATGGTCTTCTAAAGGCGCCGTTAGCATTACACCAACAGACTGGTCAATGCTATTTGCCTCTTATTCAGAAGCTTTCCGAGCACCTTCTATGATGGAAATGTATAACGATGAAATTCATTTCCAAATGGGCCCAATAGTAAATAAATGGCGACCAAATCCGAATCTCAAACCAGAGTCTACACGTACTGCTGAATATGGGGTTGGGCTACGGTTTGATGATCTATTCACTGAACGTGACAATCTACAATTTAAAGCAAGTTATTTTGACACTAAAGCAAAAGACTATATCAATACCTATGTGAACGTTGACTTTAGAAATCCTCAGAATAACTACACAACCTCCATCAATACAAAACGAGCTAAAATTTGGGGTTGGGATGCTTCAATGGACTATAAAAACGACTATTTGGGTTGGAATTTAGCTTATAACCACACCGAAGGTAAAGATGAATCAAATGGTAAATCAATTACCTCCATTAAACCTGACTCGCTAACCAGCAACCTTAACGTACCAATTTCAGACAGTGGTTTTTCTGTGGGTTGGTTAGGTGAATTTACTCGTCATACCGATTTCAACGATGCATCCAAAGCACCGCGCCAAGCAGGCTACGCTGTTCATGATTTTTACGTTAGCTACCAAGGTGAAGGCCAATTAAAAGGCCTAGGAACCAGTGTCGTTTTAGGCAATGCCTTCGATAAAGAATACTACTCGTCACAAGGCGTCCCTCAGGATGGGCGTAATGCCAAGCTGCTCGTCAGCTTCCAATGGTAATTTATAGTTAATTAAGGAGATACACTGTGAGTTCAACACTTTTCGAGCGTTACCAACAAGCAAAAGCAGAAAACAAAGCAAAATACGCTCGTGATCTGGCTGCCTACCTTAATGTTTCAGAAGGTGAACTATTGCATTGTCGTGTAGGTCATGACAAAGCACAAAGACTGAATGTTGATGCCCCAACACTACTGAAAGCGCTAGCATCTGTCGGTAAAGTTAAGGCCATCACCCGCAATGAGTATGTCGTTCATGAGCAAGTTGGTCGCTATGACAATGCAAAATTTAGCGACCATGCAGGGTTAATTTTAAATCCACGCGCCTTAGACTTACGCATGTTCTTCTCTCATTGGGATGCCATTTTCACGCTGACTGAAGATTCAAAAAATGGTGAACGCCATAGTATTCAATTTTTCGATAAACAAGGCGATGCGCTGCATAAAGTCTATACTACAGATGAGACTGATATGGCGGCATGGAACTCTCTCATTGCACAATATGCAACGTCAGACAATCCACCTCTTGCTATTGAAGCTGCTGTGCCATTCTCTGAGCAGCCAATCAGTGATGAATTGAAACAGCAGCTAGAACAAGAGTGGCGCAACATGACCGATGTCCACCAGTTCTTTATTTTATTGAAAAAAAATAATCTTAGTCGCCAACAAGTCTTCCGTGCCGTTAGTGATGATTTAGCATGGCAAGTTCCTGTTGATTCATTCAATCAATTAGTCAATACCGCGTTTAATGACCAAAATGAAATCATGATTTTTGTCGGTAATCGTGGCTGCGTGCAGATTTTTACTGGTCAATTAAAACGCCTTATGCCATACCAAGCAGAAGGTTCGGACATTAAATGGCTCAACATTTTTAATCCAGACTTTACGTTGCATATGATTGAAAACGGCGTTTCAGAGTGTTGGGTAACACGTAAACCTACTCAAGATGGTTTCGTCACAAGCCTTGAAGTCTTCGATAAAGACGGTAATCAAATCGTACAAATGTACGGGCAACGTACTGAAGGTACTCCAGAGCAAGAACAATGGCGTAATCAGGTTATGGCGCTACCGCACATTTAATCGTTAGGTAAATAAAAATGAAACAATGGCTTCTAATTGCAGTGACATTAATCATGAGCTTTTCCGCTCAATCAGCCGAACGGATCATCACGTTAGGTGGTGATGTTACGGAGATTGTTTTTGAACTTGATGCAGGCTCTCAAGTGGTTGCTCGAGATAGCACCAGCCTTCATCCTGCTCAAGCTGTTAAGCTACCCGATGTCGGTTATATGCGAATGCTCAACGCTGAAGGTGTGCTTTCTATGCGCCCAACGCTTGTGCTTGCCAGTGAACTAGCAAAACCCTCAATGGCACTTTCCCAGATAGAAAAAAGTGGTGTAAAAGTCATCAAGGTGACTGGTAAGCCTGCATTAGAAGCCATTCCAGAAAAAATTACAACGGTGGCTAATGCTGTCGGTAAAACAGAACAAGGTAAACGGTTAGTTGAGCAATTTAATCAACAGATTGCCAAAGTAAATACCTCACCCATAGATAAAAAAATTCTGTTTATCATGAGTCATGGTGGCGTAATGCCGCTTGCTGCGGGGCAGCAAACCGCTGCGGATAGTCTTATCAAAGCGGCGGGAGCTAAAAACGCCATGAACGGGTTTAATAGTTACCGCCCATTATCACAAGAAGGTGTGATTGCAAGTCAACCTGATTTGATTATCGTCACCCATGAAGGCATCAAATCATTAGGTGGTGAAGATAAAGTCTGGAAATTGCCAGGCCTGGCAATGACACCTGCCGCAAAAAATAAGGCACTAATCGTTGTTGATGATATGGGAATGCTTGGATTTAGCCTTGGTACCCCTAAAGTCATGCAACAGATACGCGAGGCATTAGAGAAGTTTCAATGAGTCGAATTAAATACCCTCTGTTCGCTATCATTGCGTTATTGTTCGTTTTGATGGCGATTGCCTTACTTGCCTCCAACGCTGGCGCAATGAATGTATCGTTTAAAACTCTGTGGCAGACGCCTGCCACAGACCCTCTTTGGCAGATCTGGCTCAATATCCGGCTACCACGTATTTTGCTAGCGATTTTAGTCGGTCTTGCTCTTGCTGTTTCAGGTGCCATCATGCAGGGGTTATTTCGTAACCCGCTTGCTGATCCCAGCTTATTAGGGATCAGCAGTGGCGCGGCCTTATGTGTCGCTGCATTTATTGTATTCTCTTTTTCATTACCTACCGCCCTACTTAACTATGGGCATATTGGCGCCGCTTTCGTCGGCAGCCTTATTGTTTCAATTATTATTTTTAGCTTAAATCGCTACTCAAATGGGAATTTAGCACGCTTACTTCTCGCTGGGATTGCGATCAATGCCTTGTGTATGTCATTCATCGGCGTACTAAGCTATATCAGCGATGACCAACAGCTGCGTACTTTTAGCTTATGGATGATGGGAACACTTGCGAATGTCGACTGGACTTCCTTAACGATTGCCGCCAGTGTTATCTTACCGATCTGCTTTGTCTGCCTTTGGCAAGGTAATAGACTTAATCTACTGCAACTAGGTGATGAAGACGCTCACTATCTCGGGTTAAATGTGGAGCGAACAAAATTTATTTTACTATTCCTTAGCGCCTTACTGGTAGGTTGTGCTGTTGCAATGAGTGGCGTGATTGGTTTCGTCGGCCTCGTGGTACCCCATTTAATCCGTATGACGCTAGGCCCTGATCACCGCTGGCTAATACCTGGCTCTGCGATTGTTGGAGCGACCTTACTTTTAATTGCCGATACCATTGCTCGAACTGCGGTTTCTCCTGCTGAAATTCCTGTTGGATTACTAACAGGGCTCATTGGCGGGCCTTACTTTTTATGGCTAATTTTACGTCAACCAGCAGGGAGAGTTTAAACATCATGAATACACAAACTCTACTTGAAGCACGTAACCTCAGTTTTCACGTTGCCGATAAGGTATTAATAAAAGATATCAGTTTATCCATACAGCAACATGAAATGGTCGTCATTATTGGTCCAAACGGTGCAGGAAAATCCAGTTTATTAAAACTACTGACTGGTTTTCACTCTCCCACACACGGGGAGTGTCTGTTAGAAGGTTTAGATTTACGCAAATGGCAACATAATGCATTGGCAAAAAAACGTGCGGTGATGAAGCAACAAAGTAGCTTATCATTTGCCTTTACTGTTGAAGATGTCGTGGCGATGGGGCGTAGCCCGTATGGCGCTGAGCATAAGCAACAAGCCATTGAAGAGGCGTTAGCACAAACAGATTGTTTGGAATTACGCCAACGCGATTTCCGTCAGCTTTCTGGTGGTGAACAACAACGCGTTCAGTTAGCACGAGTACTTGCTCAAGTCTGGCAACCCAACCATAGCCCCGCTTGTCTTTTTCTTGATGAACCAACTTCAGCTCTTGATCTTTACCATCAACAACATAGCCTACGGTTATTACACCAATTAACACGTGAGCGGCCTTTTGGCGTGTGTTGCGTCTTACACGATCTTAACCTTACCTCCCTGTATGCTGATCGCGTGTACTTAATTCACCAAGGCCAACTTGCGGCGGCAGGTACGCCTGAAGAAGTTCTGACGACAGAAAATCTAACTCGTTGGTATAAAGCAGATTTAGATGTGATCTCACATCCTGAAACAGCCACCCCACACATCTACTTGCGTCGTTAATCACCTATTAGGTTTCTTGGGTCTTCTCAAGAAACCTAATAGTCTTCCCTTTGCATAATTTCATCTCCAGCTAACCTCTTTGCCAAAACAGGACATGAATGCCACGCCATGTATTTCTTGCTTATACCATGTTGAGTCAAGTGATTTTTTTAAATTGTTAAAGATACGTTAAGTAAATTGACTTATTTGATAGTTCAACTAAAGTTAAACAGTCAACCATTAGCATCAAAAATCACAGATTATTGAGCATTAACCCCCGTCACTATTACCTCGGTATTTCCTAAGTATTGATGGTAAAAATCAGCACACCCATCACAACTTAAGTTAAATTAATTTTTCAATATTTTACTTGGTTAATAATTTCGAATACATCCAACAAAAAAATTGAACTTGATATATCCGACTGCTTTTTTGATATACCAACCCCTACCATTTACACTCAGCCATTTGATTTTAATAGATAAATAACATACACTCTTGTATGTATAAGTTTGAGTTATTAATAAAATCTATCGTATCAATAACTATTCTCATTAAAAAAAAGCACGTTATGCCTATCGATATATCGGAAAAATGGGAAGAATAGACAGTAATTTCTTTAGTTATTATTAGTTATTAATGAACAATAACCCATAGAAGTGGGAGGTAAATATGTCTGAGAGTGTAGTCAACGATATTGTTAAATGGCTGGAAAGTCAGTTACAGCGCAATGAAGGCATCAAAATCGACACAATTGCCGATAAAAGTGGTTATTCAAAGTGGCATTTACAGCGTGTTTTCAAAGAAATGAAAGGTTGCACGCTTGGCGAATACGTTCGTAAACGCCGTTTATTAGAAGCTGCTAAATCATTACGCAATGGTAACCTGCCAATTTTAGATATCGCTCTGCAATATGGTTTTAGCTCACAAGCCACTTTTACACGTATCTTTAAAAAACACTTTGACATTACCCCAGCAAAATTTCGTCAAAGTGGTCAGTTGCCTGAATGTAAAACATTTATGTCTTGCAACTGCAACAACTAAATAAATTTCAGTTGTATAGTTGAGTATTAATAGTCCCCTTAATTATTTTTTCATTCCCTAAACATTGAAGTCTATGTCCGAGCCGGTAAATACCGGCTCTTTTTTTGAAATTTGCCCATATCGCTAACAAGTTTATCCTCAATACCGCCTTATATAGCAACAAAAGAAAGCTATCTTCTCTTAAAAGATCATTTCAGAACGGATAATAGAGTGATGTCATGCCTTTAAAGCACACACGTCCAATGTGTATTTTTTTGACATTTATTGAAAAAAAACATAATCTGCGGCAACTCATTTATGAGTGTTATAGTTAAATTATTATTAATATTATTTTCTTATTGTTATAAAGGCTGTTTTTGTGGGACATTCCAGATTATTTGCATGGTATAAAAATAGAATGCAAAATAAAATCTTAAAAATAAAACACTATTTTGTATACATTATACCACTCATCATTCTTATCGTTTCATCAAAATTAATGTTGAAAGGTTCTGGGTATGCTCATCCAACTCCGAGAGACATTACGCTCGTCTGTGCTCTTTATATTATCCTTTACGCTTCAAAAAAAGCTTATTATTGGATAGGTGTACCAATAGCAATATTGTATGCTATTTATACGCCTATTGGACTGACCTTTGATAAACCAACCTACCAATATTTTGCTTCGGTTATTGCAACTGATGCTATTGAAGGCATTGAGTTTTTCACACAAATTCCATTCACTCATTATCTTTATGCCGTCCTCATTATTGTTGGAATATTCGCTTTCCAAAAATTATGTACAAAATTAAATATTAATTATTATCGAAACAAAACACTGATGATCATTCTGGTGATAATTGCCTTGATTAATCAATCACCATTTGATTATTTCTACAATATTTATGAATCCGTATCTAAGGTTAAGGGTGAAGTTAGCGCACTACATGATTTTACCAAACCCAGCGAATGGGGAAAATCAACGTTAAATAACAACAGCCGTTATGATGACTATGTATTAGTGATCGGAGAGAGTGTTCGCCGTGATTATATGGGTGTCTATGGATACCCTATAAATAACACCCCCTTCTTAAGCCGCGTGAACAGTACCATTATTGATGGGTTAAACAGTGCTGGAAATAACACTATTGGCTCATTAAGATTAATGTTAACACAGTCAGATAAAGAAAAATTAGAACCTAATTATGGCTTAAATCTAGTTGGACTCGCCAAATCAGCCGGTTTCAAAACATACTGGATATCGAATCAAGGTTATATCGGTAAACACGACACTCCAATTACCTTTATAGCAAAGCATGCTGATGTAAAAAAATTCAATAAACTCGGCGCCTTCAATTCTAATGATGAAAGTGATTTTTCCCTTATTCCTATCTTTCAAAAAGAATTAAATGCCCCTATCCAAAAGAAACAGAAAAGATTATTTATTATACATCTTTATGGTTCACACCCGAACCCATGCGGTAGAATTCAGGATTATGAAAATCATTTTATTACCCAAGATAGGCAATATCATAATATCTCCTGCTATGTTGCAAGCATTAATAAAACAGATGAGATCCTTGAGTCAATTTATTCATTGTTAGAGACGCAATACCAACAAAAAGAACGTAAATTCTCAATGATTTACTTTGCTGATCATGGTCTTTCCCATCAAGAAGAGGGAGACCAAATAAAGCTCCTACACGGAAAAACAAAATATGCGTATCGTGTTCCATTAATCCAGCTTTCTTCCGATCACCAATCAACTCAATATATTGTTGCTAACAAATCTGGGATGATGTTTATTGATGGTATTGCTAATTGGTTAGGCGTTTCTAATCCGCTTCTAAATGAAAATTATCATTTATTTAATTCAGAAAATTATATAGAAGATTTTGGTTTGAGTGAAAAAATAGAAGACAAACCGGATGACGCTATTAATATTCATGGTAAATAACGCTTAATGTTACCTACCCCTTACCTATTTTTATTTCGGGTTAGGTAACATTTAAGCAGCATAGAAACAAAGCGTATTTAGCTTAACTCATGCACTAGCCAGCTTTCAAGATCAGATAACTGTTCGGTTAATTCAGGCCATATTTGATGCATTTCTAATATTAATTTACGAATGGTTTCTGTTTGGTAAACTTGATCGGTAAGTTTCTGGCTTAACCATTCTAATGGGGATGGGTCAAGACTGTCCGTAAAAAATTGGCAACGTTTAATAACCCCTTTTTCGATATCAAAATGAAATTCGATACCTCCCCATGGGAAACGTGTATCACTATAATGGGTAAAAGCAGGTGCTTGACCGAAATTCCATTCCCAACTACTTTGCTTCGCAAAAGTTTCACGAAAATGCGGTAAGTCCGGTAATTTCTCAGGTGAGATAAATTCAGCCTCAACGGTTTCACCATAATAATCGAAAAAGCTTTTTACGATACCCTCGCACACTTTTTCATGACTGATATCTGATACCAGTTCACATAAATTCGTGACTCTTGAGCGAACTGAAGTGATCCCTTTAGCCTGTAATTTTTTAGGGTCAGGATTAAGATAATCTGCAAGCCGATTTAAATCAGAATTGATAAGTAAAGTACCATGATGGAATCCTCTGTCACGGGTTTCTCGGTAAGCAGATCCTGATATTTTCCTTGGCCCATCATCGGTGTGTAATACCAAATCATTGCGACCAGAAACCTCAGCATTGATCCCCACCCTTGCTAAGCCATCCACAATAATTTTTGTCGAAATACTTTTATCATATTCTGGTTTGCCCGCCATGAAGGTAAAACACGTATTGCCGAGATCTTGAAAAACGGCACCGCCCCCGCTACTACGGCGAGCTAAGCGTACATTATCCTCTTCCATACGACGCGTATTACACTCTTTCCATGGGTTCTGTGCTCGCCCAATAACGACCGTGTCAGCGTTACGCCATAAAAACATAACACGTTGATCGGCGGGCATTTGACGAAAAATCGTCTCTTCAACCGCAAGGTTAAACCAAGGGTCGAAAGATTCTGAAATCAGTAAACGTAAGCGAGACATTAAGCTATCCTAGAAACAAAAGTTGCAACTAAGATAGCATAATTGAAGACAAAAATGAGGGGATCACACGGGAAATCAGATACGCCGCGCTTGCCAAAACACTTTTCGCCAATACACATTATCCATTGACGAACGGATCACACCCTTACTGGTCGATGCATGAATAAAGGTATTATCTGTATCATAAATTCCGACATGTAAACCATTTTCACCGGACCCCGTTTTAAAGAAGACGAGATCACCCGGCATCAGATCGGATTTATCAATACGCGTTCCCAATCGTGTTTGATCTATCGTTGTACGCGGCAATTGGATAGCAAAACGGTCGCTAAATGTACGGTAAACAAACCCAGAGCAATCAATACCGCTTTGACTCATCCCACCATAATTATATGGCGTACCATACCATTGCTCTAACTGTTCTTTAAGTTGTGCAATGGTCATTATAGGGTCAGATAATTGCGTTTTTAGTGGCGGTGGTGGCGTTCTTTTTACCGACGTGGAAGAGCAGCCAATCAACACTAATGAAAGCAATAATGGTAGGTGTTGCCATTTTATTATCATGTTGCACCCTTAAATAAACAATCGACACGCTTAATTTATTATCATAGTTGCTCAAATATGAAAAATAAATTATCACGCAACCAAATTATTCTACTTTTGAGATTGCCCTTTTGTTGGACGGCTAATTAACCAAACACCAAGGATAATAAATGCAACGCCCCCTGCTTTTAGCCAAGTCGCGGGTTCATGATACCAAGGTAAAATAACCGCCAATAGATAAACAAATACATAGCTTAAACTAATCAGCGGATAGGCTTTATTAAGCGGGATGGATTTTAGTGCAAACAACCAACATAGCATTGATAAGGCATAGCAGACTAACCCCACGAACACTATGCTAAGATTTGCCAGATTTGCGAGTAACCACTCAGGTTGTAACCAATGCCATCCTAATGTAAACGAAGGCAACCCCACTACACCTGCTTTTAAGCTTAATTGTGCAATGGTGACTAATAGCGCACTTCCTATTACCCAAAAATAGCCTTTGTTCATCCGCTTATACTCATCAAGAAAATACCAAACATAATTGCCGCCACACCTAACCAATGATTAAGCCCTGTCTGCTCATGGTAGACAAACTGACCAATCAAAGTAACCAACACAAAATTAATACTAAGCATTGGATACGCAATGCTAAGCGGCATGCTTTCGAGCAATTTAAGCCAAAACAGCATACCTAACCCAAGCATTAGCAATGCCAGCACCAGCCAACGAATGGCTGATGCCGTTTTATTATGTTTATCACCCTGCCAGCATACCACCGCTTGCTTTTGCGCTATTTGCCCAAGGCAAGTGAGTACACTAACTAAAAGCAGTAATAATAATTGAGCAATCATTGTTTGTGATACACCACTATCGCAATTCGCGAATTACTGATCACCTCATCTGGCTTAGGAATATCCGGTAATCCTTCTTTACGTCCAAGTAAGAAAACCACTGTCACTTGGCCTTCTTGGCGAGCTTTTGCCAACCAAGCCGCAAATTGATCAGGCTTCACTAAACGGTGTTGGCTATCCGGGTATTCCAAACCATAAGTCAGCTCACCGCTGCTATTATACAGGTAGATATTAGCGTTTTTCGTTTCCCACGCTAATCCGGCTGCAATGCCCACATTACTCGCCATAAGATATTTGCTATCCATCAACAAGTCATGGTTTTGGTGGATAAAGCTCTGTGGCAGTTTGGAATTTATCGTGTTATTTGGCAATGCACTACCGATACACAGGCTCACCGCCAACGAGCAAGAGGCGGCCCATAGCCAATATTTGGCATTTAACACGGTACATAGGTAACCGATGATACCCCAAATCGAAAAAGCAACGATACCAAGCACCATTTTTGACCATTCGTCGGCTTCGTATAACGGACGCTTAATCACCGTACTGACAACAATGACAGCGATTACGGCGAGCACCCCAATCGCAACGTTGATCATGCCATTGGCCTTTAATGCTTTCATCTTCCCACTGCGTACACAATCCACCCCATATTTAGCCATGAGCAGTGCTAGTGGAGCCATAAATGGCAGCATATATGTTGGCAATTTGCCGCGTGAAATGCTGAAGAAGATCACGGGCACAATAAACCAACAGAGTAAGAAAAACATATCTGGACTTGATTTGCGCTCTCTCCAACCTTTCAGCAAAGAGCCAGGTAATAACCCAACCCAAGGTATACTGCCTAATAAAATAATCGGAATGTAATACCAAAAAGGAGCAATGTGTTGCGCATCATCGGCGGTAAAACGTTTAATGTGCTCTATCCAGAAGAAGTAATTCCAATAGTCAGGCTCCTGTTTAGCGATGGCTAGCGCCCAAGGTAAACTAATGATAACCGCTGATATAATCGCCAATGGCCCATACTTCACCATCTCAAGAAAGCGCTTTTGGTAGATTGTGATAGGCAACATTACAATCACAGGAATGGCAAGCGCAAGGAACCCTTTGGTCATAAAGGCCATCCCACACGCTAAACCAAGACATATCCATGCAGCAAGTTTTTCTTTTATGCCACGCGCCTTCATTGCCCATAGGCAACAATACATACTGGCTGCTATCCAGAGTGATAGCATAGGGTCAAGTACACTATAGGTGCCGACAGCAAATACCAAGAACATCGACACATAAATAAAACTTGCGACATAAGCGACATGGTTGTTACGCCACATCATTTTTGCCATTCGGTAAACAAGTAATGCACTGAGCAAAATACAAAATACCGAACCAAAACGAACTGCAAAGTTAGTATCGCCAAAAATCATTTGGCTAATATTGTTGATCCAATAGCCTGCTACTGGCTTTTCAAAATAGCGTATATCCAGCATATATGGCACGATCCAATCACCGCGTTGTAACATTTCACGGCTGATTTCTGCATATCGTGTTTCGTCAGGTTGCCAGAGTAAACGGCTATTTAACGGTAGCAGATAAGTTAAGATAAAAAAAAGAGCCAGCAGAGAGGCTCCTACTTTGCTCGCTCGATTATTCAACATGCTTATACTATCCCTCTTCTTGGCAGCCAAGCCAACCCTCACGCCCTGGGAATGGCGCTCTCACGACTTTCCCTTTAGGTAAAGTGCTAATGTCTTCTGGCAGCAAATCACTCAATGTACAGAATTGGATTTCTTCTTGGGCAATTCGTTCCAATAATTGTGAAAATTGTTCTGATTTAGACATACCTTCAACTTCAGTATGAATGGTGTAAACGGGAACACCTTGATCCTCTTTTATCGCTTGAAGGATAAAATCATTAAAATTTTCATCACTGACAACGGTGCCAACGACTTCATCATAAGTCGGTAATGTGACTGGAATTTGTACCGTGCCTATTGAACCATCACGTAAAATGGGTCTAAATGGATACTTACCGCGACAATCGCTGTTGTAGTTAAAACCAAACTTTTGTTTAACCTCAAGCACACGTTCATCGCCTCGCCAGCCAGCAACCGCCGAACACGTAACAGGCTGACCGATGGCTTGCTGCAAAGCATCAACCCCCAATTTAACCTGCTCCGTTAATTGGGCTTCGCTCCATTTAGCCACTTTGGCTTGCCAACCTTGGTGATCCCAAGCATGCAACCCTACTTCATGACCTGCATCTAGCGTTTGTTTCATCAAATAGCCTAAATCTTTGGCTATTTTTTTACCTGGCCACGCTGTACCCGCCAATAAAATATCTAGCCCATATAGGGAGGCGGCATTTGACCTCAGCATTTTCCACAGGAATTTAGGACGCAAAAGGCGCCATAAATGGCGCCCCATGTTATCGGGTCCTACACTGAAGAAAAAGCTGGCCTGAATGTCATGCTGTTTCAGCACGTTGAGTAGTTGCGGTACACCTTCTAATGTGCCTCGATAGGTATCCACATCAATTCTCAAGCCAACTTTTTTCATTAGTTCTTACCTAATTCTTCTACCGCACCTTGCAAGAAGAAATCCAGTGTCTCTTCAATAGTATCTTTCATATCGATTGTTGGAACCCAATCAAGCAGACGACGTGCATTTTCCACGCTTGGTTTACGGTGCTCAACATCTTGATAACCTTTACCATAGTAGCTGCTACTTTCGATTTCACGGAAACCTGCAAACGGAGGGAAATGGCCGCGTAGAGGGTGTTTTTCGAAACTTTCAAGTAACATTTCAGCTAATTGGCGAATGCTTGCTTCGTTTGTTGGGTTACCGATATTGATGATCTGACCGTCGCATTTGCCGTCTTTGTTTTCAATAATACGGAACAGTGCTTCGATACCATCTTTAATATCAGTGAAACAGCGTTTTTGCTCACCACCATCAACCAATTTAATTGGCGAACCTTCAACTAAATTCAAGATTAACTGAGTGATCGCACGAGAGCTACCAATACGTGCTGAGTTCAGGCTATCCAAACGTGGCCCCATCCAGTTAAACGGACGGAATAACGTAAATTTCAAGCCCTCTTTCGCGCCATATGCCCAAATCACTCGGTCTAACAGCTGTTTAGACACAGAGTAGATCCAGCGCTGTTTATTGATAGGACCAACAATCAAACGTGACTCATCTTCATCAAACTCTTTATCATCACACATACCATAAACTTCAGAAGTCGATGGGAAGATAATACGTTTGTTATATTTCACGCAGTAACGCACGATTTTCAGGTTTTCTTCAAAGTCTAATTCAAAGACACGCAGTGGGTTACGGGTATATTCGATTGGTGTTGCAATCGCCACCAATGGCAGAATAACGTCACATTTCTTAATGTGGTATTCGATCCATTCGGTATGAATACTGACGTCACCTTCGATAAAGTGGAAACGTGGGTTACCAATAAAGCGGTCAATCGCCGATGAGCTGATATCCATACCATAGATATCATAATTATCATCTTGCAATAAACGCTCTGTTAAATGGTTACCGATAAAACCGTTAACACCTAAGATCAGAACACGCTTACGACGTTTAATTTGTGCAGTCGGTTTTGGCCCTACACGAACATCAGTCACGATACCCATTTCATTTGCTAGACGGTTGCCTTGCATATATAAACCGGAGTCACCCTGACCACTAACAACTTCAATAGCCCCTTCG
The DNA here is from genome assembly GCF_028482435.1 of Providencia sp. PROV119. Taxonomy (NCBI): domain Bacteria; kingdom Pseudomonadati; phylum Pseudomonadota; class Gammaproteobacteria; order Enterobacterales; family Morganellaceae; genus Providencia; species Providencia sp. PROV119. The sequence continues at coordinate 394,268 of NZ_JAMPQL010000002.1, forward strand.
CCACAAGCAATACGCAGAGGGTCACTTGATAATACTGTACCCGCGCGTTTACCTTGATTATCATCGAGCACACGTGCACGCCAAATTACCATTTTACGCTCACCTAAATAGGTAAATGCGCCTGGGTATGGCTCAGTAACAGCACGAATTAAGCAATCAATTTCTTTTGCAGAACGGTTCCAGTCGATCAAGCCATCTTGAGCGGTACGACGACCGAAATAGCTTGCTTGGCTCTCATCTTGCGCCACTGTTTTATAGCTACCCGCTTCAATCAATGGCAGTGTTTTATCTAACAGTACTTCAGCCGCTTCACGAACTTTTGCGTGTAACGTTAATGCAGTATCAGTATCGGTGATTGTGACTTTTTCTTGTGCAACAATGTCACCAGCGTCGGCTTTAGTGACCATTTTGTGCAACGTCACGCCTGTTTCTTTCTCGCCGTTCAGCAATGCCCAGTTAATTGGCGCACGACCGCGGTATTTAGGCAGTAAAGAGCCATGCAGGTTAAATGCACCTTTAGGGGCCAATGCCAGCAGTTCTTCACTGAGCATATCGCGGTAATAGAATGAGAAAATTACATCAGGTTTTAATTCGCGAATACGTTCAATCCATAGCGGATGGTTTACGTTTTCTGGCGCGTAAACAGGAAGTTCCATGTCCGCGCTGACACGCGCTACTGAAGAGAAAAAGTGGTTTTCGTTAGGATCATCAGTATGAGTAAATACTGCTTGAATATCGAAACCTGCTTTTTTTAGCGCTTTCAGCCCTACACAGCCAATATCATGATAGGCAAAAACAATAGCTTTCATTAGTTTTCTTCCTGGTTTTTGTCAGTCTTAGCCTTAGCACCGACGACTTTTTGAATAAAATAACGGGGTCTCGCGCGCACATCATTATAAATCCTGCCGATATATTCACCAAGCAAGCCCATAGCAACAAATTGTGCACCGATAAACATAAAGAGTATTGCAAACAGTGTGAATACGCCGTCAGCAGCCCATGTTGCACCAAAGAGCAAACGTAATACGATTAACAACACTGCAAGCAAGAAACCGCCTGCTGCAATAATACTCCCAACAACACTTAACAAACGCAAAGGTGCTGTTGTTAAACACGTCAACAGGTCATACATTAAATTAATCAGCTTCATAAAGCTGTATTTAGAATCGCCAAACTCACGTTCAGCATGCGCTACATCAATTTCAATGGTTCTACGAGCAAACGTGTTGGCTAAAATTGGAATAAATGTACTTCTTTCATGGCATTGCAACATCGCATCAATAATATGACGGCGATAAGCACGCAACATACAACCATAATCGCCCATAGAACGACCGGTCGCTTTTGTGATCATCGCATTAATCATTTTAGATGCCGTTTTACGGAACCAAGAATCTTGACGGTTAGCACGACGCGTGCCAACAACATCATAGCCTTGTGCCGCCGTTTGCACTAAGCGAGGGATCTCTTCTGGAGGGTTTTGTAAATCAGCATCCAGTGTAATCACCAAATCACCATCCGCTTGATTGAAACCAGCCATAATTGCAGAATGCTGCCCATAATTACGATTCAAAATAATCGCGATAACATGGTTATCAGGATTTTCTGCTGCCTCAGTCAACATTTTAGCGGAACGGTCACTACTCCCATCATCCACTAAAATCAACTCATACTCTTGCGTAAGTTGTTTACACGCTTTAATTGTACGCTCAAGTAACTGAGGTAGGCTTTGCTCTTCATTATAAACAGGGATTACAACAGAGACTTTTTTTATCTCTTCAAATTCATCTACAAATGACACTATTTTGACTCCAAAAGGATTTCATTTATCGCTTTAACAACCCGATCAACATCTGCATCAGACATATCAGGGAAGAGAGGCAGGGAACAAAGGGTCGCGGTGTTCCATTCTGACTCTACGAGTGAGAGCTCTGGGTATTTCTCACGGTAATATTTCTGTGTATGTGCGGCACGGAAATGTAAACCTGTACCGATATCATACGCTTTTAGTTTTTCCATAAAGCTATCACGATCAATACCGCATACACTTTTATCGACACGCACCATAAATAAGTGGTTAGCATGCAAATGTGAATATTCAGGAACTGAAAGCATTTGTAATGGGGAGTCTTTCAGTGCGGCACGATAACGCGCTACCAATTGTGCACGACGTTGATTCATTTCTTCAACACGAGACAACTGAACAACAGCAATCGCTGCATGAATATCAGATAAATTATATTTTAAACCAGGTTCAACCACTTCTGCTTGAGGTTTTCGACCTTGCATTTGTCTATCAAAGGCGTCAACCCCGAGACCATGGAATTTTAAGGTACGAACGCGCTGTGCTAATTCATCATCATCAGTGACGACTAATCCACCTTCCGCACACGTCACATTTTTAATTGCATGAAAAGAAAAAATAGCGGTTCCCTGCTGACCAATCCATTCTTCTTTATAGCGCGTTCCCACCGCATGAGCCGCATCTTCAATCAACGCCACTCCCGCTTTTTGCGCGATAGTACGCAAAGCGTCAAGATCACAAGGAGCACCTGCGTAATGTACAGGAATTATCGCTTTCGTTTTCGCAGTAAGCGCTTTTTCTACCGCATCGGGTTGTACCATTAATGTATCACGGTCGACATCAATCATAACGGGTGTCGCGCCTAATAACTCAATCATATTAATGGTGGATACCCATGTCTGCGACGGGGTGATCACCTCATCGCCTGGGCCGATACCCAATGCCATTAAAACAACATGCATACCCGCAGTGGCTGAACTTAGCGCTATTGCATGCTTACAACCATAACGTTCACAAAAATCTTGTTCCAACTGATGGTTCTGAGGCCCTGTCGTAATCCAGCCTGAACGTAGAACTTTCTCTACTGCCTTAACCTCTTCGTCACCGATTGCCGGTTTTGAAAACGGAAGGAAATTGCTCATATAATCTGTAGCCTAATTTTTTATTAAGAAGAGAGTATTCTAGTTAAAGTTACTTTAACCGAACATCAACACCTGAAAACATTTCTTATATCGTAAAGCATAATGAAACCGACGATTAAAACAATTTTTCTGCTACTCGTCAAAACTAATTACTTGCCAAGTTTTCGTTTCGCTATCTGTACTTGAAATAATTTTACTTGCAAATATCTCAGATAAATTAAAGTCAGTCATCACTTGCTCAGGTTTACCTGAAAAAATAATTTCACCTTTTTTTAACATCCATATACGACTTGCATGTCGATATGAATGACTCAAGTTATGCCCACTCATTATAACCGTTCCTTGGCAATCACAAAAATATTTCACCCATTTATCAAGCTTGGATTGTTGAATAATATCTAAATTGTTTGTTGGTTCATCAAATAGAATAAATTTTCCACTTAAATCTTGACGATCCCAAACTTGCAAAAAAGTTGCAATAATACGGACTCGCTGCCATTCACCACCCGAAAGTTGTGTAATAGGTTTCATTAACAAGCACGCTAATTGGAAATCTTCAGTTAATTGGTTAAATAACGCTATTTGATACTCATTTGATGAATAAAACAGCGCCAGATATTGAAAGACTTTTAAAATAGGTTGCGTTGATACTTGCTGAGGAAAATAAGCTCTCTGCTGACGCAAAGCTTGCACCCGATACTCGTTGAGCGCCCGACCATTAATATTTAATTGTCCTTGAAAAGCTAAAAACCACTCATTCCACTGAGCAAGGTACTTTTCCCCGCTCCATTTGCACCAAGTAAATGAATTTGCTCTCCCGCAAACACAGTTTCATTAATATTGATAAGTCGGCTATCAATGGAAAACTGAATTAGCTCAATGATAGGTTGTCTATTCATCATTTTATTTTATCGCCATTGATTGTTACGCGTTAATAGCCAAATAAAGATAGGTGCCCCTAACGTCGCGGTTATCACACCAATAGGTACCTCAGCATTAGCAATCAGTGTGCGTGAAAGCATATCGGCTAATAATAACCCTCCCGCTCCTGTGATAGCACACCCCGGCAATAATGTTCGGTGGTCGGTCAATCCTGCCAACCGTAAAATATGGGGAATGACTAACCCAACGAAACTAATAGCACCCGCAATAGCAACGCTCAAACCAATTAGCACCCCCGTCACGATAATCAGAGCAAGACGCCAGCGATGGTGAGAAAAACCGAGTTGATAAGCTTGCAATGATCCAAGTGATAAGTAATTGAGTGTATTACCTTGGCAAATTGCCCACAATAAAAAAGGAATACAAGCAATGACTAGAGCAAATTGACGCCAATCAATACCGCTAAAGCTTCCCATCATCCAATAGAGGAGTTGACGTAGGTCTAGGCTGCTACTCATATAGACCATCCAAGTCATTATCGCACCACAAATCACACCAAGCGCCACGCCAACTAGCAGTAAGCTCGTGTTATTAAAATGCTTTCGTTTGGCAAAAAACAGCAGTATCGCGGTTAACAATAATGCACCAACAATTGCACCTGAACTTATTAGCCAATACTGAGTTACCCCATGAGAGAGCAAAACAATCAGAACGACGGCGACACCAGCACCATTGCTGATCCCCAATAACCCAGGTTCAGCCAGTGGATTTTCGAATAAGGCTTGCATGATAGCCCCTGTTACCGCAAGGGCTGCACCAATGGTAATGACTGCCAATAATCGAGGAAAACGAATTTGCCAAATAAATAATTGTGCCGATTCGCTCGCCCATTGGTTAGGCCATAACCCTACTTCGCCGACACTCAAAGCCAAGACACTGACAACGATTAAAAAACAGACCAATACACACAGTAACCGTATATCGGCGTGCCTCTGACGTTTTTGAAGGGTAAGCAATTGATTATTCATTAAGTAGAAAATGTCTTAAATATTAACAGTATTGCCCAATTATAGCTTTTTGTGCAAGCGATACCAATGCAGCAAATTTATACTGCACATCCATTTTTATTTGAGCATTTGAAGGGACAATATGAAATCGACTTTATCAACATCAACGCCCGACTTCACTTCCACAACTAAAATAGCCGATACACCCCTTAAGCCTATCAATCAACCCAAAACAAGCCTCTTTGCTGCATCAATCCAACGAGTGACTAATGTTTTAAAAAAATTTTTAGGGTTACCTTCGCAACACCAACATGAATCTATTGAAATAAAAAATAAAAATATTGATGTATTAAATTACAAAAAATTAAGCGATAGCGATCAAGAAAATGCGCTCCCCCCTTCTCAATACAAAACCCCGGCTGAATTAAACGCAATGCAAATGCGGATAGCGCAACAACAAACAGCAAAACTCATTGAAAAACAGAATATAGATGCTATCAATGAGTATATTGGTATCGCTTATGAAGATCGCCTTAAATACCAGCAAATTAATGAGATTGGTACTGCTATCTTATCTCATCCAAATTACTTACATGAAACAGGACCATTTCGAATATCAGGCAACAAACAGAGAGTTGAAATAATATTAGAGCATCTCGCTAGCAATAAATCTATTGATATCTTTTTTATTCAAAAAAATAACATTGACGTATCTGATCTAACATCAGCATATAAAAAATTAGTTGGCAACGTTTTAGATAGTTCATCGAGTGAACAAAAAACATTATCGACTCTCTTCACAAAATATCATGATGCAATCGGAAACAAAGCTACAGTGAAACGTGCTATTGAAACAAACCCAACATTGGCAACGAGCGAAAATAATATTTTAGCCGTTTCTGATACAAAAATTTTAGACTCACTGCCACCGCTAAAAAAACTGCCATTGATATTGCAAATAGCGGTGCCCCTACTTACCGAAATCAGCCGTCATGCAGAAAAACACCAGATGACCCCAGAAAATTTATCGATCGCCTTTGCCCCGACTCTCGATAGAACCGATTATTCTAAAACGGCGGGAAATCCTCTTGATCAACTCAAACAAATAGGACTTGCACAATTACCTATTAATTATTTTACCGCATTGTTGCAAAGATAAGCGACCGAATATAAATTTTTCCACCTTAAAAGTTATAGCTACCGATACCATAGGTAGCTATTTAAAATATCGATAAATACATCAGTGTGATCAATCCTCAATATCCTCTAAATATTTTCTAGCTGATAGTGTGGAAACCCTATTCTGCATCCAGATAGATAGCATAAAATATATTGAAATAATGCTGTGCCATGAAAAACAAAAGACCGCCTAAACGGCGGTCTTTTACTCGCAATGCAAGTCTACTATCACTCTTTTGGTGTCGCTTTTTCGACGCGGCTCTTCAATTTTTGGCCAGGACGGAAAGTGACAACACGGCGTGCAGTAATTGGAATATCTTCCCCAGTTTTTGGGTTACGACCGGGACGTTGATTTTTATCACGTAAATCAAAGTTACCGAATCCAGATAATTTCACTTGCTCACCATTTTCTAAGGAGAGGCGAACCTCCTCAAAGAAAGATTCCACAAGGTCTTTAGCATCACGTTTGCTAACACCCAGTTTTTCAAACAAATTTTCTGACATTTCAGCTTTAGTAAGCGCCATAGTTTTAGTCCCTCAAGGAGGCTTGGAATCGCTGTTTTAATGCAGCAATACACAGATCAACGGTCGCGGTTATCTCTTCTTCTTCCATGGTACGCGTTGTATCTTGGAAGACGAGACTGATAGCGAGACTCTTATAACCGTCTGCTATCCCTTCACCACAATACACATCAAACAAGTTTATGCCAACTATATGATTTATGCCAACTTTTTTACATTCTGCCAAAACATCTGCGGCGGCAACGTTTTCTGGCACAACAATCGCAATGTCGCGACGGTTCGATGGATAACGTGAAATCGCCTTCGCATCAGGGATTGCACGGTGTGCTATCGCATCACAACGAACCTCAAATACCACAGTTCGACCATTTAAATCGAGTTTACGTTCTAGTTCTGGATGAACAACACCAATAATACCAATATGTTCATTTTCCAGATAAATCCCAGCACTTTGACCAGGGTGCAATGCCGGATGTACTTCAGGTTTAAATGTAATTTGATTCAGTTTGCCAGTCAATTCCAAAACAGCTTCAAGATCACCTTTTAAATCAAAGAAGTCCACAACTTGTTTATCTAATGACCAATGTTCATCGAATCGGTTACCCGCAATCACGCCAGCCAGCATGGTTTCCTGACGGATTTGATATTCTGCTTGATTATCAGGGATAAAGCGCAAACCTGTCTCAAATAATCGAATTCTATTTTGTTGACGATTTTGATTATAGACTACCGTAGTCAAAAGACCTGTTAAAAGTGACAAACGCATCGCCGACATATCAGCAGAAATTGGGTTTGGTAACACTAATGCTTCCTGCTCTGGGTGAAGCAAAGCTTGCACTTTCGGGTCGACAAAGCTGTAAGTAATTGCTTCTTGGTAGCCTTTATCAACTAACATCGCCTTAATACGCTTAAGCGGCAGATTAGCTTCTTTGTGCTTAGTCATGACTAAATCTGCACGCAGCGGTACATCTGGAATGTTGTTATAACCATAAACCCGTGCAACTTCTTCAACCAGATCTTCTTCGATCTGCATATCGAAACGCCAGCTTGGTGCAACCACATCCCAACGCCCTTCAGAAGCTTTCACTTGGCAACCTAAACGGGTCAAAATATCTGTCACAACATCATCCGCAATCGCATAACCAATCAATCGATCGAGTTTATTGCGAGTCAGAGTAATATGAGCGACTTTCGGTAAATGTGCAGAGCTTGTGACATCAATAATGTCACCAACTTCACCACCACAAATATCCAGAATCAATTGTGTCGCACGTTCAATGGCTTTGAACTGTAATTCAGGATCAACACCACGCTCAAAACGGTGAGAAGCATCAGTGTGCAAACCATAATTACGTGCACGGCCTGTAATCGCTAATGGATTAAAAAACGCACATTCTAGAAGGATGTTTTTGGTTTCGCTGTTAACACCTGAATGCTCACCACCAAAAATACCCGCAATACCGAGTGGATTTTTCTCATCAGCAATCACTAGCGTATCAGCGTTCAGCGTCGCTTCGCTACCATCTAACAGAACCAGCTTTTCATCTTGTTTTGCCATACGCACCACGATAGCGCCATCTAGGCGATCGAGGTCATAGGCATGCTGAGGTTGACCCAGTTCAAGCAATACATAGTTTGTGATATCAACAACAGCATCGATTGAACGCACGCCACCACGGCGCAATTTCTCTTTCATCCACATTGGGGTTGGTGCAGAGACATCAATATTTTTGATAACTCGACCAAGAAAACGCGGACATGCTTCAGGTGCTTCAACGCGGATTGGGAAGGTATCGGTTGTAGTGGCTTTCACCGCCTCAATCTTAGGCGCTGTCAGTGCTTGTTTATTGATTACAGCCACATCACGTGCTACACCAAGAATGCTTAAACAGTCCGCACGGTTTGGCGTAATGCTAATTTCGATGATGCTGTCATCAAATTTCAAATAATCACGTAAATCAGTACCAATTGGCGCGTCTAATGGCAGCTCAATAATACCGCTATGATCATCAGAAATACCTAACTCAGAGAATGAACAGAGCATCCCTTCTGACGGCTCGCCACGGAGTTTTGCTGCTTTGATTTTAAAATCGCCGGGTAGAACTGCACCAACCGTTGCGACAGCTACTTTCAAGCCTTGACGGCAGTTAGGTGCCCCACACACGATATCAAGCAAACGATCGCCGCCAACATTGACTTTTGTGACTCGTAGTTTATCTGCATTTGGATGCTGACCACATTCGACCACTTCACCAACAACAACACCTGTAAATTGCCCCGCCACCGGTTCAACACCATCAACTTCCAAACCGGCCATCGTGATTTGTTCGGATAATGCTTCACTGCTAATGGCTGGGTTCACCCATTCACGTAACCAAAGTTCACTGAATTTCATGAGAAAGTCCCGCCTTATTTAAACTGTTTGAGGAAACGAAGATCATTTTCGAAGAATGCGCGCAAATCAGAAACACCGTAGCGCAACATTGTAAGGCGCTCCATTCCCATGCCAAATGCAAAGCCTGAGTAGATTTCTGGATCAATACCCACATTGCGTAGTACATTTGGATGAACCATGCCGCAGCCTAACACTTCTAACCACTTACCATTTTTCCCCATAACATCCACTTCAGCAGAAGGCTCTGTGAATGGGAAATAAGATGGACGGAAGCGGACTTGGACTTCTTCTTCAAAGAAATTATTTAGGAAATCATGCAATGTGCCTTTTAGGTTAGTAAAGCTGATATCTTTATCAACAATCAACCCTTCTGTTTGATGGAACATTGGCGTGTGTGTTTGGTCGTAATCGTTACGGTAAACACGACCAGGTGCGATAATACGGATTGGCGGTTGTTGCCCATTCATGGTACGAATTTGCACACCGGAAGTTTGGGTACGCAGCAGACGCTTCGCATCAAACCAGAAAGTATCATGATCGGCACGAGCTGGGTGGTGGGCAGGAATATTTAATGCATCAAAGTTATGGTAGTCATCTTCGATTTCAGGCCCCGTCTCAACACTAAAGCCTAACTCACCAAAAAACTCTTCAATTCGCTGAATGGTACGGGTAACTGGGTGTAATCCCCCATTTTCCATACGACGCCCAGGTAATGAGACATCAATTTTCTCCGATGCTAAACGTGCATTCAGTATTTCAGCCTGCATGGCTGCTTTACGCATATTCAGTGCATCTTGAACCTGTACTTTGGCTTCATTAATCACAGCCCCTGCTGCTGGACGTTCATCAGCAGGCAGATCACGCAACGTTTTCATCTGTAGTGTGAAGTGGCCACTTTTGCCTAAATATTCAACACGAACTGACTCTAACGTAGCAACATCTTGGGCCTGTTCAATGGCTGCTTTTGCCTGTGCAACCAACTCAGCGAGATGTGGCATTATTTCCCCTTTATGACCTTACGGTCGTTTTGCTAGTTATTCACCGATTTATTAAGTTCTCACTTGCCATTTATTGAATGGATAAGCACTTAACTGATTTTACTGTATTTTTCTTCAATCAAAAACAAAAAAGCCTCCTGACGGAGGCTTTAGCGTAACTTTTCGTTTCTTTTCTTACGCGCGCAAGCCCCCGAAACTCAGGTGCTAAAGTAAAAGAAGAAACGAAAAGCGACGATTTGCATATAATTAATTCACTAAACGGACTGTATTACTTAAGTATTAACATAAAACCACATAAATGAAAAGAGGAAGTCTCCTTCCTCTTTTCAAGCAAACATTAAGCTAAAGCGCCTTTCGCTTTTTCAACTAAAGCAGTGAATGCTGCTTTGTCGAATACGGCGATGTCTGCCAGGATCTTACGGTCGATTTCAATTGAAGCTTTTTTCAAGCCATTGATGAAACGGCTGTAAGACAGACCGTTTTGGCGAGCCGCTGCGTTGATACGCGCGATCCACAGTTGACGGAACTGACGTTTACGTTGACGGCGGTCACGGTAAGCGTATTGACCAGCTTTGATTACCGCCTGAAACGCTACGCGGTAAACACGAGAACGTGCACCATAGTAACCTTTCGCCTGCTTCAGAATTTTTTTGTGACGTGCACGGGCGATTACACCACGTTTTGCGCGAGCCATAGCTATCTCCTATCGTCTTTAATCTTATTAACCAATGTTTACTTATGCGTAAGGCAGGCAGGCAACTACCAGACCCAGATCGCCCTTAGATACCATTCCTTTCGGACGTAAATGGCGTTTACGCTTAGTAGACTTTTTAGTCAGAATGTGACGAAGGTTTGCATGCTTGCGCTTAAAGCCACCGCCTGCAGTTTTTTTAAAGCGCTTTGCTGCGCCACGTACAGTTTTAATCTTTGGCATTTCTTTAATTTCCAACTTCGCATTGTGATAAACTACGAATTAATTAGGCGAATAGCATCTACATTGCTGTAAACACAATTACTTGATGGCCTAATTATTTCTTCTTAGGTGCCAGCACCATGATCATCTGACGCCCTTCAATTTTTGAAGGGAATGACTCCACAGACGCCAGCTCATCCAAATCGGACTTAATACGGTTAAGTACATCCATACCGATTTGTTGGTGAGCCATTTCACGACCACGAAAACGCAGTGTAACTTTGGCTTTGTCACCATCTTCGAGAAAGCGAATCAGGTTGCGTAGTTTGACCTGATAATCACCTTCATCTGTACCAGGGCGGAATTTAATTTCCTTCACCTGAACAACTTTTTGCTTCTTCTTCTGTTCTTTTTGAGACTTGCTCTTCTCATAAAGGAATTTGCCGTAATCCATGATACGACAAACTGGCGGTTCGGCATTTGGGCTGATTTCAACAAGGTCTACCCCTGCTTCTTCGGCTTTTTCTAGTGCATCACGCAGGCTCATAATGCCGAGCTGTTCGCCGTCTAAACCGGTTAAACGGACTTCATTCACACGAATTTCATCGTTAATACGATTTGGACGTGCTGTTGGGATTCTTTTTCCGCCTTTAATACTTTATTCCTCCAACTGGATAAAGAGATTTGCTTATATTCTCTAAAGCATACACCCTAGTTACCGTTTAATCTAATAGATTCAATACGTTGATAACTAAAGTGCCATATTCTTTGCCTACGTCACCTCGGGTAATTACCGAATGATAAGGCGATTCGACCGCGGATTTTAATGCTTATTGCCCGATTACTCAAGTAGATAATCAATTTTTTCGCACAAACCCATGTCTTTTCATACTATCAAGCCTATATTCAGAGCATCCAATATAGGTTGTTAGATATTTTCAATGATTGGTTCAACAGGATATAGCACCCGCTTTTATGCGGGTGCTGTTCATGATGATAAACTTACTTTTTCTTTGGTGCTAAGACCATGATCATCTGGCGACCTTCAATTCTTGAAGGGAATGACTCCACAGACGCCAGTTCATCCAGATCGGCTTTAATGCGGTTAAGCACTTCCATACCGATCTGTTGGTGAGCCATTTCACGACCGCGAAAACGCAAGGTAACTTTGGCTTTATCACCATCTTCCAAAAAGCGAATCAGACTACGTAGTTTAACTTGATAGTCGCCTTCATCTGTTCCTGGACGGAATTTAATTTCCTTCACTTGAACAACTTTTTGTTTTTTCTTTTGCTCTTTCTGAGACTTACTCTTCTCATAAAGATATTTGCCGTAATCCATGATCCGGCAAACAGGTGGCTCAGCATTAGGGCTAATTTCAACTAGGTCAACACCAGCCTCTTCCGCTTTCGCAAGTGCTTCACGCACACTCATGACACCGAGTTGCTCACCGTCAAAACCGGTAACTCGAATTTCAGTTGCACGGATTTCTTCGTTAATACGATTTGGACGTGCTGTTGGGAGTTTTTTTCCGCCTTTAATACCTTATTCCTCCATCTGATTAAGCTGACGACTGCGAATTTCTTCTAGCAGTTTGTTTGTAAATTCATTGACATCTAGGCTGCCTAAATCTTTACCGCGACGGGTACGTACAGAGACTTTACCTGATTCAACTTCTTTATCGCCGCAAACTAACATGTAAGGAACACGACGCAAGGTGTGTTCGCGGATCTTAAAGCCGATTTTCTCGTTACGTAAGTCCGCTTTCGCACGAATGCCAACACTTTGTAGCTTGCTGACTAATTCTTGAACATAATCCGCCTGAGTATCAGTGATGTTCATCACAACCACTTGTTGTGGCGCCAACCATGTTGGGAAGAAGCCTGCATATTCTTCTGTCAAAATACCGATAAAGCGCTCAAGTGAACCTAATACCGCACGGTGGATCATCACAGGCACAATACGTTCGTTGTTTTCACCAACATAAGATGCATTGAGGCGGCCTGGCAAGAAGAAGTCTAACTGTACAGTACCACACTGCCATGCGCGGTCTAGGCAGTCATACAGTGTAAATTCAATTTTAGGACCATAGAATGCCCCTTCGCCTGGCTGGTATTCAAACTCAATACCTTGATCTTTTAACGCCTGAGCCAGATCCGCTTCTGCGGTATCCCACATATCGTCAGTACCGATACGTTTTTCAGGACGTGTAGACAATTTAACAACAATTTTTTCAAAACCAAATGTTGCATAAACGTCATAAATCATTTTAATACAGTCGGTGACTTCACTTAAGATTTGATCTTCAGTACAGAAGATATGAGCATCATCTTGTGTAAAGCCACGTACACGCATTAAACCGTGTAACGCGCCGGATGGTTCATTACGATGGCAGCTACCAAACTCAGCCATTCTTAATGGCAGATCACGGTATGATTTCAAACCTTGGTTGAAAATTTGTACGTGACCTGGGCAGTTCATTGGTTTTACGCAATACTCACGGTTCTCAGAAGACGTTGTGAACATCGCATCTTTGTAGTTTTCCCAGTGCCCAGTTCTTTCCCAAAGTACCCGATCCATCATAAATGGACCTTTTACTTCTTGATAATTATAGGCTTTTAGTTTAGTACGTACAAAAGTTTCTAATTCACGGAAGATTGTCCAGCCATCATTGTGCCAGAACGCCATACCCGGCGCTTCTTCCTGCATATGGTATAAATCTAATTGCTTACCAATTTTACGGTGGTCACGCTTAGCCGCCTCTTCAAGGCGTAATAGATAGGCATTTAGCTGCTTTTTATCTGCCCAAGCGGTACCGTAAATACGTTGCAGCATTTTATTATCGCTGTTACCACGCCAGTATGCACCCGCCACTTTCTGTAATTTAAAGTGGTGACAGAAACGCATATTAGGTACGTGTGGACCGCGACACATATCAATATATTCTTGATGATGATATAAGCCTGGGCGGTCGTCTTGACTAATATTTTGATCAAGAATTTCAACTTTATAATCTTCGCCACGGGCAACAAAGGTTTCGCGAGCTTCGGCCCAAGAAACACGTTTTTTAATTACATCATAATCTGTTTTGGCAAGCTCAAGCATACGCTTTTCAAGCTTTTCCAAGTCTTCCTGCGTCAGCGCATAATCTAGGTCAATATCATAATAAAAACCATTATCGATAACTGGACCAATTGCCATTTTGGTGTTTGGCCACAATTGTTTGATTGCATGACCTAGCAAGTGAGCACAAGAGTGACGAATGATTTCTAACCCTTCATCATCTTTGCTGGTAATGATAGCCAAATTGGCATCATGCTCGATCAGTTCACAGGCATCAACCAATTCACCGTTTACACGGCCCGCAATACACGCTTTTGCGAGACCTGCTCCAATATCACGCGCAACATCCATCACAGAAACGGCATGGTCGAACTGACGCTGACTTCCATCAGGAAGAGTAATAACAGGCATTAATAAATCCTTATCAGCAGTGGTGACCCACACGAAAGATCACTTGCTTGATTATTCCAAGTTTATAAAACAATACGTTACGATTAATTCCTCACTTCACTATGCGAGATATGTACACAAATGACTAACTGACTATGCACATTAAAAGTAACTCATTGACAATGATAACACAGACTGATTTATTCGCGATAGATGAGTGGTTATTATCGCCGAATAGTTCAAGCCTGCTCAAATAGAGCGATGGACACAACTTGAATAGTGCAACATAGAAAATGGTGAGTTTATATGAAGTACCAATCAATACGAAAATGAGCGCAATAAAAATACTGAGTCTATTTTCTACAATTAAAACAAGATATGCCGCATTGCCACAACAATATAAATAGGTATAAATACTAAAATAATCAACCCTTGGCTTTGCTCAACTGGAAAAATATTTGGATTGTCACCACAGGTTGCTAATAGCTGCTTCCCATTAAAGGCCGCCTATTTTTCAAAATGACGAGTGAAAAACTGAGCCTATATATCAGCGCAATGATAATCACAATTCAGTCAGCCCCTTTTTCACTAATGCTGACTTTCTATCCGATTTATTTAATCGTAGGTTTGCTCAATATTCATTCCCGTTTCGATTGGTTTAATTAACTCAATTGTGCGCGTGGAGGTATATAGCGGAATGTATAGGTGGTATGCGTCTTTCCACCAGCCTGCCTACACTCCCCATATACACCATAATGCTGTATATCCACTATCACTTATCCGATAGCCCAATATTTCCCTTTTTGCCTTACTGTTGAGGCGATAAGATATTATTGGAATATCACTGATATCGCACTTGCCGCAAGCAATAGCCCCATAATTAAATTAAACTTTTTCAAAACATTAGGGTTCTTCAATCGTTCGCGCAACTCACTACCAAACATAGCCCAAATCGTGACAGATGGAAAATTAATTAGGCTAAAAATAACCGCCACAAGCAACATTGAGCTATAAGGGTTCGTTGAGTCTGTGTAGAGGGCCATACCCGATATCGCCATCATCCATGCTTTTGGGTTTACCCATTGAAACAGCGCTGCTTCTAACAACGTTAGCGGTTTTTCATTACTGTTTTTTGCTGATCCAACTGAACGGCTGATTGTCGTCTTCCAAGCTAGCCATAATAAATAGGCTATCCCTAGATACTTCAAAATATTATAAACGATCTCTGACGACTTAATTAAAGCCCCCACTCCCATTCCCACTGCAATTAGCATCACCAAAAAGCCTATTGAGACCCCTAATGCGTGTGGCATAGTTCGCTTTAGTCCAAAATTCATCCCCGATGCAAGTAACATGATGTTATTGGGGCCTGGGGTAATGGAGGTGACAAAAGAAAACATCGATAACGAAATGAAAGTTTCAATATTCATAGTGTGTGCATCTATTGAGCAAATGGTTAATAAAAAATAGCAATGGATTGTTTACTCAATGCATTGGCCTTCAGGCCGCTGAATACTGAGTGAAGAGCAGTGTAAAGTGATCTGAATTCACTTTTTTTATCTCTGCGTGCGCATGCCTCGTTTTACGTCATCAACCAGTAAATAGATACCTCTAGTCGTGATACGCTCCGCTGATAAATAAACAAGACAATATGATAAACAACGATATTTTGCGCTAGTTGTTAAGAACAAAATGCATATTTAACGGTTATTTTAAAATACACACCGTATTCTTAAGTTACAGCCAGCGTCGTGTTTGTTGGCTATAACGTTGCCACTTCTCTTGAAAACGTGCTGATAAGAACTTTTCTTCTTGAGGGATGGTATACAGATCGGTCACCAGCCAAAATACAAGGCCTGATACAAGAAAATACGGTGATTGGGTAAACAGTGCCAAACTGACACACAAGGATGTAAACGCCAAATAGAGTGGATTACGAGAGAATTTAAATGGCCCTTCCGTGATCAACGCTGTTGCCTGAACGATGGGATTAGGGGATGTCTTGTAACGATAAAAATAATATAAACTGGCGGCTATCCACCCAAAGCTTTCCAACGCAACCAGTATCGCCAATATTCCCATCCAACCAGAGAAACTCCAAGACAGGCTATTTTTCGTATCAAGATAATAGAAGGCGATGGCGTTGAAAATTAGCCAATTTAAGAAAGGAAGTCTAAATATGCGCATGATACGCTCCCTAAATCAACACGGCATACTTAGACTAACACAGATCATGTAAGATGTTTTAAATAACAAATTTTGCTTTCTATCCCTGCGATATTTTCTGCACTATTTTGATTAAGTTAACGCTAATTATTTCCCAAAAAGAACACACTTTTTAACCCTTCTAAGCGTGCATATTCTTGTTGGCAAACTAATTTCCGTACTTGTACTGGCATACTCTCAACCCGTGAGCGTATGGCATTCAATTGGTCGTCCAGTCCATTCATACCTTTAACGTTGACAACATCTTCATTTGTCTTTAAATATTCGGCAAAGGTTTGCAAATTACTTTCTAAACTGTCACATGCATTATAATCCGCACCCCAGCTTGGCATTAGCGCATTAATAGATTCAGGCAAAATACTTGCTACACTAGGATAGATGTCCTGCTTCCATTGCTGCGGAAAAACAATAAGCAGTGCAGCTATTGCGACTCCCATTAGCATGACGAATGCCGTCAGAGCCGTCATTACATTTTTCATTTACAACCCCAAAACTTACCTGTTTGACTTTAGTTAGCATAGTGCATAGGGCGTAAAGCAATATTTATAATAAAAAATAGTTTGTAAAGAAAACTCTAGCAATATTAATAGGCTAATAAAAGCAAGCAAATTAAGATGATACGTTTACGCTTAAGTGCTTATAGAAAATAGTTGTACTCTCAAACTCCTGTTGAGCATTCGATACAAAATGAGGAATTTCGCCCACCTCGATATAATCTTGTTGGCGATACAGATGTGCAGCAACATCACCTGTACGAGTATCTAATACAAGTAATGTTCGTTGATGGCTTAGCGCTACCTGCTCCACAGCGAGAAGTAACTGTTTAGCTATGCCTTGCTGACGAAAAGCTGTGTGTACCATGAGTTTTTCAACTTCTGCCCGATGGCGACCATTTGCCTTTGCGCAAAATGAAAGTTGAATTGCCCCAGCTAACTGTTTGTCGACTAATTTTACGAGTAATAAACGTTCACCGGTTTGCAAGCCTTGATCAACTGTTTGCCAATAATTGCGCGCTTCAACCTGTGTTATTGGAGCAATAAATCCAATCGAAGCCCCACTGTTCACACAGTCGATTAATAACCAATCTAATTGTTGTTCCAATCCACCAACAGTCGCTACACTTTGAATAGACATAATGTTTCCCTATAACTTTCACCTGTGTTATCACCTATTCGCCGCGGTGTATTGACTATGAATAAAATACCATTCCGTCGTACGGCTTTTTGCGGCAACTCTTTAATCTATCTATTAATGAACCAACATGAATTTCTAATTGATGACCATCTGGATCTAAAAAATAGAAGGAGTCACCTTCACTGCGGTTATCTTTCCAGACAGTCACGCCGGCTTGATGCAATTTTTCAACGATATCCGAAAAATCCTCAGCTGACACCGTAAAAGCATAATGGGTGTAATCACGACACTTTGCAGCAGCAACCTCTTGTCTCATCGGATCATAAGAAAGGCATACCCATAGTGCACCACAGGTTAAATAAGCCCCTCGCTCCCAACTTGCATGTAACTGCATTCCTAATACCGTCTGATAAAAAGAAATACTTTTTTGTATGTCACTAACGGCTAGAGTTAAATGATTGATTCCAATTAGCATTTTTTCTCCCTCGCTCACTAATAAATAATTGTACACGTATTCTTTTAATGAATTTACATAACCAGTAAGTAAATAACAAAATTAACGGTATAACTTAACCATATCGAAATTTTGACAACCTACTAATAGATGCCCTTTCCCTTTTTATGTCCCCCATAAAAAGGGTTTTTTTATCTTAAAAATTGAACATTTTTTAGCTCACGGTTATATCTCACTGTTATAAAAAGAGTAAATCAACTTATTCACAATAGAATGCGAATGTTATCCACAGTTAATGTGTACAACTACTTCTTTTTAAATCTTAAAAAAATCATCGCAATAAGATTGGTAACTTTATCGCGTGATATATCAGAGATTGTGTAGCGAGATAAGCGGTTTTACGGGGCATCTGTGCATAATTTTTGCTATAGTGCCAATTCGCACTGAATTTTAACCTCCATTAAGAGCTTAATTTGCCTATTATGAATGATTTTCTTCAGCTATTTCAGGCCATCGGTATTGGATTGGTTTTAATACTTCCTCTTGCCAACCCATTGACAACAATTGCAGTGATGCTGAGTTTGTCTGGCAACATGACCAAAGAGCAGCGAAACCATCAATCACTTTTGGCTTCTATTTATATTTTCGCGATCATGACTATTGCCTTCTACGCAGGGCAATTAGTGATGAATACATTTGGTATTTCGATTCCCGGATTACGCATTGCTGGTGGGTTAATTGTGGCATTTATTGGTTTTGGTATGCTATTCCCTAGCGGTGAGAATAACGATGATACCAGTGCCTTAACACCTGATGACACAACCGTCTCTAAAAAACGTCAGAAATCACCTAATATTGCGTTTGTTCCCCTTGCCATGCCGAGTACTGCCGGGCCAGGTACCATCGCTATTATCATTAGCTCAGCGGCCTCTTTACAAGGTGATGTTGGCTTTGCCCCTTGGGTATTAAAAGTCGCTCCGGTAATCACCTTTTTCATTGTTAGCTTAATTGTTTGGTTAGCATTACGAGGTGCCACTTCTATCATGAAATGGTTAGGTAATGGTGGAATTGATGCGATATCAAGGGTAATGGGGTTCTTATTAATTTGTATGGGAGTGCAGTTTGTTATCAACGGTATCGTTGAGATTGTCGCGCAACTCCCACATTTAGTGGCGGCACATCATTAATTCATGGCTAATGAATTATAGGCATTTTTGACTTTCCATAAATAACGCGGAGCTTGAGGCGCTGGGTGTTTCGTTTGAACGTGTTGATAAAACTCTTCAGGTGTCAATCGATTAATCATCGCGATAGCTCTGCCTTTATCATTATCAAATGTCCTTAACAAGGCGCCAGCACCATTGACGTAAGCCACGACAGTCGCATAGTACATCGTTTGGGGATTGTTAATCCCAGCAAGGTGTTGCTCTTTTAATATCCGAATATAAGCTGTGCCAATATCAATATTTTTTCTCGGATCTTTTAAATCTCGCGTTGAAGGCTCCCCTGATTTCCCTTGGTAACGATATGCATCACGCCCCGCAGTTGAAGCTTTGATTTGCATTAAACCAATCGCATTCGACTTACTGACGACATCCGGCCGGAAATTTGATTCAACCTCAATGATGGCCCGAATTAAGGTTTCATCAACATTATAACGACTCGCAGACTCTCGAATGAACTCATCAAATGGCGTACGAGGAAAGGAAATATTTTGCTGCACTGTTGATAAATTGCTACTTTTATTTAACATCCGTTGTGTTGATACTTGTTTTTCTGGTTCACTAGAGCAACCCGCTAGCAACAGAAATACCAATGCGCCACTGATATTTTTTTTCACCGAGATATCCTCTGCTAATAAAACTGACGGAAGAATAACTAATAGTAAGAAAAATAAAATAATTTTTACTTAACTTTTACTTCAAGACATGTTTTAGTCATTGAAAAAAGTAATCACAATAATAGAAAAATCACACACTTTTTGTCTTGACTTTATCCAATTGATATTGATAATCATTATCAATTGACTTTTACTCCTGCTATTCTTTTTATGCGTAACAGGGTAATTAAAAAATCCACTAAGCCAATGATGTCAGGGTCTGAATAATGAAGAAAACACTATCTCTACTGTCTAAACCACTACTTTCTGCTGTCTTTGCTTTATCTACTATTTTACTAATCAGTCAACCTGCATTAGCTAAAAAGTTTAAGGTCGTCACAACTTTTACCATTATTCAAGATATCGCACAAAACGTCGCAGGGGATGCCGCCGTTGTGGAATCGATTACCAAGCCTGGCGCTGAAATCCACGGTTACCAACCAACACCAAAAGATATCATGAAGGCCTATGATGCCGACCTGATCTTATGGAATGGCTTAAACCTTGAAGTCTGGTTCCAACGCTTCTTTGAAAATTTCCAAAATGTTCCTGCTGTTGTCGTCACCGAGGGGATTGACCCTATGCCAATTCGTGAAGGCGAATATAAGGGGAATCCGAACCCACACGCATGGATGTCACCTGCAAACGCCCAAATTTATATCGAAAATATTCGCAAAGCATTGGTTAAGTATGATCCAGAAAACGCAGAAATCTACAACCAAAATGCGAAAAAATATGCTGAACAGATTGCACAACTTGATGCTCCACTGCGTGAGCGACTCAACCGTATCCCTGAAGAGAAACGTTGGTTAGTCTCAAGTGAAGGCGCTTTCAGCTACTTAACAAAAGATTATGGCTTTAAAGAAGCTTATCTCTGGCCAATTAATGCGGAAGAACAAGGAACGCCACAACAAGTTAAAAATGTGATTGATACTGTACGTAAATATAATATCCCTGTGGTATTTAGCGAAAGTACAATTTCAGACAAACCAGCACGCCAAGTTAGTAAAGAAACTGGGGCAAAATACGGTGGAGTCCTTTATGTAGATTCACTATCAACCGCAGATGGCCCAGTACCAACCTATATCGAACTGTTAAATACAACCGTTGACACTATAGCGAAAGGATTTGATCAGTAATATGAGTAACTCGAAACGCTTTGAACACCCTAATTTGGTTGTGGATGATGCCACTGTCACTTACAACAACGGTCACACTGCAATTTATGATGCAAGTTTTGATATTACAGGCGGATCAATATGTGCATTGGTTGGCGTCAACGGCAGTGGTAAATCCACCTTATTTAAAACGATCATGGGGTTAGTCACCCCATCATCTGGCAGTGTCACGCTCAATAGTGAGCCAATCAAAGAGGCTCTCAAAGAAAACATTATTGCCTACGTTCCTCAAACAGAGGAAGTGGATTGGAACTTTCCTGTGCTTGTCTCCGATGTGGTGATGATGGGGCGTTACGGCAAAATGGGCTTTTTTCGTATTCCTAAAAGTGAAGACAAAGAAGCGGTAAAAAAAGCACTTGAACGTGTAGATTTGGCAGGGTTAGAGCATCGCCAGATTGGCGAGCTTTCTGGCGGGCAGAAAAAACGCGTCTTTTTAGCTCGTGCGCTAGCCCAACAAGGTAAAGTGCTCCTACTTGATGAACCCTTTACAGGGGTCGATGTTAAAACAGAAAACGCCATTATTGACCTGTTACGTAGCCTACGTGATGAAGGCCACCTGATTTTGGTGTCTACTCACAACTTAGGGAGTGTGCCTGAGTTTTGTGACCAAGTCATTTTGATTAATCGCACCGTACTCGCAAGTGGTCCGACTGAAACCACATTTACCCAAAAGAATTTGCAAGTGGCTTTTGGTGGTGTGCTACGCCATATCAATCTTTCAGGTCAAGAGCTGCATGACGACGACGATCCACGCTCTGTCACGGTGATTACCGATGATGAACGCGCCGCCGTTTTCTATGGCCATGACCACAATGCCCCCGTTAGAACAAACCAGCCTAAGGATCCAGTATGATCGAGTTGTTACTGCAACCTTTCGAGTACAACTATATGGTTAAAGCCATTTGGGTAAGCGCTATTGTGGGTGCCGTTTGTGCATTTCTTTCAGCTTACCTAATGCTCAAAGGTTGGTCATTAATGGGCGATGCCCTCTCTCATTCCGTTGTACCGGGTGTTGCCGGAGCTTATGCGTTAGGCTTACCCTATGCCGCCGGCGCCTTTTTTACGGGGATCCTCGCGGCCCTAGCTATGACCTTTATTAAGCATATTACTCGGTTACGTGAAGATGCCGTTATCGGCTTTATCTTTTCAACTTTCTTTGCCGCGGGGCTATTAATCGTCTCTTTAAACCCAACCTCAGTGAATGTGCAAACCATCATTTTCGGTAATATTTTAGGTATCGCCGACGCCGATGTATTGCAGGTTGAAATTATTATCGCCATCTCCTTTATCGTGCTACTGGCTTTATGGAAGGATTTACTCGCCGTGTTCTTTGATGAAAGCCACGCTCGTTCAATTGGCTTGAATCCATTGCGCTTAAAAATTATCTTTTTTACTCTACTAAGTGCTTGTACGGTAGCTGCATTACAAACGGTTGGTGCAATCTTAGTTATTGCTATGGTGGTAACTCCCGGGGCAACAGCTTATCTACTCACTGACCAATTTAAGCGTTTATTAATCATTGCAGTCGCTATTGGTACTGCCACCAGCGCGATCGGTGCTTATGCCAGCTATTTCCTCAATGGGGCAACTGGCGGCTTAATTGTGACGCTTCAAACGGTTATTTTCTTGTTGGCATTCTTCTTTGCGCCAAAACACGGCATTTTTGCTTCTCGTCGTAAGGCAAAACAGGAAGTCGAGAACCTGCATAAAATAAAACAACAAGGAGCCTCTAATGAGTGATTTTATTGACTTACTAACGGCACCGTTTATTTTCCCGTTTATGCAGAAAGCGATTATTACGGCTATCGTGACAGGTGCAGTCTGTGCGATTTTATCTTGCTTTTTAGTGCTTAAAGGCTGGTCATTAATGGGGGATGCCATCTCCCATGCTGTATTACCGGGGATTGTTATTGCTTCTGTTGCGGGTATACCACTTGCTATTGGGGCATTTGTTTCGGGCCTGTTTTGTGCATTTGCCACCGGATACCTCAAAGAGAATAGTCGTATCAAAGAAGATACCGTGATGGGAATTGTCTTTTCAGGCATGTTCGCCGTCGGCTTAGTGATGTTTGCCAAAATCGATACCGAGCAGCATCTTACTCATATCCTATTTGGGGATATTCTTGGTATTACCGATGCCGAATTTAAGCAAAACCTATGGTTTGCAGGCATTACCATCGCTATTATCTTACTAAAACGTAAAGATTTTATGCTGTATTGCTTTGATCCTAATCAAGCGCGTGTGATTGGCCTGCCTGTGAAGTTGATCCATTATGGTCTGCTCTCATTGCTCGCCCTTACCATTGTCGCCTCGCTTCAAGCGGTTGGGATCATCTTAGTCATTGCGATGCTTATCTCCCCAGGCATCATCGCTTTTGTCCTGTGTCGAAGCTTTGGGTGGATGCTCTTTGTGGCCGTGATTGCCTCCGTCACCTCTAGTGTGATTGGAACCATTGTCAGTTTCCACATTGACGGTGCTACAGGCCCTTGTATTGTTATTACTCAAGCCATCTATTTCATCATTGCCCTGCTCTATAGCAAAATGGTCTTAGCGCGCAAAAAAGCGAAATTACCGCAAGAAAAGTTACAGTCGGCCTAATGCGCTGTTAGCGATAATAAGCAAAATAAAAAGCCACCCAATCATCTTAAGGGTGGCTTTTGTCTCTATGTCATCAAGAGATGGTGTTAAGACGCTACATCCACTTTTTCTAGTACCACTGGAATGTTTTTGTAAGCCGGAATACCACTTTGCGGGTCAAAATTATCCAACGCAATTAAGTTATTCGCTTCTGGGAAATAGGTCGCCACGCAGCGATCAGCCATATCATGGATAACCACTTTTAAGTTATCTAAGCGGCGATGAGTGCGCTTTTGTTCACTATCCAGTGCAATAATATTGACTCTATCGCCTGCGGCTAAGTTCTGTTTCTTAGCCTGTGCTTCGCTAATAAACATCACATCACGTTGGCCAAAAACACCGCGATAGCGGTCATTGAGTCCATAGATAGTGGTGTTATATTGGTCATGGCTACGTACTGTCGCCAAGACTAATTCGCTATTCACCGCTGATTTAGGGTCTTCAATAACGCCTTGCGTCGTAATGAAGTTTGCTTTTCCTGATGACGTCAACCAGCGCCGCTCTGCAGCCGCATTGGTTAAGTGAAAACCACCGGGCACACGGATCCGCGCGTTATAATCTTCAAAACCCGGTAACACCGCCTCCATCGCGTCACGAATTTTATCGTAGTCATCGATAAACTCATCCCATTCCACTTTAGTATTTGGCAATGTAGCCTTAGCCATACCGGCTACGATGGCACACTCTGATTTCAAGTGAGGGCTAGCCGGTTTTAGCTTACCGTGTGAAGCATGTACCATCGACATAGAATCCTCAACGGTAATACTTTGTGGTCCGGTTTTTTGTTCATCCCGTTCAGTACGCCCTAATACGGGGAATAGGAATGTGTTTTTGGCTGTCAACAGATGGGAGCGATTAAGTTTAGTCGATGCATGCACTGCTAAGTCTAATTTTTTCATACCGCTATAGCAGGCATCCTGATCCGGCATCGCAACCGCTAAATTACCGCCCATACAGATCAATGCACGCGCACTTCCTTGAGAAATAGCTTGCATACTCGCGACAGCGGCATGGCCAAATTTAGCTGGGGGTTTAAAACCAAACCGTTGTTCGATTTTATCGAGAAAAGCTTGGCTTGGTTTTTCGGTGATCCCAACAGTACGGTCTCCTTGTACATTGGAGTGCCCACGTAAAGGACAGATGCCGGCCCCTTCACGTCCAATATTCCCTTTGAGCAGCAGCAGATTCACTAATTGCTGAATATTTTGTGTACCGTGCTGGTGCTGAGTGATCCCCATTCCATAACAAATAATCGTGCTATCCGCCTCAATATATAATTGGGCTATTTGTTCGATTTCATCACGAGTCAGACCGCTAACACGTAATATATCTTCCCAACGCGTCGACATCACATCATGTTTGAGTGCCTCAAAACCGGCAGTGTGAGCCCGAATAAAATCATTATCTAATATAGGCGATTTACCTTGTGCGACCGCAGCCTCATGCTGCTCAATAACAACACGCATCACGCCTTTTATTAATGCGGTATCGCCACCGATGCGTACTTTATAATAGTGTTGGGCTAATTGAGTTGACTCTAAAGTCAGCATCTCAACAGGATCTTGTGGGTATTCAAACCGTTCCAACCCTCGTTCTTTTAACGGATTGATCGCGATAATTTTTGCACCACGTTTTGACACTTCACGCAATGAGCTCAGCATTCTTGGGTGGTTAGTGCCGGGGTTATGACCAATACAGATCACTAAATCGGCTTTATCAAAGTCTTCCAACAACACTGTGCCCTTACCCACCCCAATAGATGCAGCAAGTCCAACACTCGTTGGTTCATGGCACATATTGGAACAATCAGGGAAATTATTCGTTCCGTACTCTCTTGCAAACAGTTGATATAAAAACGCAGCTTCGTTTGAGGTGCGCCCAGAGGTATAAAACTCGACCACATTAGGGTCGGCATAACCAGATAAATGTTTACCTATTTGTGCAAAGGCTTCTTCCCATTCAATCACTTCATAATGGTCAGTTTGCGGATTATATTTCATTGGATGCGTTAAACGACCTTCATTTTCTAAATCGTAATCA
This sequence comes from Providencia sp. PROV119, assembly GCF_028482435.1. Taxonomy (NCBI): domain Bacteria; kingdom Pseudomonadati; phylum Pseudomonadota; class Gammaproteobacteria; order Enterobacterales; family Morganellaceae; genus Providencia; species Providencia sp. PROV119. The sequence goes on from NZ_JAMPQL010000002.1 coordinate 420,112, forward strand.
TCCCACTTTAATAATTCAGTTACTGAATGTTTTGCAAAAAATTCAGGTGTGGTTCTTTTCGATGTTGCTTCCCATGACATGGCTTTTGCGCCATTTTCACATATATCGAAGGAGGCATAATGTTTAGGATCAGGCCATGCACAACCAGGGCAATCAAACCCCTGAGGCTTATTCATTTCAAACATAGCAATCACATCATGACCAATTTCCATTTGGCCTCGAATAGCTTCAGCCACGGCTTTTACCGCGCCCCAGCCAGCGGCAGGACCAGTGTAATTTTCAATTTTCTCTTTCATTTTCATTACTCTTTTTAATTTAAATATTGCAAAAAATAAACATCGAATAATTACAATCTAATTATGTATAAAATTAATTTTATTATATTCATTAGAAAATATAGCAAATAATAGTCATTACAATAAGGCTTTATTTTTTAAAAAAGAAAAATAATATTTGAAATATATTCATAGTCTTATTTCAATATTTATTTATGACTAGTTATTAATTTAAAAACAATATATCGATAATAATGAATATCTAAAATAATCCATTCAACATAATGTTATAGTTGAGCCATTTCGTGATAGGCTCTTCTTTTTAAATAATTATTGCTGTTAATTCCTAAACTGTCGCTATAGAATCGTGTTAGTGAAGACCAAAGCAAAGCGAGGTGTATCATGTGGCAAGCAATGTACCGTTTATTAAGCGAACACTTAGGTGAAGCAGAACTTCATAACAAAGAAATACTTTCTGGGGGTGATATTCATCACACGATGAAAATCGATTACGGTGACCACACCATTTTCGTCAAACAGAATCTGCGTGAATTTCTGCCTTTATTTAAACAAGAAGCCGAACAGCTTGAAATGCTTGCCAAAAGCAAAACCATCACCGTGCCTAAAGTGTATGGTGTAGGGAGTAATAAACACCACAGCTTTCTGCTATTAGAATATTTTCCTTTAAAAAGTTTTGATGCAACTAACGCATGGCGTTTCGGCCAGCAATTAGCCCACCTACATCAATGGGAAGAGCAACCGAGCTATGGTTTTGACTTTGATACAATGTTAGGCACCATCACTCAGCCAAATGGTTGGGAAAAACGGTGGAACTCTTTCTTCGCCGAAAAACGTATTGGTTTGCAATTACAAATTGCCGCTGAGAAAGGAATGGTCTTTGGCGATATTCAGCAGATCGTTGATATTGTCAAAGAGCGCCTGACAGGACATCAACCGCAACCTTCCTTACTTCATGGGGATTTGTGGCCTGCCAACTGCGCTATGACACAAGAGCAGAATGGTATTTTATATGACCCCGCCTGCTATTGGGGGGATAGAGAATGTGATATGGCAATGTTGCCTTTATACCCAGAGTTACCCATCCAAATTATTGACGGATACCAAAGTGTGTGGCCTTTACCTTCGGGCTTCCTCGAAAGACAACCTATTTATCAACTTTATTATCTACTTTGCCAATCCAATATTTTTGGCCTTGAAAAAAGCTATTTGCACGCACGTACCATTATCGATGAGTTAATTGGCGAGAAATAATGACGGTGTTGGCCCAGCGATGCCTGACTGGGCCAGATAATTACCAATTCAGCAACTTTAATGCCAAATAGATAACTATACCGAATGCGATTGGCGAAAAATAAAGAATAAAGAATTGGGTAAATATGGTGTGTCGAGGGATCGTCACTTTAGCCTCAAGCTCTTCTTTCGAGACTTCATTTCCTTTGGCTTTTTCCAATATCACGTGATCTTCGAGGCTTTCACGAATAAATTTAATTTGTCGATACATGCGTAAGCCAGAAGCGCTTAGTGCTAAGCCAACAAAGATAAAAAGAAAGATAATGATAAAGCCGATATTCGCGCCTGAAAAACCATTGGCAACTTGAGGTACTGGGGAGTTGTTCCAGAAGACATTAAGAAACGGTGTACTTTGGCGCGTCATTTCAGCCATTAATTTAATAAAATCATTGGCTACTGCATTAATACCCTCTCCTTCTAACCCTTTCATACCCGCCAATTTGACTAATGAAGCTAAAGTGGAAATCAATGCTACAAGAAAAACAATCCAACCGATAATACGCTTGCCGATTGCGACATAACTTGCAGTCTGGTAATTCATTATTGACCCTCTAAAAATTTTTTTATAACTAATCATAACTGAATTTTTATAAAGCCACCAAATTTACCACAAGGAATAATACGGATACTCGCAATTTCAGATTATTTAACTTGCGCTTTCGTGACTGCCCATTGTCGTCAGTGGCAAAGCTGCCCACTTCTTAGACCGCAACCGCGATATGACGGATTTAGGGGGCTTGTTATTCCCATATTCCCGTGTGTCGGATATGGATTGCTGTGTTGATATCTCAGCCATGTTATCGAGCATTTTCAATCCATAACTGAATAGTTTCATAAAGATCCAACTTTTGGGGAACGTTCACACTCAAGATAAAGATGACCGTTTCGATATATATAATCAGTCAGTGACTTGCTACAATACTCATCGCAATAAAGGGCTATCAGTTTCAGATGATATGCAATACCTTGAATTGATACGGTGACAAATTAATTGGGTCAATCCTGTTACTGCATACAACACCTTGAAACATGGCAAGGTCACACATACATGAATGGAGTTTTGACATGTACCACAACTTATCCATCCAGTCTGTTATCTTTGATATGGATGGCTTGCTGATTGACTCTGAGCCTTTTTGGGCGCAAGGGGAGCGTGAAATTTTTACTCAATTAGGCATCGACCTATCCATCGCTGATAAACTACCCGATACACTAGGCTTACGAATCGACCATGTCGTAGAGCTTTGGTATCACGCTTCTCCGTGGCAAGGACATAGCCTAAAAGAAGTCGAACAGATGATTATTGATCGTGTTATTGGCTTAGTTGAAGAGCAGCGTCCCCTCCTTCCCGGTGTGCATCACGCATTAGAACTATGCCGTTCAATGGGATTGAATATCGCCCTTGCCTCTGCCTCGCCGCAATACATGTTAGAGAAAGTACTGAACTTATTTGAGATCCGTGATTATTTTTCGGCGGTTGTTTCGGCGGCTGATTTACCTCACAGTAAACCGCACCCTGAAGTTTATCTCAATGCAGCTGCTTTACTGGAGACAAAACCCATCCACTGCGTATCACTAGAAGACTCCTTTAACGGTATGATTGCTGCAAAAGCGGCAAGAATGCGCTCAATCGTTGTTCCTGACCAACAGCATTTTCATGATCCGCGTTGGGGATTAGCGGATGTTAAACTCGCATCACTTAATGAACTCACCGAAAAATATTTGCGTTAATTATCTATTGCCGCTTTTTTCGCCCGTCCCTATCACGTTTTGATAGGGATATTACATAAAAGTATAAAACTCTGATGTTATTTGCTAATAACTAAGAGTTTTTTGCATTTCTAGCCCTATCATATTCTTTTTAAACGCTTTATACTGCCCTCCTAACTGTATAGATAAACAGATGGTAATTTATCCACCATGACCGCTGAAGGGCACCTGCTATTTTCTGTCGCCTCATTAATAATGGCACATAAGCTAGAGATCACACCTGAGCTTGCTCAAGGTGATTGGCTGCATATGGTGCCAGGTGCGCTATTGGGGGCATTACTCCCCGATATCGACCACCCTTCATCGATACCCGGTCGGATGTTAAGGATCCTTTCCCTGCCGATTTCCAAATTATGTGGGCATCGAGGTTTTACACACAGTTTAATCGCATGGCTACTATTAGTGCTCGCCTGTTACCAATGGCTACCGGCCAACTGGCCTATTCCTAATGATTTGATCCAAGCATTTTTACTGGGTTATATGAGCCATTTAGTGGCTGATATACTCACCCCTTCCGGAGTTCCCTTCTTATGGCCTCTGCCTTTTCGTTTTTGTTTTCCGTTACTGCGTAGCAAGTCAAATAAACGTGCAGAACGTTTTATCGCAATCGTTTTGGCTGTTTGTGCTTGCTTTATACCCGTTAGTTATAGCTTTGATTTTCATAGTCAATTTGAAAGCATAATAAAATATATTCATAATCAAATAGATATACGCATGTCTACATAGTCATCTATTTTGTAATATACTGTAAGCATCATTCATCATAAGTTATTACTTTTCAGTATAAGAATTGTCTTTTATCTGCTGATAACATATAACCAGTTGTTAGGATGAGCTAATTCCTTATAACCTTTAAGGTTTACAGCGCTAATAACATAATTCAAAAAACTGCGATTGGAGTTCGGAATGAATATTCCTTTAATTATTAATGTGCTTGTCTTTGTAGCACTGCTCATACTACTGGCAAAACTAGGGGCAAAAGGCTGGAGCCTGTCGAAAAAAGTTCTATTAGGTCTGGTTTTTGGTGTGGCATATGGCGTCGCTCTCCATTTGGTGTACGGTACTAATCACCAAACACTGAAAGACTCTATTCTCTGGTTTAATATCGTGGGTAATGGCTATGTACAGCTATTGCAAATGGTGATTATGCCATTAGTTTTCGCATCGATACTGAGCGCGGTCGCACGTCTGCACAAGGCATCATCGTTAGGTAAAATCAGTTTCTTAACTATCGGAACACTGTTATTAACCACTGCAATAGCCGCACTTATTGGTATTTTGATTGCGAATCTTTTTGGCTTAACTGCCGAAGGTTTGGTTCAAGGTCAACAAGAAACTGCTCGCCTTGATGCAATTCAAAATAATTATGCGGGCAAAGTGTCTGATCTAACTGTTCCACAACTTATTTTATCATTTATTCCTAAAAACCCATTTGCTGATCTGACGGGAGCTAGCCCAACATCTATTATCAGCGTGGTTATCTTTGCTGCCTTCTTGGGGGTTGCTGCTCTGCAATTACTCAAAGATGACCAACAACGTGGTGAAAAAGCGCTCGCGGCTATCGATGTGCTGCAAGCTTGGGCAATGAAACTCGTCCGTCTAGTTATGCGCTTAACACCTTATGGTGTCATGGCGTTGATGATCAAGGTTGTTGCAAGCTCTAACCTATCAGACATCATTAATCTAGGCACATTCGTGATAGCGTCGTACGTCGCACTAGCACTGATGTTTATCGTTCACGGTATTTTCATTGCGGTAACAGGCCTCAGTCCTATTAAGTTTTTCAAAAAAGCAGGCCCTGTATTAACATTCGCGTTCACAAGCCGTTCGAGTGCCGCCAGTATTCCTCTGAATATTGAAACTCAAACTCGTCGCTTTGGTGTTCCTGAATCTATCGCCAGCTTCTCGGCTTCATTTGGCGCGACAATCGGTCAAAACGGTTGTGCTGGTATCTATCCCGCTATGTTAGCTGTTATGGTTGCCCCCACCATGGGCATTAACCCATTTGATCCACTGTGGATTGCGACATTAGTTGGGATTGTTACTGTTAGCTCAGCAGGGGTTGCTGGTGTTGGTGGTGGTGCAACATTTGCCGCGCTGATTGTACTCCCTGCTATGGGGTTACCTGTCACACTGGTTGCCTTACTGATCTCCGTCGAACCTCTGATTGATATGGGTCGTACCGCCCTCAACGTCAGCGGCTCTATGACAGCGGGCACGGTCACTAGCCAATTAATGGGTGAAACTGACAAAACCATCTACAACCAAGAGGATGATGGTGAGCTAAAACACGTCTAATTTACATTAGCGTAATTTAAGATAAAATTATCCACTGACTGCACCCCAAAAGTTGCAACACGACTGATTAAGGTGCAGTTTTTGTTTTTTTTAAATTCTAATCGAATTTATTTATCGTATAGATAATGAGAAATATCAGAATGAAACACTGAAAAATCTTGCCAATCGGAAATAATACGTAAGATAATAGCGTTTGAGCAACGATTCTAGGCCTCCTGCCTATGTTGCGTCAGCCCGTTTTCTGCGGGTCATTATTTCCAAAATTTTTTAGTGATTTTATATATGACCAATATTACTCATATAATAAAAACTGATCCTGAAAATAATCCCTGTGTAAGTTGTGGTGCTTGTTGCGCTTATTTTCGCGTCTCATTTTATTGGGCAGAAAGCGAAAGTGGTGGTGGCACAGTTCCTCAAGATCTCACTGAGCAAATAACACCATTTATGAGTGCAATGAAGGGCACCAATCAAAAACACAATACACGCTGCACGGCATTAACCGGTACGGTTGGTGAATGTGTCTCTTGTGCTATCTATAGTCAAAGGCCTACCCCTTGCCGCGAATTCGAGCAATCATGGGTTGATGGCGTTCATAATGAAGCTTGTGACCGAGCTAGAGCGGCTCATGGTCTGCCCCCTCTTGAACCCCATCTGCCACAAATCGCTTGTTAGCCGTCTATGACCCAGATTATTCTGGGTTATCTCACTTATCCTCTAAAATAATAGCTAAATGCTACCACGTTGAACATACTCTGCCATTTTGAGTCGCCCTCTAGCATTGGGAAAATAGATCGATTCATTGTGCTCAATTGACAGAGCATCGTTTAAAAACCAGCGTCTTGAATGCAATCTAGCCGAACAGAAGAAGCTTGGGTCTACAGGTCAATACCTCTCGTTATCGCCTGTAGCCCATAAAAATGCGGTTAACTCGTGATGCTAAACGGATTTTATATTAATGGGATAAATAATGTCGCTACCGCTATTCATAAGCGTTACTGCTCTCTCAGCGCCTGCATTGCTTGCATCGCTAATTCAAATGAATATAAGCGGGCTTGATGATCAAAAATTTGCCCATTAACCATGATTTCATCCGCTTGAGTTTGACGTAATACGGATGCTAGCCCATGGCGAATTTTGGCTTTATCCCCCACTAATGACATCCCGAGTGCTTGTTGCACGCCAAATTGTTCAGCAGGCGACCAAATTTTCCCCATATCTTCCACTGGAGGTGGTAATTGTGCAGGCTGACCTCTACGTAACATCACAAAAGCTTGCTGCATAGATGTAAATAAAAACTCCGCATCACGAACAGTATCAGCGGCAATAATATTAATACAAACTATTGCATATGGCTTAGCGAGCCTAGATGAGGGCGTAAAGTTTTCCCGATACGTTTGTAATGCCTGTAATAACAAATCAGGGGCAAAATGAGAGGCAAAGGCGAAAGGTAACCCCATTTGAGCTGCAAGTTGCGCACTGTATAAACTTGATCCTAGCAGCCACACAGGTATCTTTTCACCATAACCGGGAACTGGCCTGACAGGAGGATTAGGATCTGTTGCATCAAACCAATTCACCAACTCAGCTACATCGCGAGGGAAATTATCAATATCATGACTCATATGGCGACGTAACGCTCTCATGGTTTGTTGGTCACTCCCAGGCGCTCGACCGATCCCTAAATCAATTCGATTAGGATATAACGTATTCAATGTGCCAAACTGCTCAGCGATCACTAGCGGTGAATGATTGGGTAACATCACGCCCCCAGAGCCAAGATGCAGTGTTGTGGTATTGGCGGCAAGGTAACCAATCAACACCGAGGTGGCGGCACTGGCAATTCCCGTCATATTATGATGCTCTGCAAGCCAATAACGGTGGAAGCCAAGTTTCTCGGCCAATTGGGCTAAATCTAAAGAGTGAGAGAAAGCCTCCTTCGCAGAAGCGCCTTGTGGAATAGGTGCGAGATCTAATATTGAAAATGGAATTTGTATCTCAGACATAACGGCTCACTTTGTTGCTATTTTGTTATTTAACTACCATGCTAATCGATTATCATGCCGCCTTCCAGCCACTCAAGTAGACACCGCACAAGTGATGCTTTTTTATAGTCCTTGTCGATACGAGCGGGGCTAATTAAGTAGAAAATATGGAAAAAGTGCAGTAATTGTGAAGCTTCGGTCAAAGGAGGTAAAAGCGATTGCGGCAAAAAATGAATTAATTGATTATCTGAATCAATACAAATAAGAGGATATATCAATGAACAAACTAAATTCTGGTTTACTTGCTCTCATGTTAATGTCTGTTGGATTTGCCGCAGCAGCCAACGGCCCTGATAACCGCTCTTCACGCCCACATATGGGGAACCACCACAATGTGTTGTTTAGTGTTGCTCAACAAACAACGACACCGAATGAGACATTGAAAAAATTAGCGAATGACGCACCAAAAGCGGCTGATGGTAAACGTTACCTTGTTAAAATGAGTATTATTGAAGTGCCTGAATATGTGTCAGCAAAACAGAAACCCACATCACAACCAACAAAGAGTGCACCAGCACCAGAGCCTGCTGCACAATAAACGCTAAAATAAAATATCTATAGATGCGACCTTTTAGATTAATATGCAGAATCAAATAGCATCTATTCTTCATATTCGTTATCTTAAACTAACAATAATTAGTTCTATTAATCCTACGATTGCCTCTATGTTATAGAGGCTTTTTTTTCAAATTAAATAGGCTCTGAAACTAGTAAATTTGCCTATTTATTTCTAATCTTAAGAGGCAATAGCGAGTATTGCGACATTCTGAGTGTCCACTTTATACCATTTTTGGAGTCAATCATGGGTTATTTTGAACTGAAAAAATCAACAAAAGACACCGCTCAGCCTTATTATTTTGTTCTTAAAGCGGCCAATCATGAGATTATCGCCAGTAGCGAGATGTATTCAACTAAACAAGCGGCATTAAAAGGGATTGCTTCTGTCCAAAAAAATGCAGCAACGGACGAAATCAAAGATCTTACCGTTTAATTTCCATCCACTCGTTTTATCAAATTATTGTGAATTAAACGCCCTTGTCCGTTTGAACGGGGCGTTTTAAGCTAATATCAAAAAATTAAGCGCAGTAATGCGGTCACCACAGAAGCAGATAACACAATGACAATAAAAGGTTTTTGATACCAAGTAAGCAATCCGGCTACACACACACCAATTATTTTAGGTATATCCGAAAAATGGTCACCTTCAAATACTGTCGAAGTCATCGCAACTGAAAACAAGATCACAATAGCTGCTGCTGAAAACAGAGCCTTGCTATTATCTGATAAAATAATTTTTCCTTTGAGCAAGGCACCCGATGAGCGCATTAGATAAGTGCCCACTGCCAGCAATAAAATTCCACTCAAAATCAGCCATGGGTTATCCATCATTATTAACCTCTCACATATATAACTAAGCTTAATAAGGCCAGTAATACGGGGATCCCTGCTGGTAAAAAGGGAGTAGCGATCACGGCAATCACAGCACCAACGATTGCCGCTAACCGCAATCGCTTATCTTTCAATGCGGGTAATGAAAGCGCCAATATAATTGCGGGGAACATCGCATCCATACCAAGTGTATGAGTATCTTGAATAAAGCTTCCTACACCTTCACCAATCAATACGCCTATTGGCCAACAAATTAATATCCCTAATCCGCATAACCAAAATGCCGCTCTTTTTTCTTTTTCAGTTTCCTGAGATAACCCAAATACCACACTTTCATCATTCATAATATGATAGCCCAATAGCGCTTTTGGGCCTTTCCCCGCTAACTCACTGACGGCAAAGCTAAATGGAATATGCCGTGAATTCACGAGTAACCCCGCCAAGGCAGCAGAAATAGGGCTTCCGCCTGAAAAAATGACCCCAATAAAAAGAAATTCTGACGCCCCTGCTAACACTAAAATAGAAAGAGTCAAAGGAACCCAAAAATCAAATCCTTGAGAATGCGCTAGCGCCCCATATGAGATGCCGACAATTAAATCAGCAAGACAAACCAGTGCAATGTTTTTTACCGTGCTATGATTAAGCGTTGAGGTTAGCATAATGAATCGTTCGATATATAATACGTTTGTTCATTATGTCGGTAGTTATCTAAAAGTGCAATCAAAATAGGAAACTAAAACTTGAGCTCCTTCACTCCACCTATTGAGTTAATCGCCAAAGCATTAGTCAGAGAACGGCAAAAAAGTGGTCTGTCACTCTCCGAACTCTCTCGTCAGGCGGGCATTGCTAAATCGACACTCTCGCAACTAGAGGCCGGAAATGGCAATCCAAGTATTGAAACTCTATGGGCTATCTGTGTCGCTTTAGATGTGCCGTTTTCTCGATTAATTGAAGATAGACATGAGCCAGTCACCGTCATTCGCCATGGTGATGGTATTCAAGTCAGTGCTGAACATGCTAATTATCTCGCTTTTTTACTTTCAGCAGCACCCGTGAACTCACAACGTGATATCTATACTGTGGTTGCTGAGCCTGGGCGAGATCGTATTTCAGAACCTCATATGCGTGGTGTGAGTGAACACATTATTTTGATGAGCGGTCGTGCCATGGTTGGCCCTTTAGATAACCCAACAGAGTTGTTTCCCGGTGACTATATCCACTACCCCGGTGATGAGCCGCATATTATGCGAGCACTTGAGCCAAATACCATGGCTGTCATGATCATTGATAAACAAAATTAGATGTCTACCATTTGACGCATACTCAATAGATAGAGCCTCAGTTATCACATAAGGCTCTATCTGAGTTTTTATCTAATTAAACGCTAGCAAGCGCCTATTCCCAAAAGTAGACATTTTTCTCTTGCCACCCTTTTCTTTTCATACAACTCATATATTCGCGATGGCGGCTATCTTTATTCACATCCAAAACATAACTTTCCGTCTTGGGAACTTTTTCCTCATAAGTTTTCTCTTTACCGCATTCATCGTTTTTCTTGCATTTTTTCGTAATTGTTTCATACACCGTTCTTTGGGCGACTTCGTTACGAACTGGAAATCGCTTAAAAGAATCAAATTCACATTGTGAATCTGCCTCTTGGTAAGTCCATTCCACAGGGCCTATTGGTTCCCATTTTGATGTACAAGCACACAGTAGAAAACACAGCAGTATAACGGTTAATTTCAATATCTTATTCCTATGCTAGATGTAATAAAAAATAAATCATCGACAGCCACAATAAATAATACTACCCACATTCCATGTGTTATAATTTTTAATCATGTCTATTGGAGATAGTTATGCAACACTACGACAATATTGTTAAACACGTTGACGCACTATTAACAGAAAACTCAATCTCAAATATGAATATATTGCTGGCACAGCTTTCTCACGACGCTCAATTAACACAAGAGCAACGTTTCGAGCAGCAACAACGTTTAAGAAAAGCGATATTTAAACATCATGAGTCTTAGCTTAATTGTGATGAGTTTCAATTATTGTTACTCATCACAATATAAGTAAAACTTCACCGAATTATATTAATGAAAACAAGCATGTCAATAAAATAGGCCACTTAAGTGAAATATACAATCATTTGTTTATATTTGACTATGCGTATTTTGGTAAAATATTTTAAACACTATATTAATAATTTATTTATTCGTCGCAAAATCACCATTTTTAATAGAATAAAAATAAAAACGTTCTCTCTCTTTATATTTATAGCTAAATTTTAATCTTAATACTTCACGTATTCTAAAAATTTTAAATTGCGTCTCTTTTAGGGGAGATGATATTTATGGCTAGATTTATTTTTGATGTTCACAATATCCATCAAGGTATCTTGTGATTTAACGATGAGATAAAACGATTCTATCGGCAGGTAAGAATACAAATAAAACCTTGCCGCGATTATCGCGACAAGGTGAACCATCAACTAGAAATTATCCTGTTGTAAATAGGACCATGCATATTGTGCATACAGTTCAGCTCCCGTTGCCATTGCGTCTTCATCAATATTAAAACGCCCATGATGGTGCGCCCACTGTGTATCTTTATCAGGGTTTCCTGAACCTAATAAAGCAAAACAACCTGGAATATTTTCGATATAAAAACTAAAGTCTTCGCCACCTGTCGTTGGTTTTTCAAACATCAACGCATCTTCACCAAATGCTTGTGTAATGACAGATTGCGCCAATAGCGCACTACGCTCTTCATTGATCACAGGCAGTGTTCCATACGTATAAATAACTTCTGCTGTAGCCCCATACATCGCTGCGGTATGTTCTGCATAACGTCTGATAGCCGCTTCAATACGATCCCGAGTTTCGATATTAAAACAACGTACCGTTCCGTCTAATACTGCATTCTCCGCAATAACATTAAAACGCGTTCCCACGTCCATTTTACCGATACTGACCACTGCAGACTCAAGTGCCGATGTTTCCCGTGAAATAACAGCTTGTAAGTTCATCACAAAAGAAGAAGCCACAACAGCCGCATCGACCGTTGCTTCAGGCATCGAACCATGACCGCCACGTCCTTTAAACTTCACGACAAGTAAATCCGCCGACGCAAAGGTTCCCCCCACATTACAAGAGACTTTCCCAGAGGGGGTTGTAGACCAAATATGCATCCCAAAAACGTTATCAACATTGTCAATTGCACCTTGCTTGACCATTTCACGTGCACCTTGAGCAATCTCTTCCGCCGGTTGGAAAATCAACCTTACGTTGCCTTTCAAATCTTCACGAATTTCATACAACGCTTTTGCCGCCGTCAGTAACATAGAGGTATGCGCATCATGACCACAAGCGTGCATTTTTCCTTGATTTTGAGACTTATAGTCTAATGCATCATTCAGCTCAAGTACGGGTAGCGCATCGATATCAGCTCGTAATGCAACGGTTTTTCCCGGTTTACCGCCCTTAATTTCCGCGATAATGCCTGTTGGCTCTGTTAAACGATATTCGATACCGATTTTACTTAACTCTTCCGCAATCCGTTTAGTGGTTCGTACTTCTTCCCATGGCAATTCAGGGTGTGAATGCAGGTCTCGACGAAATGCAATCATATCTGCGGTATGTTTTTTGATTGCTGCTGTAATTGTTGTGTTTACCATTTTTCTACCTTTACCTTCTTATGCACAGACGCCTTCATCTGCTTAATCACATAATACTTCTCTTCACTTTAACACTCTGTTAGCGAACGAACCGTCGCGAACATTACATCGGCTCCTAGCGCAATTTGTGCATAATCCGTCCATTCATCAGGGTGATGACTTAACCCATTACGGCTAGGCACAAAAATTAGCCCCGTGCGCGTAATACCGGCAAAAATCATCGTGTCATGTCCCGCACCACTGACCATAGTGCGATAACGCAAACCTTGCTTTTGTGCATGTTGTACCATCAATTGATGGATTTCAGGGGCTAATTCGGTAGGAGACACATAAAGAGGCTGAACGATATCACTTTGAATATTGCCTTTAGCACTCTCTTGTTTCACCAATGCAATGATCTGCTCGATGGTGTTATGCAAAGCGGATTCATTTCTTGAGCGAATGTCGACGCTAAAAGTCACTTCACTTGGGATCACATTTGCGCCATTTGGTAAGACGTTTAATCGCCCTACTGTTGCAACCGTATTATCCCCAGCGGCAGTAGCAATATCAGGAATTTGGCTAATGATACGGCTAGCGTTGACTAATGCGTCAGCGCGCATATCCATTGGTGTCGTTCCTGCATGTCCCGCCTTACCGCTTAACTTCACTTCCAGTTGTGCAATACCAACAATAATATCTACAATTCCAATATCTTCATTGGCCTGCTCTAGCACTGGACCTTGTTCAATATGCAATTCTAAAAATGCTTTGACTGATGAAGGTGCCAGCACTGCCTCTGCCGCCTTATCTGCATTAAAGCCCGCATCTGCCATGCGTTGCGCTGCCGAAACACCCTGCCTATCTTTCAGTTGATATAGCGTTTGAGTTCCGATAAGCCCAGTAATGACACTTGATGCCATCAAGCCACGACCAAAACTCGTTCCTTCCTCTTCGACTAATGCGATCACTTCAAGAGGGTAACGGGGTTGCAATTGTTGTTCACGAATACGCGCAACCACATCTAACCCTGTCACAATTCCTGCCGGGCCATCAAAAGCGCCGCCATGGGGAACAGAGTCAAAGTGTGAACCAATAATCACAGCAGGCAATCCCTCCTCTGAGCCTTCTAAACGACCATAAATATTACCGATGGCATCTTCTCGAACTTGCAAGCCAAGTGCACGCATTTGCTGTTTTATATAATCACGTGCTTGCTTATCTTGCTCGCTATAGCTCATTCGTGTCGTTCCTTGACCCGGCGTTGCTGTAAATTCAGCCAATTGTTCTAAATGGCGTTGTATTCTTAATGTACTTGTTTCCATCATCATTTACCCTGCAAGCGGTGTAATAAAACCAACCATAATCCCAGCCAATACCACAGAAACCATGGTTACTGAGATAAATCCACCGACTAACATCGGCCCTAACATATGTCCGGTCAAAATTTGACGCTCTTTCTCATCTTTGGTCAGCGCATTGATGGCTTCATTCGTAATGATATAGTCGGCAGGGAAGCCATACAGTGCGGTTAACGACACGGCAAAGGCCATCTCTTTAGAGACACCCAGTATTTTTCCCACAATCCACGAAGCTAAATACATCCCAATAACGGCTGCAATGATCAGCACCAACATAGGGTAGACAAGCCTTAATAACATGTCTGGGGTTGCATGATTCAGAGTGTCAAAAATAAATAGCATTAACGCCATAATGGCAAAACCAAAACCATTCGCTTTTTGTAGCGGTTGTCTTTCCAAAAAGCCCAGTGACGATGCAATAACGCCAAATAGTAAACATAATACAAACGGGCTAATACTCACGATAGGTGCTGCCCATGTAGAAACTAAATAAGCAAGGTACCCCACCGCTGCTAAGCGCAAAAACTTGAAGTAACTGGTATTGTAGTGAGAAGGAATTTTTTTAAATAATCTCGGCATTTCATCTTCTGAAACGACCGTTTTCACTTCAACATTATCGGCCCCTTCAACCGATAATGACGCCTTCCACTGACCATGACGATATTGCTCAAGCACTCGACGCCCTTCACGTTTTAACATTACCGCTGTCAATGGATAACCCGCAAACCCCTGCATAACGTAAATAAGGATGGCAAAAACCGATAGGTCAATAAGACCCGCATCAGCAGCACCTTTAGACATGATCAAGGATGACACGATACCACCGACTAATGGAGGGATCGCCACTAATACTGTATTCAGGTCAAATAACACCATTCCGACAGCATAAATAAAAACAATGATGCCCAAGATCCCTGATAACGAAATTAAAATGGTTTTCCACTGCCGCAACAGCTCTTTGAGTGATAGCAGCGTTCCCATATTAGTAATTAACAGATACATCAACATCACCGCCACGACTTGCGGTATTCCGGCAATGCTGACGATATCTTTAGGGAAGAATGTCCAATAACCGAATAGGAATAAAACAGCACATACAAATACGGAAGGGATCCACGCTTTGGTTCTTACTGCAATAGCATCCCCAATGTATAAAATCAAAACGATAATAAACAGTGCTAACATCTGTGACATAACTTTTCCCCGTCAATATCTGTTTCTAATTCAATTTTCTTTAGATGATAAATTTTATTATTTATTTTTATACAAAATATATTTTTAGTGATGGTGTGATATATAGCCAAAATTAAGATTATTTCGCTGCTATTAATAAAAACAGCAGTAAAAATCATAATATCATCGAAAATCAATATGTATAGATAACGTTCTAGAAGAATGGGCGAATAGCAAAATAGAAGACTCATCCCCTTAGCAGTGACAAATGACACCATAGCGTCATATAACATTAGAATTAGTCTGTTTTTTAGCTAAAGAGCAGCGTTATCGTTCTAATTAAAGCTCATTAACAATGAATAACACTTTAGTTTATTTATTAATCAACGGGATTATATTCTGTTGTCAGATGGAGAGTTTGCAAAAAATATACTTATTATTTTTAGAAAAGAATAATTTTGTAGGCAAGTAAAAGCAGTTATTCCAAACAATCTACTTTATTACTAATTTGTTAAATTTAACCCTCGAAACGTGTTTTTTTACTCACAATAACCATAAAATGACGACTAACCATCACTAAGATCACATACTATCTGGTGATATTTTATCCAAAAATAATGGGGGATTTATTGTCGAGATAGTCTTTAATAATATCATAGCTAAAGTGCGTTAGATTTCTTAAGTCATCCTTTTAGCCATAATGGAAAAATAACCACCTCAAAATACACCATCGTGGAATAACAGACTATTTATTGCTGTTGATCTCGATTTTACAGATCAATTGGGGAAATATTTTACGATTGCCGCTCTCAACACAGCAATATCAGAAGATGATTATCGAATGCCTAACAACCACATTTTTCACCTACATCTATCTACCCTACTCGTTGATTACGACTGAGTGAGCCAGTGGTGACTCATCATGCCTAAAAAAGTAAAAATGAGTGCGCCTATGACATGAATGGCGATTGTGCTCAATGCAACCATTAACTTCCCTTCTTGGATCAACGTTAATACTTCCAAAGAGAAAGTGGAAAATGTAGTAAACGCGCCACAAAAGCCGGTGACAATAAATAGTTTATAATTGGGGCTAATATTGGCATTGGCAAAATAAGAAATGGCAAAACCGATAACAAATCCCCCGACAAGATTGACAAAAACAGTTCCCATCGGAATATTTGGGTATAAGTTATTCAGCTTCAGCCCCACAAACCATCTTAGCCAGCCACCTAAAATTGAGCCTAATGCGATAGAAAAAAGTGATGCATACATACGAAGCCCCTTATCGCGCTTAAGGGGATAAATGAACGGGATCTCTCTCATTTATACCCCAAATATTCAGGGCACATAATACCTGTACCCTATCATTTAAAAAGGTGAACGTAGGCATCATCAGCCCTTTATTTGGACGGTTTTTAAACAGGAGGAATGCCATCTCCTTTTGTTAGAATATCTGCAATTAACAACAAGGTAAATAGCCCCAGCTTTAAGAATTTCTCTTGTTAAACACAATGTAACGTTAATTTCTTTGCACTACCATTAATGACATTCCTATTGCTACATATCGTTATTTGATTAAGCCATGTAATATGGTTTAAAAACCATCAATAGATGTATTTTCTTAATCCTAATCATCTTCTTTATTTGATCCCTGCTCCGCTTAATATGTCAATCTTAGCGTGAATGGCGCATAATATTTTGGATTACAATACAAGGTAAATTCCTTGTTCCGTTTCATGTCGCGAGCAAATCAATGATCAATTATAAAATTGCCTGCATGACTTCACATTAACTCTATGGGCTAAGCGTAAAAATGGATAAAAACCGCGGTTTATTGCAATTAGAAAATATTGGATATGTTATTGATAACAAAACAATACTAGATAAAGTTCAGTTTGATTTATCGGCTGGTGAATTTAAACTCATTACGGGGCCTTCGGGATGCGGTAAAAGCACGCTACTTAAGATCATCTCTTCATTACTTTCCCCTACCTCAGGGCAAATTATCTTCAATGGCAATGACTATTCAACCATCCCCCCTGAGGAATATCGCCAACAGGTTTCTTATTGCACTCAAACCCCCTCTTTATTTGGAGCCACTGTTTACGATAACTTATTTTTCCCTTATCAGATACGTAAGCTACCGTTTAATAAAGATAAAATTTATAAAGACCTTGGTTACTTTTCTTTACCCGATTCAATATTAGAAAAAGGCATTAATGAATTATCTGGTGGAGAAAAACAACGTATCTCGTTGATTCGCAACCTTCAGTTTCTACCAAAAATATTACTGTTAGATGAAATAACCAGCGCATTAGACGAAGCAAATAAAGTAAAAGTTAATGAGCTAATCCACCAGTTAGCGACACAACAAAATATCGCTATTCTTTGGGTGACTCATGATCAGGATGAAATTGCACATGCTGATGACATTATTACCCTTCCCGTCCATAATGCAGATAAATAGGAATGAGTCATGCACCAACCCACTATTACCAATGAATCTCTGGGCTTTTCTATTATGCTTGTTTTGGTCGCTATCTTTATCAGCCATAAAGAAAAACTGGCATTAGAAAAAGATATTATTTGGAGCACTCTACGCGCTATCATCCAGCTATTGATTGTTGGTTATATTCTAAAATACATTTTTAATGTCGATCATGAAGTTCTGACTATCGCGATGGTGATGTTTATCTGTTTTAATGCGGCTTGGAATGCCAAAAAGCGCAGTAAATATATTGATAAAATCTTTTTGACCGCTTTTATCGCCATTACCTCTGGAACACTCTTAACCCTATTAATACTGATCATCACAAAAGCAATAGCTTTTACCCCGATGCAAGTTATTCCAATCACAGGCATGATCGCAGGGAACGCCATGATTGCTGTCGGTCTGTGTTTCAATAATCTAGGCCAACGATTTAGTAGCCAACAACAACAAATACAAGAGATGCTAAGTTTAGGTGCAACACCTAAGGTGGCCTCTATCGCCATTATTCGAGACAGTATTCGCGCATCCTTGATCCCAACTGTAGATTCCGCAAAAACCGTCGGTATTGTCAGTTTACCCGGTATGATGTCTGGATTAATTTTTGCTGGGGTTGATCCATTAGAAGCAGTGAAATATCAAATCATGGTCACTTTTATGTTACTAGCAACAGCCAGCTTATCGACCATTTTGGCAGGTTATATGACCTATCTTAAGTTTTACAATAGCCGCCATCAGTTATTAATCAATACATTAAATAAATAACAATAAAGAAAACGCTTGATAATAGCGACGTTATCAAGCGTTAATCTTTATAGCCAGTTAATTTACAGCTTTGCTAATATTCAAGCCTTTCCTGTAGATACCTAATAATATTAAACAGTTATTACTTTACGTTTTAAATGTTAATAAAAAGTAAAATAAAATATCTATTTACTGACAATATCTTGTCCATAAAGATTCCATGACCGATAAAGGTAACAAATCATAATCACCTTCTACGAGCGGAATCGATAGTGCAATCCTGCCATCTTGATTTTTATACGTTTTTACGGCAAATCGCTTATAACCCTCGATTTTTGCATTTTTAACACGCAGTACTTCACCACAAACATAGCCGACCTCCCCTTTATCAGCCGTTGAGCGAATAAAATTATACTTAATATTCCTAAATGATGCGGATTCAGGATAAGACAAGTAATCTGCCACATTGTATTTGGCCAATTTAATCAGATCTGGGTTTGGCTTATAATTAACCATTACCCCTAATAAAAATGAACAACCAATAAGTAATACAGTAATGAGCAATTTAACCATATTCATACTTTTCGCTCTTGTATAACACAACGAGTAATTTGATAATAAAGACAGATCACTTGAACAGTAGGTATCTTAATCAAGTATTTCTAAATAATATGGATTGAGGTGCTATTTCTAATAGAGATATACATCCTATTAATTACTTAAAGTTACCTTACTATATAAATTAAAATGAACTCTCATCGATTAAAAAATCCTTACAATATAATAGATAGTAACAATTAAATGCTCGCCATTTCAGTCTTTACGCATTCCTTCACACAAACCGAGAGTAATCCTAACAGTAATAATGTTTAAAAATAAGAGTCAGCAATACAGCAAACTGTTACAATTTGTGTCTTCCTTCCAAAAAGAACTCTTGGGTATAACACTCAAAATAGTTATTTAATTTAAGTATTAATCATATTTCATTTTCAAGCATGAATAAACATAAATAAATTATTCAATTAGATAATATGTATTACAGAGTATTAACCAACCCTAAATAGGAGTAAATTGATCATAAAAAAATAAAAACTGTCCTCTCAATTGCAATATATTCTGCAACCTATTCTGTTTTTTAGTGTTTATCACATGATGCTTTTGCTGATATTTGCTTGTATGTATCTTGTTTTCAAGATAACCGACATGAAGAAAATCCTCATCTAAATGATCAGTTACCCTCTTTAGTTGTAGTGTGTTTCTTTATGTCTTTTTATACAAAGTACTCACCTGCATTCTGTCATTAACGTTCTCTATCAATTTTGAACGGGTACGATGATGCAACTTTCCTCTCTCGCGTGGAAACATGCTGTAGTACTACATGCCCATATCCATAAGCTAAATGTTACAACAGACACTAAACATAAAAATAATTTACATATAAACTCAAAAACCACTACTCTTATTGCGAGTATTTGTGTTTCTTAATGCCATATTCATTATGAAAATTAATGATTTTGAGGGAGGTTAGCGACTAGTAAGAAAGGGGCGATTAAATAAAGGCCATACCAGCAAACAACAGCAAATACAGAATATTCCTATAAATAGCCCTTTGATTGAAAAACTAAAATTTTACGGCTAATTTTGACAATAGATTTTATTTTAGTCCGGTAGCATCTACGTGTCTCTCTGATAGGGTGTACCATGACAAACATTCAATTGCTATTAC
The DNA here is from genome assembly GCF_028482435.1 of Providencia sp. PROV119. Lineage (NCBI taxonomy): Bacteria > Pseudomonadati > Pseudomonadota > Gammaproteobacteria > Enterobacterales > Morganellaceae > Providencia > Providencia sp. PROV119. Next base: position 440,353 of record NZ_JAMPQL010000002.1, read on the forward strand.
TTGCAACCAACAATTTTAACGCAAGTGCTCCTCTCTCCCATACACATGCATCGTATGTATATCAATTTTATTACGCGCAGATTGCTCACAAGCAGTTAAAGCTTAATGATTTTATGAAGGGATTTATCGAACAAGTTGAACCTATATTGAAAAATAATAGCGATTTATACGATCGACGCGACGAAATCTACCAATTAATTCAAAGCTACTTGCAGCAAGCAGAAACGCGTTTTATTCAAAGAAAAATGCAAATTAATAAAGAATAATATTAAAAAGCGCCTCCTTAGTTTTCACTTAAGAGGCGCTCATCGAAAAAATGTGAGTTTCATTAAATAGACACAAATTCAAGTGCCGTGACTTCTTTTAACGATCCCCTTCGCTTTTGCATGGCACACAAGCTAACTGTTATTTAATCAATAAGTTAATCTTGTGCTTATTGTCACTCCTCAAACTGTGTGTCAATCACGACAGATTGCCGTTGAGTTTGCATCTCTCCATCAACATCATATTTGGTCAAAATTTGACAATTTGTTGGTGCACCAAAATGGTTATATTGGCATTTTCTCTCAGAAATATAGCCCAAATCACCTAACATTTTCTGCTCTATTTGAATATCCGCATAACGGTTTATATCAGCTAATGGCTTGAAGAGAGTTTGCATATATAACTGATTTTTATCATAGTAATTCATTTCCTGTAACTCACCTAAATTACTATATACTACCTTATCAACGGTACCGTTATCCTCTTTAGAATGGATACTCTTAATGTAGTTACGTTCATCATATTCAAAATACGTCGTACCATAAGAGTCTTTTTGGGATATAAAACGGCACTGTTCGTCTAAATCGATGATAATTTCCCCTTCATTGCTGCTGCCCTTCAGTTGGTTATTATCTCTTTTGAGTTGAATATGCTGCTGTATGCCATGAGAAATTGATTCAAAGCTTTCAATGCAACTCTTTTGATCCAATTTTAATTGGATATCCTGTGTCACCGTCTTATCTTCGGTATAAAAAGTCGCTTTTATCTCTTTCACTGGGCCTTTTACTAATACCCCACTAAACAATACATATATATTCTGTACTGCTGGTAAATATCCTTTCGCTATCGATGCCGCTGATACCGTTGATGTTGATAAACCCAATAATGTTAACAAAAAAACAACAAACTTCATCATTATGCGCTTTGCCTTGCTTCGAATTTATAGGGAAAAATAATTTCTTCTTGTTGATGCGGAGAACCACTATCAGGATCAGCTAACCATTTTTGTAATTTTTTCGCCGTTTCTTTCGCCATTTTATTGTAATCAATACGCACCGATGTTAACGACGGGTGAATATAATCACAATTAGACGACCCTTCAACACAAGCCACTGCCAACATAGAAGGCACTTTAATTAACCTTCTTTGGCATTCAAACAAAACACCTAGCGCAATCATTTCATGACTGCATATTACTGCATCTAATTCCGGCTGCCGAGTTAACATTTCACTAATCGCTTGACGACCAAAATCCATTGTCGCCACATACGGTGTCGTAATACTTTGCTCTGCGCTATGATAATGATTTAGCATCGCTTTAGTCCAACCACTCAGTTGTTGGCTCTGTATTTTGCTATCCATCTGAGCACCAATATAGCCTATTTTCCGATATCCCTTTTGCAACATGTAGTTGGTTAGAAAAAATACGGCTTCACCAATATTACTTCTTATATTTAATGAGAATAGATGACTCGACTCCCCCGCCACACCAATAACAGGAATATCAAGGTTTTTGAGATAACTAAATACGCTCTCTGAATTAATCCCACCAAAAATAACCACAGCAGCAGGGTTACTTTGCAGTAACGTAAATAGGACTTCAGACTCTTTTTTCTGCTGATAGTTATGACTACCAATAACAACCTGATAGCTATTTTTATTGAGGACCTCTTGTAATGGTTGCAGAAATGCAGAGCTTGCGTAATCCCTTAATGAAGGCACCAATACAGCAACTGTACGACTTTGACCTGATGCCAATATACCTGCGGCTGAATTTGGTATATATCCTAGCTCAGTGATTGCTTCATTGATTTTTTCTCGCAGTTTATCTGAGACCAAATCTGGTGTACGCAACGCTCTAGATACAGTCATTGAACCAACGCCTGCATATTTAGCCACATCCTGTAGCGTAACTCGTCCTGTATTCTTTCTCTTGCGTATTTTTTCCATAAAAAATTATTTTTTGCTCTATTCACTCTTATCTCACTATAACTTACCACAGGTTAGTTTTGTTCATGAGTGGACTTTCGTGTTCTTGAGTTTTTATTGGCTTTATTTATGCGAAATGATAGCGCTATCACGAAAATGAATAATTCGACTAGATAGCGCTACCATTGATCACTACTATCCCCTTAGTTAGAAAAAAAGCTAAAAATAGTTTTACACCACCAGGAGCAAACTTAATGTTAACCACATTATTGACCCCCAACGTCATTCAGGTTGTTGAAAGTGCCACCGATTGGCGCGATGCGATCCAAATCGCTTGCGAACCACTCCTCAAAAACCACCGTATTCAACAATCTTATGTTGATGCCATCATTCATTCACATGAAAAGATTGGTCCTTACTATGTACTAGGCCCAGGCATTGCAATGCCACATGCTCGCCCTGAAGACGGCGTCAATCAGCTATCTCTTGGCCTTACCGTTATTAAACGCGGTGTCGAGTTTGGTGCCGATGGCAACGACCCCGTTAAGTTATTAATTGTTCTTGCCGCAACCGATAGCAACAGCCATATCGGCGCTATCGCTAAACTCGCTGAACTTTTTGATAACCAAGAAGATATTGACAACATCATGCAATCAGAAAACGTCGATGACATCCTCAACATCATCGCGCGTTATTAATTATTAAAAGGAAACAATATGAAAATTACAGTCGTATGCGGAAATGGTTTAGGCACTAGCCTAATGATGGAAATGAGCATCAAAAATATTTTAAAAGATCTTCAAGTCAGTGCCGAGGTTGACCACGTTGATCTTGGCTCAGCTAAAGGTACCGCCAGTGATATTTTTGTTGGCACCAAAGATATTGCCGAACAATTGGTTGCTCAACAAGTTGCTGGGGAAATTGTTGCTTTGGAAAATATGATAGACAAAGTGGCAATGAAAGAGCACTTAAGTGTGGCTTTACGTAATCTCGGCGCACTATAAGCGGAGGCTGTATGTCATTTTTTCGTTTTCTGATGCAAGATGTGTTATCTGAACCCGCTATTTTAGTGGGTTTGATAGCGCTTATCGGCCTTATCGCTCAAAAGAAACCCGCCACCGAATGTATTAAAGGCACCATCAAAACCATTATGGGTTTTGTGATCTTAGGAGCGGGTGCTGGCTTAGTTGTTAGTTCATTAGGCGATTTCTCCGCTATTTTCCAACACGCATTTGGTATTAATGGCGTCGTTCCAAATAACGAAGCGATTGTTTCTATCGCCCAGAAGAGTTTTGGCCGTGAAATGGCAATGATCATGTTCTTTGCCATGTTAATTAATATCTTAATTGCACGCCTCACCCCTTGGAAATTTATCTTTCTCACAGGGCATCACACACTCTTCATGTCGATGATGGTTGCCGTAATTTTAGCAACAGCGGGTATGGAAGGCACTCTATTAGTGGTTGTTGGTTCATTAATCGTCGGCTTTTGTATGGTGTTCTTCCCAGCCATTGCACATCCATACATGAAAAAAATCACTGGCTCTGATGACGTTGCAATTGGTCACTTTTCAACGATATCGTATGTCCTTGCAGGTTTTATTGGCAGCAAATTTGGCAACAAAGAACATTCTACTGAAGATATGAATGTGCCAAAAAGTTTGCTTTTCCTACGAGACACGCCAGTTGCCATCTCATTCACTATGTTCATTATTTTCATTATTACCTGCTTATTTGCGGGAGGAGATTATGTTCGTGAAGTCAGCGGTGGCAAAAACTGGTTTATGTTCTCATTAATGCAATCCATTACATTTGCTGCGGGTGTTTACATTATTCTGCAAGGTGTACGTATGGTAATTGCGGAGATCGTACCCGCATTTAAAGGGATTTCGGATAAATTGGTTCCAAATGCTAAACCAGCGCTAGACTGCCCTGTTGTTTTCCCTTATGCACCAAATGCCGTGTTAGTCGGCTTTTTAAGCAGTTTTGCTGCGGGTATTATCGGTATGTTCATACTGTATGCGTTGAATATGACCGTCATTATCCCAGGTGTCGTGCCACACTTCTTTGTTGGTGCAGCGGCGGGAGTCTTTGGTAACGCAACAGGAGGTCGCCGAGGCGCTATTTTAGGTGCCTTTGCACAAGGTTTACTCATTACCTTCTTACCTGTCTTTTTATTACCTGTCCTTGGTGACATTGGTATCGCTAATACCACATTTAGTGATGCAGACTTTGGTGCTATTGGTATTCTTTTAGGCATTATTGTCCGCTAACCATAGTGCCCCGTAATACTTCCGTTACGGGGCATATTTATTTAATCAAGTTTCCCGACTAACACCCCTTCTTTAAATAAGAATTCCTGTAATGATATTAAATCATCCGGCGTCACATGAATGACCCCCTCACCGGGAATATCAATTTCTGCGATCATAAATAGTGCCAGTGTTGTTAATGATGGCAATATGAGGATCAGCCAGTTTTTACCTTTAGTTCCTCGAATGTTATAACCAATTAAAACGTTAGAACAAATCGCAAAGAAAATTAATAAGAACCATGCTGCATTCGGTATTTGATGCCGCCAACTCGCCATCGTTTTTTGTTGTGAAAGATAAAGATCACTAAATGCAGTTAATACCGAGGCGATCACTGGATTTGGTGATTGATTTGCCTCTTTAACCGCAATTTCCCACAAGGTAGCTTGTTTTTCTAATGAGACTCTCCGCCATTGATTATTTTCATCGCTGACACCTGATTTAAAAAATTCAATTCTCGCGTCTAGGTACTGCTGCAATAAATGGATTGCTTCACGTCTGTCACTGCTGTTTAATAATTGCGCTCGTTGGTAAGCATTCCCTATCGCAATCGCTTCATTCTCTTCTGTTTGCTGACGATTGTTGTAGCCACTGATCGAGATTGAGAGAACAAAACCAATCAATAAGCCTAATAAGGATAAGATAGCCCCTAATATAATTTTCGCTTCGTCATCAGCAATATCATCATTAAGCTTCTTACGCTTAAAGATAAATTTACCGATATAAGCTGAAATAATGAGCAAGAAAAATGTAATTATAAACAATAAGATAGAGTCAATTGGTGTATCATTAATAAACTCGGAAAAATTAAACATAAAACATGTCCAGACAAGTAATTTTCCGATGATATAACACATCCAGAATAAATTTTTCTAGCTTTTTCACTGGCAAAAATCAGTTTAGATTTTAACGCTAAAATGTCATCATCAAACGATAAAAACATGATAGTATTAACGATGCAATCATAAAAAACAGTCGCTTAACCTACTGTTTTTTAGTCACTTTTAGATATGTAATTTAACTTCAGTACAAGACAGATTTAAATGACAGCATCCTTCTATTTCTAGAAGGATAGAAGAGTAATTAGATACGGTGTTATTGAACTAAACCGAGTAACTTTTGATAAAGTATTGCGCCTAATGTGTTCTCATCATATTCAAGGCTCGATGCAAGCTCATCGACGGCAGCGTGCATGCTGTGATACAGCATAGAGCTAACCAGCCCAATTGGCTCTGCTGACCAAACACCTTGCGCCTTTCCATGTAACAAGATTTTTTTTACTTGTGAAATTGCCCGCTGTTCATGTACGTTGCTACACGTATGAAAACTTTCATGAAATAGCATGTCATGAATACGTCTTTTTTCAACATAATATTGTACGCTGCTTTCACACCACTGGCTTAGCATCGCTTGACTGTCCACCTTCTCTTTCAGTGCATCATCAATTTTTCCCAAATACCATGTCATATAACGCTCGCGCAAAGCCTCTAAAATCTCATCCTTCGATTTAAAGTAGTGGTAAAAAGTACCTTTCGCCACATCGGCTTGGCTAACTATTTCACTCACTGTTGTCTCTAAAAAACCTTTCGTGAGAAATAAATGCTCAGCAGCATTCATTAAATCATCCAATCTCTCTTTTGCGGGTTTTGTTCTCGGCTTTTTCATTGGCTCCGTCATCAGCTTAAACCTTTTAAGTTAATTAGAGATAATGCAAAGAGTAATAGATTTTATGGTTTCACACAAACTTCCTACCGCTTTAAGCTAGCCAGAGAAATAACATGTTTAATAAACAAACAAAACACGAGATCTTACCCATCATTGCAGAACACCACAAGATTGTTCTCTTTTAGAGCATAAAATTAGCCATTATGGAGTTCATTAGCATTTGATTAATGATATCAATATACTTCTTCTTATATTGATACCGATGCAGTAAAAAATAAATAATTCTCTTATTGAAGGGATCAGAGATGATAGTTAGGTAATCATTAAATGGTAATTAAGATAGCAGTAGAATTATAATCGTTTTAAATAACAGTATCTTCTTAAGGTAGGTATCTCGATAAGCCTCATTTTGGGCTTATCGTACAACTTATTTCTGATAAGAATGATTTTTCTATACTTCAAAATATTATTCTTTATTTCTATAGCGTTTTTGAATTGCAATCAACATCGAATCAATAACCCAACTGAGCTTCTTTGTACCCAGGAAACCTATCATCGCACCACAAAACTCGGCAAGTGATGACCAAGCATCAGAATAATTTAAATAGACAAGTAACCATTGAAGCGCTCGAATAGCACTGACTGTAATAGCACCACATATTACAGCTTCTGCTAATGATTGCCATGTACTTTTACTCTCTCGCCACTCTCTAACAAATGCAATCAACGTTGCTAACATAACACCACTTAATAAAGGTAAATTGAGTTGAACCCAGCGGAAAACTTGCGCCCAAAAATCGATATTTTTTTCATGCATAATGGTACCTCCTAAATGGAGTGCTAGTTTATTGTCAATAAATGAAGCCCCCTTATTGTTTATATAAAACTATCGAAATAATGGGCATCACAATCATATGATATTAAATATTAATTATTTCAATAGTCATTAAAATTAATTTCACATTCTACTTATGTATCGTAATAACAAAAGAATAGTATTACAAACATTGTGAAAACCAAGCCAAATAAGATTAAAATAAAATCACAATCATTAATTGTTTACATATCTTAATTTATATTATCTAATATAAACTAGCATACAGAATGGATCCTTACACAAACTCTTCTCGACCTAAATATGCTATTTCTTTAGTCATTAATAATTATTACTCTTCAAATGACAACACAAAAAATATAACCCTACTGACAACAAAATATTACCTTTATGATTATCACTTTAATTATCTTTTTTTATATATTGATAAAACACGCCTAAAATAATCAATAGCAACCCTATCGATTGTAAGAGTAAATGATTTCCAGCCTGCCCGTTGATGATATCTAAGATAAAGCTTGATACGACTTGACCAATAATAGCGAAGCGACTGTTCAAGGAGTGGGAATTTCGCTGCTACCCTGCTTTATCGCCGCCCCTTATATTGAAAAAGGTATGCTAACCCCTTTACTGACGGATTACTCATTGCCAGAACACTCTATTTATGCGGTTTATCCTAATAGACACTATTTACCCCATAAAACAAGAATGGCTATCGATTTTCTGTTTGAAAGACTGAATCCCAAGAGCGAATATGGCCAGCGTTATGAAATTAATTATTATGCTTCGCGATAACAGTCTGAAAGCCGCACTCGCGGCTTTGCAGAGCCATCGTCAAATTTTAAAGATGATGTTTTGCGACAAATGCTTTTTCTTCATCGCGTAAAGTTAAGACTTCATAACCGGTTGCGGTCACTAAAACAGTATGTTCTGATTGGGCCGATAATTTTTTATCTCGCGTCACAACTGTCCAACCATCTTTTTTGGTCTTAATTTTCATACCACCTTGGTTGATCATCGGCTCTATTGTGAATGTCATCCCTTCTTTTAAGGTAACCCCTTGCCCACGTACACCATAATGTAGCACTTGTGGAGCTTCGTGCATTTCACGGCCTATACCATGACCACAATATTCACGAACCACGCTATAACCATTTTTTTCTGCATGGTGTTGGATTGCAGAACCAATATCCCCTAGTGTTGCCCCTGGTTTGACTTGTTTGATCCCTTCCCACATAGCCTCATAAGTATCCTTAACAAGTTTACGTGCTAATGGTGAGGCTTCGGGCATCACATACATCTTACTTGAGTCTGCAATAAAGCCATTTTTCTCTAATGTGATATCAATATTGATAATATCTCTGGCTTTCAAATGTTCATCAGCTTTCGGTACGCCATGGCACACCACTTCATTAAGGGAGGTATTTAATACATATTGATAACCATACTGGCCTTTGCTGGCTGGTCTCGCCTGCAATTCATTAACAATATAATCTTCAACCTTGTCATTAATTTCCATGGTCGTAATACCCGGCACAATAAAAGTATCTAACATCGCAAATACTTTGGCTAATAAACGGCCGGATTCACGCATCAATTCAATTTCTTCAGCTGTTTTGATTGTGATATTACTCATGGTACTTCCCTTTATGGTTAACAGATTCTTTTTCTAGCATTTCGCTGATAAGCGTTGTGAAGGTTTTATCGGGATTTAATTCGGCTTGGATACCTATTTTTATCCAAAATTCAGCCTGAGAATTGATCGAGCGTGACATCACTTGGCTAGCACGGCGCAAATAGTCATGCAGATCATCTGAAATTTTCACGATTCCCAAGACAGCACCCCATTAACATATAAAATATTACGATTTATATATGAACCATATAATAACTAAGATGAGAAAGATAGTCATTCAATGGGGAACCGCACAAATGAACTGTTTTTTCATCAAACCGTTTTAATTTTCTAACTTCAAGCCGCCGTCAAAGTATTGTTCGTTACAACGTTGTATTGTTATTGTTAGCTAACTCCATTTTTGTATTGGCTATAAGATGTTAAATTGATTAAATATTAAACTTATCTTTATTTTTACTGATTGTTTTTAACGGATAGATTTTAAATAGGCTTGGATAATTGTTCGGAGAACAATATGTATAAAAAAATTTTAGTTCCTATTGATATTACAGAGAAAAATTTAGCAAACCTTGTACTTCCTCATATTCAATACCTTTCGGAGGAAGAAGGCGCTCATATTCATTTTTTAGCCGTTATTCCTACTATCCCTTTTTATACCTCTATGGGCTTTGGTTTTGCCGAAAAGGCAGATAGCGAACAAGATAAAGTAACAAATCAATTAATTGATATTATTAAAGATTTTAATCTTCCTAAAGAAAAGTTTACCGCTCAGGTCGTCATGGGAACGCCTAGGGATGAAATTTTGCGTATTGCCGATGATATTCAAGCAGATTTGATTGTTATTGGTTCTAGACGCCCTGGAATGTCAACGTATTTCTTAGGATCAACAGCTTCGATGATCATCCAAAACTCTAAGATTTCTGTCTTAACAGTACGATAATTCACTAACCCACTTCGGTGGGTTTTAATTTAATTCTTAGTAACAAACTAAAAAATATAAACTTTTAAATCTCATTCCTTTCAATTTTCCTATTCCTTCTCTCTGAAGAAAATAAAAAACGCCTTAATGGATAAAGGCTTTCTCATATCAGAAATAATTCTCACTCTTTGCTGTTATTTATTTTTTACCACTATAATGGGTAATTTACCGTGAAATAATGATAATCCCTTATTTTATGATTTTATCCATCAAACGATAGTCACACTATTTTCAGCCCATTTTGTTTCTCATATGAAACTAAAAATGACCATAATCTCGACACACTGCACATTTCAAAACAAATATTTTACATATGAGTAACATTCGATTGACTGTTTATCGCTCAGCCTATTAGGCTAGTTTTAAATAATAAACAATGTTTTATATATGAAACAACACTATTTTGCTGTGGAGGAAACAATATGAGTTGGGTCGCGATTTGTGATGTCTCGCAAGTACAAGAAGAATTTCCTTATTCAGCCCGAGTCAATGATACCGAGATCGGTGTTTTCTTAGTGGATGATCAATATTACGCCATGGAAGATGTTTGCCCTCATGCCTATGCCCTACTCAGTCAAGGGTTTGTTGAGGATGGCAAAGTGGAGTGCCCACTTCATGAGGCTGTATTTGATATCAAAACAGGAAAATGCCTACGTGAGCCAGGTGGTCGCGATCTCAAAACCTACCAGACTCGCATTAATAACAACCAAATCGAAATTAGCTTTATTGAGGAGTAGAAATGGAACCGATACAGAATTTCAACCCTTACTTACCTGCTAATCACCAAATTATACCGGCTCGTGAAGGCGGTAAAGGGCAAATCCAAGCACCGGGAACGGCGCCAAATATCGTTTGGCAAACTCGCTCACGTCTCCCTGATGACTACGAAACCGCTCTCATTGCCACATTGGAAATCTTATTTGATTCAGGTATTGAAACTCTCGAGCAAATTATTAGTGCACTCAATCAAAGACAACTCTTTGATAGACAAGGACAACCATGGAATGAAGCCAGTTTTCGCGAATTTCTCCAAGTAAACGGGTATTAATCTCCTGCCAGTGACGCAGAAATAATAATAACCAACGATACCCCACGACAACAGGAAGCAGATTATGACAACTCATGCACAACTTCAGAACTATCAAGATTATTTAGACGTTGGACTTAGAGGCCAGTGGTATCCCGTTTTATCCAGTTGGGAAGTCACTAGCAACCCAATCGGTATCACCCGCTTAGAAGAACAAATTGTGTTATGGCGTGATCAGCAAGGTCAAATTCATGCACTTGAAGACCGCTGCCCTCACCGTGGTGCACGCTTATCAATGGGCTGGAACCTAGGTGAACGTATTGCCTGCTGGTATCACGGCGTTGAAGTTGGAGGCGATGGTATTGTCAAAGATGTTCCTGCTGTTAGCCAATGTCCATTAGAAGGTCAAAAGTGCCTAAAAACCTACCCAGTTCAAGAATATCATGGCGCAATCTTTCTTTATTTTGCCATTACTGATGAAGAGCCACCGACGCTAGCGTTCCCTGAAGAGCTGGCGGATAGTGAAAATCATAGCCATTTCTTATGTACAGCCACTTGGCATTGTAATTATCAATATGCACTCGAAAATGTCATGGATCCCATGCATGGCACTTATCTCCACTCTTCTTCGCATTCAATGGCGGACGGTGATAAGCAATCAGAGATGATTTTAGAACCGACTCAAAATGGGTTTATCTTCCGCAAAAATGACCAAATGGGGGTGAATTTTGATTGGGTTGAATTTGCCAGTACTGGCGCGAACTGGCTACGCCTATCCATCCCTTATCAAAAACGTTTCGGACCGGGTGGTCATTTCTGGATCATCGGAATGGTTGTGCCAGAAGATCGCTTCAATACCCGCGTCTTCTTTTGGCGTATCCGTAAAGTAAAAGATTGGCAACGTGATCTCTGGCGCTTTATGTACCGTAATCGCTTAGAGGGATTACATTGGGATGTTTTAGAGCAAGACCGTATTATCCTTGAAAATATGGCGCCTAATGCTCGCCAACATGAGTTCCTTTATCAGCATGATGTTGGGCTATCTCGCCTACGCCGTATTATGCAACGTGAAGCCAAAAAGCAATTTGACCAAATTTATAATAAGGAAACGTCAAATGCATAATTTACTGGCAGGCAAACGCATCGTCATTACGGGTGCAGCAAGAGGCTTAGGCTTTGAATTTGCGAAAGCGATCGCACAACAAGGTGCTCACGTCATCCTGTGCGACATATTAAGTGATCGCCTACAGCAAAGCATTACCCAGCTACGCCAAGCCGGTTTGACTGCCGATGGTTTTAACTTAGATATTGCCGACCCCGAGGCCATAGCGCATGTTTTTCAGCAGATTGGTCAACAAGGCAATATTGATGGCCTCGTTAATAATGCCGCCCTTGCCACTGGCGTTGGCGGCAAAACATTGGATGAGTATGACTTAAATCTATGGGATCGCGTCATGACCGTTAATGTAAGAGGCACATGGTTAGTGACAAAGGCGGCACTCCCATTTTTGCGCCAAAGTAGAAATGCCAAGATAGTGAATATTGCTTCTGATACAGCTCTATGGGGCGCCCCTAAGCTGATGGCTTACGTCGCGAGCAAAGGGGCAATTATTAGCATGACACGCTCAATGGCAAGGGAGCTTGGCACACACCGGATCTGTGTCAATGCTATAGCGCCTGGCCTAACTAAAGTTGAAGCCACCGAATATGTACCAGCTGAGCGCCACCAGCTTTATGAAAATGGGCGTGCTATTCAAGGGGAGCAAAAGCCCGAAGATGTGACCGGTACTGTCTTATATTTGCTTTCGCCAATGGCCGATTTTGTGACGGGCCAACTGATCCCCGTCAATGGTGGGTTTGTATTTAACTAAAGACGCCGCTTAATGCGGGGAGGTTAACGCTTTGAGTTCAACATGCAAATATTTGATCCCCGGTTTGGAAAAAGGATTGCAGCTTTTGTTACTCCTAGCACAGCAGCACCGAGAGCTAACCTTTGCTGAAATTTTACGTCTAATCGATATGCCGAAAGCGACGGCCTATCGTGCAATACAAACTTTGGTGCATTTAGACTTTATCGAACAACACCCAAGGACAGGGGCTTTTTCACTCGGTCGCAAAGTGCTTAGCTTAGGCTTAGGGTACATTGCTTCACTCGATCTAACACAGTTAGGCCAACCGATCATTGAACAATTACGCGACCGTAGCCAGTGCAATAGTCACCTCGTCATACGCGATGGGCGAGACATTATTTATATTGCTCGGGTTAGTGCTGCCGAATCAAAAATTAACCACGTGAGTGTTGGTACTCGGTTATTAGCTCACCGCACCTCAATTGGTCGGATGTTACTTAGTGGCTTAAGTCGAGAGGAGTTCGATACCCTCTATCCTGATGATGAGTTACCTGATGATGCGGGAAGTAAACAGGCATTTTGGACAATGATCCAAGCAGACCGGCTGCGGGGTTATGTTATCGGTGAGTCTTTTTACCGTCGGGGTATCTCTTCCATTGTTTACCCTGTTTACAACCGAGACCACGGTGTCGAGGCGGCGATCAGTATTATGGTGCCAATGGATAGCATTCCCGCGCAAGAACGCCAACGATTACAAAATGAAGTGAGCGATGCAGCCCAAAAACTTACTGAGTTTATTGGCGGAATAACCTCCGCTAAAGCGGTATAGCGTTACCCATAAATAAAACTAAATATTAGGTTTATTGCCATAAGCCTCAGGCCTCTGCTTGCCCAAAAACAAGGTCGGCAATAAAAAACGATTATATAGAGGGTCAAATTATGTCAGTCATTGGTATTGAAAAATTAGAGTTTGGTGTTGATAACCTTGCCGCTTGTCAGCAATTCTTGCAGGATTTTGGACTGCAAACATCACCCAATAACCCTTCTTATTTTACAACACTGTCCGGTGCAAGCGTCGCCCTTTCATCGATTGATGATCCCCGCTTGCCTACACCTTTTGAACCAGGCTCCACCTTACGACGGATCACTTGGGGCGTAAAAGACCGCGTTACACTCGAACAGGTCATCAAACAGATTGAAGATTGCGCAGGCTTTCAACTCACCTCTGATGGGGCACAGTGCCTTGACCCGAACGGTATGACGGTGGCTTTTACGATTAGCCAACAACAAGATGTTACCGTCGATATTTCCCCTATCAACCAGTGGGGAGATATTCGTCGTATTGATGCGCCAAGCCCTGTTTATGACAAAGCAACCCCCATTAATATTGGTCATGTGGTCTTTTTTGTTGATGACCTACAGGCCACAGAAGCATTCTATTGCCAAAAACTGGGCTTCCAAGTGTCTGACCGTTATATCGACCGTGCGGTTTTTTTACGTACACAAATTAATGGTTGCCACCATAATTTATTCCTACTCAAGCTGCCTCATCGCGGGCGGGGCCTGAATCATGTGGCATTTACGGTTCGCGATATTCATGAGGTGATTGGCGGTGGCCTCGCCATGAACCGCCAAAAATGGAGTACTTTTATTGGCCCGGGTCGTCACCCTATTTCGTCTGCCTACTTCTGGTATGTCAATAGCCCAACGGGCGGTGCGTTTGAGTACTACACCAACGACGACTATCTAACCGAAAAATGGCAACCCCGTGAACTAGAGCACTCTCTCGTTTCCTTTACCGAATGGGCGGTTGAAGGTGGTATCGACCACGAAACACGCCGACAAGTGAAAAAAGACAAGGAGTGATGCCATGACACAACTTATTAATGGCGGTATTGTCATTATCGGCGGCGGGCAAGCCGGTGGCTGGGCCGCAAAAACATTACGAGATGAAGGCTACCAAGGCATTTTATCTGTTATTAGTGATGAGCCACATGATTTCTATGAACGACCGCCTTTATCAAAGGCAGCTTTGAAACAGGAGGGCACCCCTCTATCACGCCTATTTAGTGAAGATGAAACGGACTCTCTGAATTTGACTTGGTATCGCCCTGTTCGTGCGACCCATATTGATGCCAACAAAAAGCAGGTGCAGCTCAGTGATGGTCGCCATTTAGCTTTTGATAAATTATTAATTGCAACGGGAGGCCGGCCTCGTTTTCTCTCTTCTGCTTGGCAATCGCATCCTCGCGTATTTGCACTGCGTACTTGGGATGATGGGCAACGTTTACGTGAAGCGCTATTGTCCGCTAAAAAAATGGCCATTATTGGCGGTGGATGGATTGGCTTAGAAGTTGCGGCCTCTGCACGCCAAATGGGCATTGACGTTACCGTTTTTGAACGCCAAGAGCGCTTATGTCAGCGTAGTGTACCTGCATCTGTTTCAAACGCACTCGCGCAACGCCACCAGCAAGCGGGAGTAGAAATCATAACCGATTGTGGCGAAATTTTGCTCGATGAAAGTCACGATGATTTACGGATCAGTTGTGCTAAGCAGCCTAGCCAATCCTTTGATCTTGCTGTTATGGGGATCGGTGTTGAATTAAATCTTGAGCTAGCGGCAACAGCAGGCCTTGAAGTCACACACGGTATTGTGATCAATGGACAAGGGCAAACATCTCACCCTGATATTTATGCTGCTGGCGATGTTGCTTGTCATCCCACATTATCCCTGTGTTTACAATCTTGGGCTTATGCACAAAACCAAGCCATTACCACCGCCAAAGCCATGCTTAATGCCCACAGTGAGGATTTTAATGACCCTGCATGGCTATGGTCAGATCAATATCAAGACAATATCCAGATTTTAGGGATCCCAACCCCACTAGCAACCCAACATATTCAACGCATCACACCAAATGCTGAAGTGCATTTTTCACTGAATGATGACAACGAATTAGTTCAGATGGTCGCATTTAATGACCCTCGTTCCATCAAGCTAGGCAAAAGGTGGATGCAAAACAGCCGCAAGTTATCCCCATCGGAACTTGCAGATCCTAATTTTTCACTGATGTCACTGAAGTAAATGTGCAGGTAGGAGAAATAATATGGCAAACCAACCGATACCCGTGCCCTCAGTGACACAAGAAAATGAAATGGCATCACCGCAAGAAAGCGTGAACTGGTTGATCCCAATCGCACTATTTTCCTGCGTACTGTTAGCCTTTTTCGACAAAATTAGTATTGCCGCCCTATTTTCTGATGAACAGTTCCAAAAAGCTCTAGGAATTGATTTTGATCCCACACGTCTTGGGCTATTGATGAGTGCATTCCTGTTTGCCTATGGCGTGTCATCCATGCTGCTCAGTGGGATTGGCGATAAATTTCACCCCACCAAAATGCTGCTATTTATGATCAGTAGCTGGTGTATTTTAATGATTTTTATGGGTTTTACTCACCATTACGCCACAATGGTTTTTCTTCGAGTATTACTAGGTATTGCTGAAGGGCCATTACTTGCCATTTCCTATGCCATCGTGCGCCGTACTTTTCCACAAAAAATGCAAGCAAGAGCGACAATGCTTTGGTTATTAGGCACGCCTATTGGTGCGGCTCTTGGTTTTCCAATTTCCTTGTACTTACTGAATAATTTTGGCTGGCAAAGCACCTTTTTCGTTATGGCGGCTTTCACTGTACCCGTATGGTGGCTAGTCGTTATCGGCATTCGCCACCCCAATTTAGTCAATAAGCAAACACAAAACGTGGATGGCAAAGTCTCTACCAAAGACATGGCAGAAGCTAAAATTCAACGTAATACCCTGTTACGCAATAGCCATTTTTGGATTATCTGCTTATTTAATATTGCCTTCTTAGTTTACCTCTGGGGCATGAACGGCTGGTTACCAAGCTATTTAATCAAAGGCAAATCAATCAATTTAGAGCACGCGGGGATCTTATCCTCACTCCCCTTTATCGCCATGTTATTTGGTGAAGCGATAGGAGCATGGATTTCTGACCGTTATGATCGTCGTGCCTTAATCTGTTTTATCTCATTACTTGGTGCCGTAATCGGCCTTTCAGGTGTGCTATTTCTCACCAGTACCTACAGCATTATTTTAATGATGGCCTTTAGCATGTTTATGTGGGGGGCTGGTGCTCCAAATATATTTGCTCTTCTGGCCAAAGCGACACAAAAGCAAGTCAGTGCACTCGCTGGCGGTATTTTCAATGGATTAGGCAACCTTGCGGGTGCCGCCGCACCGTTGTTAATGGGGGTATTAATCACCCTCACCCACAATATGGATAGTGGCCTGTTATTTATTGTCATTATCGGTTTGATCGGCAGCGTATTACTTATCCCCCTTATAAAAAGATACTGATTTAACTACTCAATATCAGGAGATATCACTATGTCACAACAACTGAATCAAATAAAACCACAAGGCATCTCGATGGCGGATTGGGTTGAATCACGCATCGCCCGTTTTGAAGGCCGCAAATATGACTGGAATGCATTGAAATTTCAGGCGGATTTTGACCCTAAATACCGTCGGGCGCAGATGCGTTACATCGGTACGGGGGCGACAGGGGTTGCCAACGATGCCAATACCGTTCCCGCGGAAAACTTTACCTTCTCAACCATGGTACTGCCCTCAAAATGTGAAGGGCCGCTGCACCTGCACCCTGATGTTGAAGAAGTCTTTTTCATGCTCAAAGGAACCATCACCTTATTTATTAAAGATGGGGATGAAGAGTATGAAACCGTGCTCAAGGAGCGTGACCTAATTTCGGTTCCAGCTGGGATTTACCGTGGTTTATTTAATCATGGTGAAGAAGAAGCGTTGATGTGCGTAATGATCGGTACGCCTAAGCCTGCCATTCCGACTTACCCAGACGATCATCCATTATCAAAAGTCAAACGTAGTTAACAGGAGAATTCAGTGATGAAACTGCCTATTGAACATTTACCCACTATCCAAACCGCTGAATTCGGCTCATATCATTTGAATTGGCGTGAAGCCGGGAACGGTGAAACGGTGATCTTACTTCATGGTATTAGCTCAGGCTCGGCATCGTGGATTTATCAACTGACAGATTCATCACTGACCCAGCAATACCGCTTGCTGGCATGGGATGCACCAGGCTACCTCAATAGCCGAGCCCTGACTACCGACACCCCAACCGCCAATGACTATGCGGAAGCATTAGCGGCCTTTATCGATGGCTTAGATCTTCCTCAAGTTGTATTGGTTGGTCATTCACTTGGTGCCATCATGGCCTGTGCGTTCGCTGCAAAATATCCACAAAAAATAAAAGGTTTATTTTTAGCCAATCCGGCGCAAGGCTACGCAACTAAACATAAAACTGAACAGAGACAGGTTTATGAACAACGACGAGAAATCGTCTTCAATTCAGGTATTGAATATTATGCACAGCATCGTGCCGCCGCCCTACTAAGCCCATCTGCCAGTGAACCACAGATTGATTGGGTAAGGCAAACCATGCGTAAACTTAACCCTCGCGGTTTCTTAGCCGCAGCATGGATGTTGGCTCACGATGATATTAGCCGTTACCTCAATCTTTATTCAGGCCCCGTCCAAATGGTTGTTGGCCTTGATGACACCATTACGCCGCCTGAAAAAGTGCACATACTCGCTCAGCAACACAGTTGCCCCCTTACCTATATTGAACGAGCAGGACATGCAAGTTATCTCGATGCATCTCAGCCATTTAATCATTACCTGAAGCAATTTTTGGCGACCTATGCCGTAGTAGAAGTTTGATTAAGGAAAGCGCTATGAATTTACAATTAGAAAATCGTGTCGCCGTCGTCACTGGAGGAAGTTCAGGAATTGGCCTAGCCACAGTCCGACTCCTGTTAGCCGAAGGATGTCATGTCGCCTTTTGTGGTCGAAACCAAGATAAACTGACCGAGGCACATCACGCATTACAGGCGGCCTATCCACACGCTAAGTTGCTCGCTGTCTGTTGCGATGTGCTGGATAAAACGCAAACTGAGGCATTTGCACAGCAAGTACAAACACATTTTGGGCAAGTCGATTTACTGATTAATAATGCAGGTCAAGGATATGTGGCTCACTACGCTGATACGCCTGAAGAAGCTTGGTTACAAGAAGCGCAACTTAAATTGTTTGGCGTTATCAATCCCGTTAATGCATTTATGCCCTTGTTAGAACAGTCAGATATCGCGTCAATTACCTGTGTCAACTCGCTATTAGCAAGACAACCAGAGCCTCATATGGTAGCGACCTCTGCCGCTCGCGCGGCTTTACTCAATCTCACTCTTAATCTATCGAAAACCCTTCTGCCGAAAGGCATTCGTGTCAATTCTATCTTGCTCGGCATGGTGGAGTCAGAGCAATGGCGTCGCCGCTTTGAGGCGCGTAGCGACAAAAGTCTTGATTGGCACAGTTGGATTGGTGAGATCGCCAAAAAACGCGGCATTCCAATGCAACGCTTAGGGAAACCAGAAGAGCCTGCTAGAGCATTGGTGTTTTTAGCTTCACCAATGGCTTCATTTACCTCTGGTGCGGCGTTAGATGTCTCCGGCGGTTTTTGCCACCACATTTAAGGGAACGATGATGAAAACACTGATGCTTATCGGATATGGTGCTATGGCGAATGAAGTGATCCAACGGCTTCCTGCTGGGATTGAGCTAGGCTGGATAGTGGCCCGCGAACATCACCACAATGATATCAAACAACGCTTTCAAAACCGTGTGATACCACTAAGCTGCCCGACGCACGCCTCACAAAAACCAGACTTAGTCTTGGAGTGTGCTAGTCAACATGCTGTCAAACAGTATGCCCCCATGGTTTTAGAAAAAGGCTGGACGCTAGCCGTGATTTCAACTGGAGCATTGGCGGATGCGCAATTAGCACAAACGCTAAGCCAAAAAGCTCAACAACACCACGCTATCTTTATCCCATTATCAGGGGCTGTTGCTGGTCTCGATGGACTACGTTGTGCAAAAGAAGCCGCAATCCGCCAAGTGACCTACCAATCACGTAAAAGTCCTGCCAGCTGGCGCAATGGTCCGGCTGAAAATTACATCGACCTAGATACGGTTACAGAGCCAACGGTTTTTTTCCACGGAACAGCACGCGAGGCGGCACTGAAATTCCCCGCAAATGCCAATGTGGCGGCGACGGTTGCCCTCTACGGTATCGGTATGGATAAAACAAAAGTCGAACTTATGGTCGACCCGACGACCAAGCAAAATAGTCATCGCATTGAGGTTACTGGTGATTTTGGCCATTTTTGTATCGAATTAAATGGTAACCCATTACCTTCAAATCCTAAAACATCCCTGCTATCTGCATTAAGTGCCGTCGAAATTTGCCGTCGCATTGCAGATCAAGATGCCATTATCTGATTGGAGAATTCCCATGAAAAAACTCGATATATTTGTCGGTGGACGATGGCAACAAGGGCGCGGTAATGAAATGTGCTCTCGCTTTCCGGGTGACCAACACATTGTCGCCACGCTCAACAGCGCCAGTGTAAGTGATGTTGAAGAAGCGGTTCAGGCGGCAGAGCGTGCATGGCGAGCGCCAAGTTGGCGCAATATGCCCCCACATCAACGCGCGACTATTTTACACAACGTCAGTATGCTAATCGAAGAGCAAGCAGACGAGCTAACCCGCTTACAAACTCTCGACAATGGTAAACCTTGGGCAGAAGCTCGTGGGCTAGTCATGAGTGCCGCGGCAACAGCCCGTTATTTTGCCGCCGTATGCGAAGTCAGTGGTGGAGAGCTGCCTCCTCGTCGCCAGCCCGATATGATGACATTAAGTACATATCAACCCCTAGGTGTTATTGCCGCTATTACACCATGGAATTCACCGATTGCTAGCGATATGCAAAAAATTGCACCTGCACTAGCCGCGGGCAATGCTGTGATATTAAAACCCGCCGAGGCGACCCCGCTTATCTCATTGAAACTCGCGGAATTATTTGAGCAAGCGGGTCTACCGAGTGGCTTACTCAGCGTACTCCCCGGTAAAGGCTCTATCGTTGGTGATGCACTTGTCCGCCATCCTTTAGTGAAAAAAATATCCTTTACTGGCGGCACCAATACAGGCCGACAACTCGCACATATTGCGGCAGAAAAACTGATCACAACGTCACTAGAGCTTGGTGGCAAGTCTCCTACTATTGTCTTAGAAGATGCGGATCTCAACCTTGCGGCACATGGCGTTTGTTATGGTATTTTCAGTTCAATGGGGCAAGCTTGTATTGCAGGCTCTAGGCTGTTCGTCTCACGTGCTGTTTATGAACCTTTTATGCAAAAGCTCACTGCACTGACTCAACAACTCATTATCGGAGACCCTCGCCAAGAACGGGTTCATGTCGGCCCTTTGATATCCCCCGAACACCGAGAAAGTGTTATTCGCTACGTCAACCAAGCAATCGCTGAAGGTGGCACAATTCGCCTTGGCGGAGCTATCCCCCAAGACCCTAACTTACAAGCAGGGAATTATTATTTACCAACCATTATTGAAGGGCTGAATAACCAAGCTTCTGTCTGCCAAGAAGAGATCTTCGGGCCTGTGCTGGTCGTTATCCCTTTTGATAATGAAGCGCAACTCATAGAAGAAGCCAATGATTCTATTTATGGCCTTGCTGCGGGGATCTGGACGCAAGATTACACTCGCGCCTTTAAATTAGCAGATGCTTTAGACGTTGGTACTGTTTGGATCAATACCTACAAAGTTTTCTCCATTTCAACACCTTTTGGTGGGTTTAAAGAGAGTGGACTCGGTAGAGAAAAAGGCCTTGAAAGCCTCAAAGCTTATATGCAGCAAAAAAGTATTTTTCTGGCACTAAACCCACAACCAAACCGTTGGTGTGAATAAATGACCATGCATCCGTAAATATCTTCACGTTGCAAATTATTGGTTATCGAATTCTAAAGGAGAACACTATGTATGAGACAATCACGGTTGGCGAGGCGATCGCCAGAACATTAGAACAATACCAAGTCAGTACCGTCTATGGCGTTATCTCAATCCACAACCTGCCGATTGCAGATGCAATTGGTCGCCGTGGCGTGATTGACTTCACCCCTAGTCGTGGGGAGGCGGGTGCCGTTACCATGGCTGATGCACATGGTCGTTTCACCGGACTTGGCGTCGCCTTAACCAGCACAGGAGCCGGCGCGGGTAATGCCGTGGGCTCAATGATTGAAGCCATGAATGCTTGCTCGCCAATTATCCATATTACAGGGCAAGTAGAAAAAGCGTATCTGGATATGGATGCCGGTTTTATTCACGAAACGCGCGATCAACTTGGCTTTTTAAAAGCCAGCTCTAAGCAAGCATTTCGCGTCCATAGCGCCGAACAAGCGGTTGCCGTCTTACATAAAGCCATTCAAGTTGCACAAACCGTTCCTTGTGGCCCCGTCTCTATCGAAATACCGATTGATATACAAAGCGCACAAGTTCCCTTATCGCTACTCAGCGCACCACTGACAGTTCAACCTTTACCAGAAGCAACGGCGGATCAAGTCGATGCGATTTGGCAAAAATTACAGCATGCACAACGCCCTTTATTATGGATTGGTGGTGGTGCGCTACACGCCTCTGATGCGATTAAAAAATTGGCAGATCAGGGGGTAGCCGTGATCAGTAGTACGCATGGGCGAGGTATTTTATCTGACGAACATCCATTTAGCTTACGCGCTTTCCATAACGCAGATGCTATTGATAAATTGATGCGTTCTTGCGATATCACACTCGTCGCTGGCTCTCGTTTACGCAGTAATGAAACCAAAACGTGGTCATTACCCTTGCCACAACCTTTAATTCAAATTGATATCGATCCGCTAGCGGCTAATCGAAACTATCGTGCAGATTTGGTGGTTACTGCCGATTGCCATAGTATTCTGAACGCATTAGCCAGCAAACTTGAGCAAGCTAAGCGAACAATTTCACCACAATGGCAACAACAAGTCCAAGAAGCCACTCAGCAAGCCGAAGCACAACTCAGAGCGCAATGTGGACCATACAGCCAATTAAGCGATGCGGTTGAGCAGGCACTGCCAGATCACGGTATATTTGTGCGAGATATCACCGTTTCAGGTAGCTTATGGGGAAGCCGCTTACTAAAAGCGACTCAGCCATTACACAATATTCACTCTTTGGCTGGTGCGATTGGATTAGGCTTAGCAATGGCTATCGGTAGCGCTAAAGCGAATCCTCAGACTCCCGTTATTGGCTTAGTTGGCGATGGTGGTTTAATGCTAGGTATTGGGGAGCTTGCTACCATGGCACAAGAGCAACTACCGATTGTGCTTCTTATTATGAATGACCATGGATATGGTGTTATGCGCGGGATCCAAGAGAAATATTTCGCTGATCGGCAATATTATAATGAGTTACTCACTCCTTCATTTACGCGATTAGCAGAATCAATGGGAATTAAAGCACTAACCGTTGATAAGGCAGAAGATTTCAAATCTACGTTACAACGTGCCGTCGAATTAAAACAGCCTGTCGTTGTAGAAGTCCTTATGGAAAATATTGGTAAAATGAATTTCTCAGGGCCTCCCCAGAAAAAACTATTTTAATTCACATTGCTAAATGCTTAATAGCGCATAGAGTGTCTATGCGCTATTTCATTAAGCTTATTTAGTTTGGCTTCTTGCCATATGTTGATTAATCACACGTTGTACAGCATACGATTGGCTATTTTCTGTGAAACTTAATGCCGTCGCGGCTTTTTCATGGGCATCCATATTTGAAAACGTTTTCGATAGGCCATTAATCGTTGGCTTTTCAATATTGGCTTTTTCAGCATGCCTAGCCATCGCAATTTGGTTAGCTTGAGAGGTACTGTTTTCTGTAAAACTTAAAGCAATCAGCGCATTTTCATGCGTACGTACCTTATCGTGAGCCTGTGATTGTGCTACCGCTGAAGAACAAAAAAAGAATGTTGCTATAATAGAAAATAATACTTTATTCATAAAATAACCTTAGACTGATTAATATAAAATGATTGATAAAAACCCAGCAGTCGATAGGTTTTTATCCATAAATTAAAATGCTAATTAATAAAAATAAAATAAAACATATAGCGAGTTCATATTTTAAAAACGCAATCATAAAATTATTAATAAGCATTAACTAAATTCAAACTGAATGGGGAATTAAGCGAATAATATTCGTTTGAAATTTAGACTCTCACCATCGTGGTTAATATGGCGAATAACAAACTCAAAGGAATATCAGCCTGAATGATTTCTCACCAACAGAAATAATTTACTGGCTACTGCATTTTTCCTTTATATCCTAAGGATATCAAACCTAATATACTTCGCTAGCGGATCACTGAACATTGATCTTTATGCAAATAAACAATGCGTTTTATGCAATCTCCTTTGTACCCTATAAACAGGTAGTTTATTTATCCTATGCTGTAGCACCATACTGTTTGCCTTAAAAATTACTTTTGTTCTAGAGACACTTAATCACCGTTTTAATATTAGAGGTTACTTGCATATTTTATTTTACTGTAATTCAAGTTAAGTGCTATATTAGGCTTGATGGAAAAATACATATATCAACAACAAACCTGATATCTAAGGGATTACTATGAAAAAGTATTTGTTGCCAATTAGCCTTTTTGTAAATGTGGTATTGCTGATCACCATTATTGTCGTGGGAGCTCTGTTTTTTAACTTAAAAAGCAAAATTGACTCAACTGTCGAACAAATTAAAAATGGGCAATATGCTGAATTAGTTAAAGATAATACAGCAAACTTAATTCCCGAAGGGCTAAAAAATTTCAAGAAAATTGAACCTAATCAAAGTCAATGCGACTATTTCTATCAACAAATAGATTCACTGATAGGTTATTTAGAAGAGAACCCGACAATTGCAGGTTCAGAAAAATATGTTAAGCAGCTAAACAACCTTAAAAAATCAGCAGAAAAAACCCCTTCTACACTGAAAGAAACAGCCTGTGAAAAAGGGATTTCAACGATTAACTTTATTGGCGAAAAAATATCTACGGCAACTGAATGATGTGTGCCGCCCACAATCGCTATTTAAATTCAATTTTAAAGGTGACTATGTGAGCAAAGCCGGAAGGTGGCTTCCCTACTGACTGGCTTTTTTCAACAGCAGCGAGCGCAGCGTTATCCAATAGTTCACTACCTGAACTACTCACAATACGCGCTGACATTATTTCTCCCGTCTCCGTTAACCTAAATTGGACTTGAGCAACACCTTGTTTCTTCATACTTTTGGCGCGCCGAGGATAGCGTTTATGCCTTTCAACTTCTTGGCGTAATTTTTCCCTGTATGCATTGATTTGCTGAGTATCTGCTAGGTTTGACATCCCATTTTTAGGTTGCCCCACCTTCCCCATCGAAGGGGAAGATGCCGCCGTTTCCCCTTGTTGTGACTGCTGTGGTGTTATTGCCGACTTGGTTATTTTATTGGTAGATACTTTTTGCTGTTCAACCTCTTTTTTCTCGCTTAAACGCTTATTTGGCTCTTTGACCTTTTTTTTAGGTCGCTCAATTTTCTTCTCTTTTTTTGGTAGCACTACCTGTGCCGTCTCCACGACAACAGGCGGAACAATCTCCGCTTCAGGCTCAACCATGGGTGTCATATCTGAGTCTGTTGGCGCAGTTTCTTCAATAGCGTGTGTTAACGCAATCGACATCACTGGCGCATCCATTACCGCTTGATGCTGTTGATTTTTTTCTTCTTGAGCCAGATGAATAAAGCCCATAATAATGACAGCGTGCAGCAAAACAGACAGAGTAACAGTTAAAAAACGCGTCTTTTTCATGAGAATCTTAAGATGCCCTTCTTAGTACCACAAGAAGGGCATTTTGCTTTAAAAATGGCTTGTAAAATTCAATCGTAACGTTCTACCCGGAGCAGGCATCATGGTTCGAGTGAGTGGATCCACATAATATTCATCAAGAATATTTGTCGCTAACAATTCCATTTTGACGTTGTCTGAAATGCCATAACTGACGTAAGCATCGGCAACAAATACAGGCTCCCAGCGCATTGGGCTATTATTTAAAGGTGCGTAGTTGGCCGGATATTTATCCATCATTTTCTTTTCGTCATTATTTTCAGCACGGCTGTGATAACGCATGCGGCTACCAATTTCTAAACGCTCATCCAAAAAACGCATCCCTAAATTGGCATTAATACTGTATTTAGGTTGTAATTGTGTGCGTAAGAACCCACCAGGAAAGCCCGCATCAACACATTCAGACATATTAAACTTGTTAGTTGGATCTAAAGCAGCAATGGAGGCACTATCACACACCTCATTTTGCAAACGGTAATCAAGCCCAATATCCCCAAAATAATTACCATTGTCATAACGAGCTTGTAGCTCAATACCTGATGTTTTGTGCTTATCTACTTGTGTAAACTTGAGATAGATATCCCGTTCAAACGCGTTTTCAATGACCGTGTGATAATAATTAATACGCACGTCAGCGAAACGTTCCGCACCCAGTAGACTTTGTAAATTACGCACATAGCCCACTTCCACTGTTTTACCGCGTTCAGGCTCAAACTTCTCGGTGAGTGACGCATAACCCCTTGAGCCAGAAAAACCTACCGTATCCTCAAAGATACTAGGCATACGTACCGTTTCCGTATAGCTCGCGTAAACTCGGTCATTATCAGTTAAATAGGCAGAAGCGGAAAAGGAAGGCGCCCAAGCATGTGCTTTCTTTTTCCCCTGATGGCGGAATCGTTCTTCTTCGGATAAATAGCGAATATCTTCCTGTTCATCGCTAGAGCGAGATTGATTGGGAATATATTGATTAACCACTTTTCCTGTAAATGGATCGACAGTCTGTGCTTTTGTATCAATCGTACCATTATAAAAAGGGTTGGTTTCTCGGGTCAGTTTATTTTTTCCATCGGGTCGCCATTTAGCCTTATTTTTTTCATCTATGCGGAACTCCCCTTGCCCATTTGCAGATCTGAATCCCGCATAATCGAGAGAATGTTTTTGTAAATTTAGCGCTTCCTCAACAAACCTTTCTAAATAATAAGGCGAATCCATGACGTCATCTAATTTTTGCCCTTCAGCATTGGTAAAACGAGTCAATGTGTCATATTCATTTTGTGTAATTGTGCGTGAAATATCATAGTTTTTGGAGAGTAGTTGATGAGGTCTCGCAAAGTTAACATCTTTCGCATCGCGTCGTTTATCTAATAAATGATCTTTCGACCAATAACTCGTTCGTTGAGCACCAGCCGTCACATTCAACCAATCTGTTGGCCGCCATTCAAAATTAAATGCGAATGTATTCTCTTGCCTTTCCCCTTCTCTCGGTACAGCTCGGAAAATCGTCGATGTAGAACTCCCTGAATATTCAAAAATATCATCCTCTGTATCAACCGTTTCTTTGCTAAAACTCCCCATTAAAGTTAAATCAAGGCTATTTGTTAATGCCATTTGGTTAGATAAATTTAAGCCTTGTCGTTTGTTCGTTGAATTCAAGGATGCACCCGGTACTAACGTACCATCAATATTAGGGTTGCGAGGCATCCACCCATATTCAAACCCCATATCACGCTCTTTAGGCTCTCGAGGAAAACCGCCTGAAGTATTCGTATCACTCGTTGTTTTGGTCATCCAGTAACCAAGTTTCATATTTACGTATGGATTATCTTCAGGATTTAAATAATAGTCGGCATGAAAAGCTTGAATATTAAATTTCGCGAGTGTCCATTGCGGCACTTTTCCATCTAACTCCATGAAACTGATCCTTGATGGCATGATTTCCCCATAGTGGTTCGTCGTATGGGTATATCCTAATGACACCTTTTGTGAGTCAGATAAAAATAGATTCGTTTTCACTAAATAACTCTCCATTTCACTGGAGGTATTAGTTACCTCTTTACCTGGTGCAAACACGTTCGCAGCAAAAGGCAAATAGGGGTCAACCGGTTTAGATGGGTTCTTCGGGTCATAACTAAACACATCATCTTTATAGCGATTAGCTCCACGTTTACCTGCAAAGTAGTTTCCTTGGTCTCGATAACTATAAGCCGCCATGATATCGAAACGTGATTGCCGAGTTCCCACCGCGACCCTAACTGCATTATCTTTAAAATTAAAAAAGTTTGCGTCTCCACGAGATTTAGGCGTAACTAGCAGCCCTGGATCATTAAACAGCATTCTTGCTTTGTTGCCATTTTTTATATTATCCATAATCGCAGGGTCATCTCGATAGTCATGCCCATAATCTAAATTAGGTACTCTTGGTTTTGTTGAATTACTGCTGGTTTCCAATTTTAAATCAAAACCAAACGTTTCATCTGGAGCAACGACATCATCAATATTAAGTGTCTTTATCGCAATGCCCCCACCAACCGATGTTTTCACATTAGGGTTTAAGGATGCACTTTTTTGAATCGTTATACTGCTGATCATATTTGGGTCAACATAATTACGATTATTGGCTCCGTTATATCCTCGCCACACTGTTTGGGCTTGCTCTGTGCCATCGACAGTGACTGGTACTCGCCCTTGACCTTGTATCCCCCGAATATTGGGATCTAATGCACCACTATTACGTGCATCTCCACTATACACCCCTACCGCACTATTGAGCACATCTGCTGGGTTAGTTCCTTTATAACGTTCAACAAGATCTTTTCCGAGGTAAATATTGGATTCATTTTTATCATACTGATCGTCATAACCTTTTTGATCGCGTTCCTTAATTGTTTCTGCGTTATCTTTAACAATAATAGTACCGAGGTCTTCTTGTTCTTTTGCTAACACTAAACCGGAAATTAAGGTAAGCGAAATCCCTGTCACAATATTCATTGTGATGATTTTTTTTATTTTCATTGTTAACACCTAAAATATTAAAAGCGTTTTTCTAATCTAATTTCAATTTCACTTTGTTGATATGAATACAGTGCATCAATATTACTTTTATTGACTCTATACCTATAAGAAATGGATGGTGTCATTGTGGCAATACTGTATTTAGGTAAACTTAACTTAGCCAAATACAGTTGTTCATCATCCATTCGATTTTGACTTCCCAACGCATATTGCGGAGCATTAAATCGAGTTTGCTTATAACTGGCGATCCCCAATAGATGATAATACTGGCTAACGTCTTTAAATATTCCTCCTCTTATGCCATATTGTTTATAACTGTCACTATCATAAACCTTATTCACATACCCACTATCTACACCACCAAATATCACCGCATCTGAGCTAAGAGCATAAATCCCTGTGATATAAGCCTGACTCTTATTACCATCTTGGCTTTGATAAGGTGAACGATAGTTTATTTTTTGGTGATCAATCACTGTACTCAGCGAAAACTGGGGTAAAAAACGATACTCCGCTTCCATTCCCACTCCAACACCATAATAGTGTCGCCGCTCTCCTACCCATTTAAATTCACTAATTGGGCCAATAGCGAATGATTTTTTTGCATCCTGATATTGATAATAAACCCGTATGTGGCTGGTATTTTCATTATACTCGGCAGCACCATCATACTTATTGCCATAGGTATATGCTTTAAACAGTAAACTGTGATGCTGGTAAAGTGAAAAGGTACGTTTAATATCACCATCATAGATAAATTTGGTGCCTTTATCCGCCAATCCAGCACCATAACAAAACTGCTGCACTGCATTTCTGTAGCAACGCTGTCTTTTATCCCCCGGTACTTGATTAATATTAGAGTTGTAACCGTAACCTACCGAAAAACTTCCTGACCAACTATTTCGTTTACTTAATTCCGTAATAAATTGTGAAATTGTAGCTAATACACTTTGTGGTAACTGCTGCTGATACTTTTCCAATACCCGTTTAAACTGTGAAGATGCCTCATTATTTTGTTGATCTTCAAAATAAGTTCGAGCTAATTCAAGCTCGACACGCAAAAAATCAGGTTTTAGCGCTAAAATAGTTTGGTAGTGAAAAATAGCCTGAGCATAATCATGATTTGCACGTGCCATTTGTGCTTTAGCAAACTCAACAAGTAAAACGTCATATCCACTTAATTGTTGGTAATATGATAATAGACGTTCTACGTCATCGTATTGCCCACGATTTAAGGCAATATAAATAGCCATTCCCATCTCATTAAGCGTATTACTAACCTGATATTCTTTACCATCGAAATTAATTTTGATGTCATCTTTAATAAACGGTTTATTATTTTCAATAACGGGAGATTTTCGACTAAATTCCGCTTTATCTTTTAATAAAAAGCGATAATTATCAATATCATTCATCTCTCCGATGGCGACACTACTATAAAGTAACAACCATAGGATACCCGCTCGAAATAACCCCATAAATATCAACCAATGTTCTATTAAAGTAATCGTAATAGGTGGAAATCCTTTCCACCCGCAATATAAGTTATTGCACTTTTGAACCGCCAAACGAAGTGTCTTTTGTATGGTCACTATCAAAGGTGGTTATACCCGCGACAACATCCGCATTTTTGCCAAAAAACTGCCCTGAGCTTTTACCCTGAATTGAACCATTTGCTATTGCACTACCAGAAAATTGCCCTTTGTCTTGAATGTTACCATTCATAGTAATATTAAGAGATTGACCATTTAGAGCGCCTGTATATTTTTTCGAACCAAAATCAGCATTAAATACACCGCTTAATTTACCTGGACCATCAAATTGATTGATACCAGCAATGGTATATTCCGCCTGCCCCGCGGTTGGTACCGACTCTGTGGCTTCTTTACCTGAGAAGAAAGCAGTATGAGTTTGGTCACCTACACTCCCCGTTTTAGACCAGTCGCCAAAATAGACTTCTGCATTAGCAACTTGTGTAAAATGAAACTCCCCCATCGCCCCTCCATGGCCACCACTTGATGCAGGTAATACATTGACACCTTGCTCATTCTCTGGTGCTAATGATTTAAAACCAGAAAAACCAATTCTTGTACCGTTAGCGATGGTTTTCAAACCGACACCAGGATCACCAATAACCCCACTATGGGTGCCTTGTGCAAACTGTGTTTTTCCAACATTCACCTCAACTCCATTGGAATCATACGCTTGGCTCTGTCCTGAAACCGTCTCTCCACTAGTACTAAACGCGACACTCGATAAAACAATTGTTAATGCTGTTAATGATAGGTTTTTCATAATATTCCTTGCCATATAAATGATAAATGCATATTAAATATAACTATCTACTCACAACAGATTCATTAAAATAAATGATCGATTCGGAGTATATATCAACCTCAACCAATTGCAAATAGTTATTATTATCATTACCATTTGTAGGTATTTTACTTCTTTTTACGCTATAACCATGGCAAAATCGAATAAAAAAATAACAAATATCATTAAAAAACAGACGATTAAACAATTATCCTAACTTAGGATAAATTTAGGCCTATAGAATGGAAAAATAGCAAAATTAAGACTATTATATTGCCTATATAAATTTCAATTACCTTTCATATGATAACCACAATGAAAACATAAGAATTTATTATGTGATCTGCATCATAAAGCCTCATACATTGATTCTTTCCCTCACTCCATTCCCTTTTTTTAAGCACAATGACTACATAAAAATTCAACAAATAAACATACAACATTGCAGATGCGCTCCCCTATCAGTAACTGTTATTTGCAATAACTTTCAATATTATTTTTGATGGCATAGCAACACTTTGAACATCAGTAAATAACAGTAAAAATAATGAGTTGATTATCACTCAAATAAGGATTCAAATTTACAGAATAAAATATCTATGTTAATTTTCATTTTTATAAAAATTTTCCTGCCTGCTATTTATTGTGAAGACCATTATTTAATAATATAAATAATTTTAAAAACGTAATAAATATAACAGCTTCACTCCATTAGCTATAAAAAGGATTTTTAATATTTATAGAATTAACCCAACCTAATTATTCTTAATCCCCCCCGTATTAAGAGATTATTTCTGCATAGCCATTAATAACCCCTGAATCATCACCACACCTGTTTAAATCAGAGTATATAACAACCTAGAATAGACTCTCAAATAGAAATCATTATCATTAACATTGATAATTTATTTTATGAAATTTAAATAAAAAGATATACTTTAACAATAAAGCCTAAAAAAACTTCAACCTTAAAATCAATCAATTACCACATAAACCCCATATTTAAAAATAATTAAAGAGTATATTTACATGGCGAACAATACATAAAACCAATAATACCACGCATCTAATTATCCATTCGATTTATATAAACCGGTAAAAAACAGATAAGCGCTTATTCGAAATTTTTGATATAGATCACTATTATAAAGAATCGTTATTTCATTTTATCATACCACTATTTTTAGACTCACTGCGTCTCTCTCAATTAAATGAGTTAAGTATAAAAATCAATTTATATGTAAAATAAGTTAAATCTGTTATTACCCCATTGACCTTAACCTTAGGGGAAGCTTTATCGTCAACCTAACTTAATCCCCTTTTAATAAGGTATTTATCATGAAAAAAATGCTTCCTATCGCTGCAATTTTAACCATTAGCATCGCCTCCTTTAGTTCTTTTGCTAATTCAAATCATTCTATGCATGCTCAAGCTCCTGCCAGCAACGAAATGCAAAAAGAGTTAAACCAATCTATGGATAAAATGCATGCAGATATGGCCAAAGGTATGAATGAAGAGAATGCAGATATTGCATTTGCGCAAGGTATGATCGCTCATCACCTAGGGGCAATTGATATGGCAAAAATTGAATTAAAATATGGCACCGACCCTGAAATGAGAAAGCTTGCAGAAGAGATTATTAACGCCCAAGGTCCAGAAATAGAGCAAATGCAAAAATGGTTAGAAAAGAATAAAACGAAATAATAATCCCTTTGATTGCATAGCCCTCAAAAAATTGAGGGCTAATGGGATAACGTTTATCAAATGAACGGTCTTTTTCAATTTAACAGGTATATATTACTTAATGGCTTCAATACACATTACTAAGATCAGTCAAATACATTATTAATAATCGAAGTGACTACCGCTGTACTTAATGCAATAAGTACTAAGTCATTACCAACAATACTCCATTCATAGCCTGGATAATGAGGTAATTGTACAAGCATAGAAGGTGGAACAACCTTTTTAGCTATCCCTGGCGGCAATGGTTTCCCCCTAGCTAAGTTTTTGGCAATACCGGGTGGTAACGCGTGATAGCCTGTAATACCACTGTCTAAAGCGAGTGCTCTTGCTTCATTGTAAGTTAATGATACTGATATTGAATTACTCTTATTTAAGGATAAATGATCTGCTTTTTCTTTTCCGTTACCATTATGACCTTTGTTAGGCTTATTTTTTTGATGCTCTTTTCCTTGCCCATGACCATGACCGCCATTGGGATCTGCATAGGAAGATAAAGAGACCATTGAGAAGCTTGCAGTTAATAGCAATAGGTTGCACATTCGAAAAAGCTTATTCATATAAATACCTCCACCGAGCTGGTATTTTCAAAATACACATCAACACCCCTCCTCACCATAGGTAATATTCCTATAATAATCTCCCTGTACAAAATATCATAAGCCTTATTCTGACTTCGCATCAAGGCTAACAGTCTTTTATTCTGCATGATAAGTGAAAATCACTAAATCTTATTGAGGGTGTGCTAGAAAGGATAAGGTAGAAATTTTAAGTTATATTAAAACGTATTTTTAAGCTGCCTATACGGCAGTGAACTATGACGCAAGAAGATGCTGCTGCGTGGATCATTTTCTAAGCTGCCTATACGGCAGTGAACGTCATCAAGCACCAGTAAATCAACCTCACACATTTCTAAGCTGCCTATACGGCAGTGAACAAAAATGAATGCTGTAATTTCAAATATTCGTCATTTCTAAGCTGCCTATACGGCAGTGAACTATAAATTATCAGTAAAAAAACTTTATGCAACAGTAAATTATAACAATTTCCCCTTAAATACCTTCTTTTTTATCAGGTAACATAACCTATTGTTTTAAAAGGATATAAAAACTTTAAAAATTTAAAGGGTAAAAAACAAGGAAAATCACTTGCTGATTAGACGAAAAAATTAACCCAACCTTTTATACATTAAATACTATTAAAATAAATATTTCACACACACCTAACAGATAGTTTGATGGCCCTATAAAATCATTAGTTAAGCTGAAAGTCGCTTTTTACCTTTTAGAGAAAATAAAATCCCGGTTAACCAAATAAGTAAAGTTAAACATACCTATTGACCAATTATCCCCTAGTCCTTTCTGCATCACCATTAAAAATAAAATAACCATCAGCTATACACTAATGGCATTAAAATAGAGTTACCCAAATGATTTTTATCGAAAAGAAATTCTATAGTGTTTATATTTTAGCTAGAGC
Organism: Providencia sp. PROV119; assembly: GCF_028482435.1. NCBI lineage: Bacteria > Pseudomonadati > Pseudomonadota > Gammaproteobacteria > Enterobacterales > Morganellaceae > Providencia > Providencia sp. PROV119. The sequence goes on from NZ_JAMPQL010000002.1 coordinate 474,258, forward strand.
GTCATCCATAAATATAAAAGAAGGCTCTTTTCGCTGATATTGATTAATCATGGGAACAAGGCGTTGAAAATGTTCGCTCTTACAATGTGCATCTAAGGCTGCTTGATCAGGCCACTCTTCGATAAAAATAAAATGCCCCCTATCTTTTTGGTCAACATATAAATCATAAGCAATACAGAGAGGCTCACGCTTAGTCGCTTCAACTAATTCACGGTAAAGTGGGAGTACGATATTTATAGCCTCAAGCTGGATAAAATCTTCTGCAATTACTTTTAACATATTATTACCCCTAAGTTACGTCAAAAATGACACCATAATCATAACTCAGTACATAATAAATCTATACTGGTGTATCTACTTCCCTTATTAGCAACATCATGGTTAATTTTGCAAATGTGCGACTGCTCACACTAAAAGTAAATATAGAAACAGCTTTGTATACCCACTAACAGAAGATGGCCCTATTATTCCCAAGTTTATTGAGTCCATCGACAATCCTGCAAAGAAAAAACTGATTGTTGTTCATTTAATTGGTAGCCACTCTCCATTTTGTAAAAGGATCTCAAATAAGTATGATGAATTTTATAAAAGCAAAGATTTATCTTGCTATGTTCAAAGTATAAAAAATACTGATTTACAGTTATCTCTATTACATGACATATTATCAAAGTCTAAAAACTCATGGTCTATGTTATATTTTTCAGATCATGGGCTTTCTTTTATTGATAATCAACAAGATCTAATCCATGGTGATAAACATCGTCAAAATTTTGAAACGCCTCTTTTTATTACTTCTTCAGATTCAAATACGAGAGAGATAATATCAGCGCAAAGGAGTGGACTGAATTTATTTCATTTATTAGCTGAATGGTTAGGCATCCATGAAAAAAACATACAATCTTCCTGTAAAATGATATCTAATAATGAGTGTAAAGATCAAAATATAGCTATTGATTTTGACCAAAAAATCATTTATTTCAATGAATTATTAGATGACAGTATTAAATAATGATTGAATGGCGAACCTTTTAGTAGGTTCGCCTAATTTATTGTTAATTATTTGAATCATTTAAATACCTTTATCTCTCCATACTAACACATCACGTTATACACAATATCAGTTACACCATAATCAATAAAATATTTTAATGATTACGCCATAACAACCTTAACCTATAAATTACCCATATAGTAAAATATCACCTCTTATTTTTAGGAACATTAAATCAATCACTTAAATAAAAAATGATTTAAGAGACACCTATCACATTAAGTAATGGAATATGAACTTCTCCTACATAATTAAAATAAAGTAGTCATGATTATCAAATAGAAGGAAATAATCATGAAAAAACTATTGTTTATTATTTCAATTCTTTGTTCATCGGCTTACGCGACTAACACTGTTACTTGGTGCTCACCTGAACCAAATCCTGTTACAGGCAAACCAGATTGCATAACTTATACACCAGGAATGGGAGGGATTGATTCAGGCGGCGAAGGCCCCTAATGCTGATTGAATAATGCTATTGGTTCTAACCCTCTTTTCCTTTGGAGGGTTAGGATAATACCACTCTACCCTATTTCAACTTCTCATACCCTTAAATCTCATTAAATAATACTTAGATTTAACTAATTAGATGATTAATCAGCAAAGATGACGCAAAATTTAATAAATAAAGAACTAAATTATTCAATTTTGCTGCAAGTCAGTATGATAAAAATATTATTACTGAAACGATGAATGAGTTCTCTGACACATCATTCAATAATCGATCAGTAAATATTCTTTATCTTTATGTCCGAGGTGATTATGAAAAATCTAATCATACCATTAATATATCCAAGTATATTAGGCACTGTATTAACGTTATTTTCATTCTACGCGAGCGCCCATGGCTATATAAGGATGCCAGAAAGTCGCGCTTATCTATGTAGCTTTAACGACTATCTTAAGGAGCCAAAAACACCATTAAACAATGATTGTGGATTAGGGCCTGAATATGAACCTCAGAGCATTGAAACTCAAAAAGGCTTTCCAGAATCTGGGCCTCCTGATGGATTAATAGCTAGCGGAGGTGGTATAGAACGTTTCAGTCCTCTTGATGTGCAAACACCTACCCGTTGGCATAAAATTGATATGAAAACGGGTCTCAATACCTTCACTTGGTATCTAACTATGGCTCATGCAACCGATAATTGGCGGTTTTTTATTACAAAAAATGGCTGGGACCAATCAGCACCATTAACTCGTTCAGCTTTTGAGTTAACGCCATTTTGTCAAAGAAATGATCATGGAGCAATGCCATTGATCGAAGTGGATATCAACTTTATATGTGATGTGCCCGCTGATCATGAAGGTTACCATGTTATTCTTGCAACATGGGATGTTGATAATACCCAAAATGCTTTTTATCAAGTTATCGATGTGAATTTAAGTAATTAACATTCAATTTGTTGAGAATAATACATGAATGACGTTTATAGATGAGAGCCCATATTTTGGGCTCTTATTAGCACTCTATACTCAAATAGTGAAAATACCTCTTAGCTCAGTTAATTTAACTAGCTATTAAGTTTTCCTATCATGTATTTTACTAATAGGATGTATAAAAAACCTACTTCGCCCTGATTTTAACATTAGATGGTGATTATACCGATGCCTATCCGTAGTAAATTTAGTTGCTATTGTTTATAAAATGCAAATTTCTCATATACTTTTTATTAAAGTTGTCATCTAGGAACAATGCAATAAGGAGAAATAACAATATGATGTCTATTTTGGCTGATTATAATCAGATTTTTCTTAACATATCCTAGCTAGGTATGAATAAATGAATCATTCACGACAAAAAATCATATTAAATACACTAATCCAGCTCACACAAGGAACTAATAATGAAGTTAAACTCACTGCGATATCCATCCTTGGTGATTACAAATACGCAATCCAAAATGAAGAAACCTTAAACCGATTAATAGAGCTTTGCTTTGATCCTAATAAAGAGGTCGCAATTACCGCGCTTAAATCACTCGGAAAATTGTCAATTCATTTTCAATAGTTATATTTTTTGTAACTATCTAATTTTAATGTAATTCTGAAAATATCATGTTTGCTAATTTTTATCAGCGATCATTTATCTAAAGCATCAATAACTTTTTCAATTGCCGCAAACCAAATGAAATGATGCCCCATTGCTAATACCTTCGGATAGTTTCTAGCTGAGGCACCTGAGATTGATATGCACTCTATATAAAACAGAATAAACATACTGTTCTGTAAAGGATTTAAATAGGGTTTAAAGCTTCTTCGCTAAAAGAATTTTTCCGTTAAATTGTATAAGTGGTGTTTATTTCAATCAATATACTCTATTTAGCATTAATATATTGATAAATTTAAATAGTTAAATTGATAATGATACCGTTATATTTATCATAAAATTCAATAGATGATGTGATACAGATAACGCTCTAAATATTTCATAACATACAGCCTGACAAATTGAATACAATTATATATTCAGGAGTTTAGTACGTATTCGTTAATAGCTCCATTCATCATTCAAACATCTGTCTATAAACAGGTATTTAAAACAAAATGAGATAGTGGATACCTTAAAACTATCATGATATTTCATTATTTCTCATTCTCTAATACAGTAATAAAAGCCATAGCTAACGTGTTATTTAATGTACCTAAGCATCGTGCGTGTAAAGGGATCAATGTTGGCTTTTCTAACTCCAATACTATGTGAGAATAATTCCCACCTCTCTTTATGGGATCTTGGCTTCGAACAGTCGCATTACCAATGACATCCTGACAAGCAAATGCCAATACCGTTCCATCAGTGATGATAGTATTATCGCTTGCTTCTTCCTTTGTAAACACATAGGCATAACTATGTATTTCAGTCATTAACGTGTTAGGCTCTGGACTAAATTTAGCCATAATATTTTTTTGTAACTGAAATTTTTCTGGAAAATCTCTTTCCCAATCATAATAAGCCCCTGTTATTTGGATTTCATACAGATCCAATAATTCGTTAACTTCCTTAACAACAAGTGTCATTAGCTTCTTAAAGTCATCATCATTAAGCATCTCTTTTGGTAAATGCTTACCATGATAATAAACTTGGACAGAATTATGACCTGATTGCCTTGCTATTAAGATGGATTCTCTAAGATTTTGAGTTGGCCCATCCGCCATGTTAATAACCAAAATAATACTGTCTTGATTAAATGCTTGTTTAACCTGCTGAATGAGTGAGTCATTCTTTCCATGAGTTACAAATGTTGCCCCTTCTAGCTCCTTAACTAAGGTATGCCTATAATCATCGCCAAGGATCATCACTGAGTTTTCAGCTGAGAATGCAAAAGATGAAAACAGCAACCCCAGTAATAAATATATTGCCTTCATTGACACTCATTTCCTCTTACTCTAATACATTAATGGTAATCTTTTCATACTAGTGTATTTTAATCAAAGATTATCTCACTTGACTAAGCAATAAATACAATGAGTCGTACCCAATATCATGGGTTAAGCGCCTCAAAAATTAGCCATCCCCAGTGTGGAAAAAATAATGACCATTTACTAAAGAGATTAATTGATAAGATATCCATGAGCAAGTTTGATTTGTAAGCCTATAAGCCCGTGTTTACGTCAATTCAGTGTGTTTTTATTTAACATACTGTTATATTTATCACTCTAGGTAATTTTAAGATATTTATGATGTTTTTATCTAACATTATGTATTATTAATATTGGCGATAATCTTATTCTAAATCCAGAATTATGAGGTCAATATTAAATGTCTAAGTTTCAATGTAGCTGCGGTCATATAATTAGGGATAATACAGATTATCTTAGTTATAAGGCTTATTACATCTCTGATCAAGGCTTCTATGATTTTCTTGATGAACTAGAAGGGGAGTCTAGAGATAATTTTGCTTCTGTAGCATACAAGTATGTAAGAGATATCTATCAATGTACTAAATGCAATAATATTTTTATCTTTAGAGGTGATTTTTTTCATGAATTTCAAGCAACACAGCCTGATAGCCACTCTCTGTTGATATCTAACATGCGTGATAAATGGCCTGGATTTTTAAGAGGATACTTCATAAAAGGAAAAGGTGAGATTTATTGGGAAACAAATCAACAAAGTGATTACCTCACAGGCCTTACCCGTGAACAGGTAGAGTCGACGTATTATCATAAGTTAAATGAGTTTCAATCATTGGGAATACTAAGAGATGCCTTTTTGCATGTTGATGGTGTAATGCTTCACGAATATAATCGATAAACCTTGCTGTTTTAGGTTATGTCAAATATATGGTTCCCGCATAATTTGTTTTACTTTCACTATTTGTTTTGGTTTTACAATTTTCTCTGGTGTTGCCAGCGATAGCGGGAGTTGCATCCGGAGTACACCAGAAAATCATCCATGAGTGCGATATCGCCAATTTCTAAGCTGCCTATACGGCAGTACACGACCATCACACACAGAGGGCATGTCTTGGGATTTTCTAAGCTGCCTATGCGGCAGTACACGATACCCCGTATTTTCAGCAACCTGTTTTTTATTTCTAAGCTGCCTATGCGGCAGTACACGGAAAATCGTCAGGTGTACCGCTATCAAACAATTTTCTAAGCTGCCTATGCGGCAGTACACATTCGTAAGCTTTCTATCCTGTATATCAATGATTTCTAAGCTGCCTATGCGGCAGTACACATCGCTCATTAAAGTACGATCTCAAATGTGCTTTTCTAAGCTGCCTATGCGGCAGTACACATTCTTGCTGTGTGTATATTTACTCAGTAACATTTCTAAGCTGCCTATGCGGCAGTACACACTGGTTAGCGGGTGATGATTATCAAGCTACCTTTCTAAGCTGCCTATGCGGCAGTACACTGAGAGAAGAACGCAGCTCCCAAAGATAAAGTTTTCTAAGCTGCCTATGCGGCAGTACACTATAAATTATCAGGAAAAAATCTTAGCGCAACAATAAATTACAACGATTTTATGCAAAATACCTTCATTTCTACGACATAATATAACTTATTATTTTTAAAGGGAAATTTTTTGAGCAAAAAATAAAGGGTAAAAAAAGATAAAAATATCGTACCTTCAGTCACTCATCACAAACGAATAGCAGGTTGCCCTATTTCATTTTTCTACGATACTTTATGTTTTCAGTTTTATGTCATACTGCCAATTACTTAACCAAAACATAATGTTCAACACTGCAAAGAACCGGAGTTTTGTGATGAATATTGGTTGCATGGTATAGGTCACAAGTGATATCTACCTTTTTACCTTGGATCTCTTTTAGCTGATTAAATTGATCTGAATTTCTTGGTGCTAAATGCAAAGCACCTATCCCCCATTCAGTGGGCTCTCCCTCACTATCTTCCGGTTCTTTTGATGAGACAGAAATTATATTATCTGTTCTTAATGTTAAGAACCCATCTGGTTTTTCTAATCTAATAACGCCTCTTAACTTCACTGGCGAATTATAATAATAATTAAATTCAGATATATCTTGCTCATCTACTGGTTGGCTAGCAGCAATATTTCTATAAATAATCGTTGAGCGATGATACCAATCTAGCAAGCACGACTTTGTATCGCAATTTTTAACCCGCAACTCCCAATTCTTTTTAACTAACCTCTTAAATTCATCGCTGTTTCCAGTTACTAACTTTGCTTGCAGATAATCAACATATAATTCATCATCTGCTTTAGATAGCTCAGGAGTATTGCATATTAGTTTTTCCACATTACTCTGAGCCTTAGCACAATCAAAACTTGCAGCGTATGTGATTGAAGGGAACACAAATATTAAAAATAGAAATAATCTAATCATTTAAATTCTCTATCGCATTTTCATCGGTAGAATGATTCTAGCATTTTAACTAAAAGCGAAATACTCTATTTTTCTATTACGACTCACCACTCCAATCTCTAATTTTAGAATTTTGTTGTAATATCTTTGGCATCCTCCATAAAATAGACAATAAAGACCAAAGCAGATAATATTCCACTTATAAACAATCATTATCATTTATAAAATAAACACTAGCTATTCCGCTGCAACCAATAATACTAGCAGAATTACCTATTTTATTTTCTTGCACGGCTCACTTGATACGTCGTTTCTAGCCTCTTGCGAACCCCTGCTAATTTGTCAACATTATCAGATTATGGTTCATCTATCCATTTCACAAAGCTAATCGTCACTCGCTTCATAAGTGAAAACCGCGGCATGATACTGACAATAAATATTGTCAATATAAATTGGAATAATAGCTATAAATAATATGTAACAATTACTGTCATAATTTATTTACTCTTTAGTGAGTCATTTGAAGATAGCCATTGCTATAAATACGCCTCCACTAATCTGAAAAATTATATATCTAAGAGCAAAACATTCTTTTTTGAAAGCATCCTACATTTTCCAGTCAGCTTGAATTTAATTTATTATTGGCAGGAAAAGGTTTCACCTTACCCTCGTTAAAAAAACGCATTATATCTTTACGCCCACCAATATTGGCGCGTGTGGAATTAATCTTACCTAAAATAACGAGGTTACTATGAGCTCAGATAACATTATCAATACACAAGTCGTAGATGACGCAGCCGCCATGCCGGATATCTCTAATAAAAAAATTATGATGGGTTTTTGGCACAATTGGGCCGCGGGTGCCAGTGATGGCTATCAGCAGGGGCAATGTGCCAATATGAATCTGACAGACATTCCTGAAGAATATAACGTGGTGGCCGTGGCCTTTATGAAAGGCGAAGGTATTCCAACCTTCAAGCCATACAATCTGTCGGATGCCGAGTTCCGCCGTCAAGTCGGAGTATTAAACAACCAAGGTCGCGCAGTACTCATTTCCCTAGGTGGTGCCGATGCGCATATCCAATTGAAAACTGGCGACGAAGACAAGCTAACTAATGAAATTATCCGTTTGGTGGAAACCTACGGCTTTGATGGCTTAGATATCGATTTAGAGCAAACAGCCATTAGTTCAGCTAATAATAAAACAGTTTTACCTGCCGCATTGAAAAAAGTAAAAGAACATTACGCCGCCGAAGGGAAAAACTTTATTATCAGTATGGCGCCAGAATTCCCATATTTGCGCATCAACGGTGCTTATCTAGATTATATCAATGCCCTAGAAGGATATTATGATTTTATTGCTCCGCAATATTATAATCAGGGTGGCGATGGTATTTGGGTTGATGAAACCACGAGCGGTAAAGGTGCTTGGCTCTCCCAAAATAGTGACGCAATGAAAGAAGACTTTTTGTATTACCTGACTGAAAGTCTAGTTACTGGTACCCGCGGTTATACAAAAATTCCACCCTCTAAATTTGTTATCGGTTTGCCTGCCAACAATGATGCTGCTGGCTCTGGTTATGTGATTGATAAACAAGCTGTCTATAATGCTTTTGCGCGTCTTGATGCCAAAAACTTGTCGATTAAAGGCCTAATGACTTGGTCGGTGAATTGGGATAATGGCAAGAGCAAGACTGGTGTGGCCTATAACTGGGAATTTAAAACTCGTTATGCCGCACTGCTCTAAAGGAAGCTACCTTGCAGCCGCTGTCACTACAATGTCATTGGCACTGACGGCCTTACTAGCTGGCAGATATAAATGGCCATTTGTGTACGTGAAATGACAATATAAAGAGCCAATTTAAATAGGGTTAGTTATGTTTAAATATTTGGATAAGTATCTAACTTATGTATCTATATTAGGAATTATCATCCCATTTTTATTAATATTTTTCCTGAAGAATCCAAAATCCGTAAGCTTTTTTAGACATTCAATCCTTTTATTGCTAACCCTGATATTGGTACTTTCTGCAATATTCTTTATTCATTTACCGTGTATAGGATCCTTAGTGTTTCTTTAGCAAAGCGCATATACATAAGCCTCACTTCGGTGAGGCTTTATTTTGATGTTTTTGGTTAGTTGAGGGATCACTCATAATGTTAATCTATATATCTATTATGCTAGTATTTTATTTATATAGTAATTTTCTTAAATGCTTACCCTGCAATATTTTCTTCGGTATTTCTCCACTTTTTTCAACAGAAGTTTTTGTTGAATGTAGTTAGCTGAGTTTATTTCCACACAAGGATAGTGCCACCTAGCTCCATATATTACCGCCCATGATTATAATATTATAGCAAATTGCCGAAACCTACTGTGTTTCACTAGTTTTCAGAGGTATTACCTAATATTAGATATCTTAGTCAATGATTCAACCACACAAAAGTAACATTGTTTTTTCAACATACAATAAAACAAACTCTTTAGACTTAGGTTTATATTTCATTTTTGTATCACTTTTATTTAGTTAAGTTATTACCTTCCACACCATGCTTAACTAGAAATTCCCTATATATTACTAATGCTTTTTTAATTTATGTCAGTACGTATTCTTTATCGAACTTTCGGCCCTAATGTGCTGAATAAACTGGCTAATTAATAAAATTCATTTATACTGCTGCCACAGCAAGTAAATTGTAAAGCAGCAGTAATTTCGTAAGTACCTTTACTTTCTATTAAAAAAGATACATCTCATATGTCACTCTGTGCTCTCAGATTGATTTTCAGAAGAATGACAACTATCTCGATACTAAAAGTTTCTGTGCTACTTTGAATAATCATCGGGCAAATCATCAAATATACGATTGTTTTTATTAAAATCGATTATAGTATTTTGATTAGGGCAGTCATTTTTAGATAACATGTCACAATTTTTTTCAATATTACTCTCATTGATTCCTGTCCACTGAGAAAATAAAGACATAAAGCTTAAGCCACTACGACGATTATTTATAATTTCTTTTTTATTAGAGTCGTATGAAGTAATAAAAAAAGGTACTTCATAGTTTTGCTGATATTTATCATTATGTACCAACTCATTTCTATCATAGGTCAAAGATAGTGCATGATCAGAAAAATACATCATTGACCACTTAGATTTTGTTTTACTTAAATCATGATAAATTTCTGATAAAAGCTTATCTGTATTTTTTATGCTTTGAACATAACAAGAAAGTTTTTTATTATGATAAAAATAATCATACAGCCCCTCTGTTCTAGTACAAAATGGTGTATGACTTCCCATAAGATGCACAACAATAAGCTTTTTATGGTCTGATGATTCTAAAGCTAATTTAAATTCTGGTAATAACGCAGTATCTGGAGATATTATCTTATCATCAGAGCCTCCTCTTTTAATAAAAAAGCTATTATTAGCTCTTCGACCAATAGCAGCAACTGAACCATCGTACTCACCAACAAAACCTTGATTAGATAACCAATAAGTATTAAAACCTGCCTTATTAGCTAGTGTTATGATATTGTTACCTATATTTGGATATAAAGATAAACTATGTGTCAAAGATGGTTGCGTAGAACTAGCTGCAGATATGTAGTTAGTAAAGAGAATACCATTGCTTGAGCTCATGAATGGTGTATTATTTATCTTAAAACCATATGCATGCATAAAATCTTTTCGAACACTTTCACCAATGATGATAACATAAATATCATATTGGTTAGTTACCTTTGTAATTTCAAAAGTATCTTCACTTGTATATAATTCAATTTCATCAATTAATGAATAAATTGAATAAGCTAACTCTGTGAAGAACCGTGTCTCTGGTGTACCTGAATTAGCTGCTCTTTCATATTTACCACTTAAGGCATTTTTTAACGGAGTAAAGATAAAGACCAATATCACCATGCTAAATATTATTTTATTGTGATAGTTTACAGCATTTACTTTTATAGAGCTAACTAAAGCCCCAAAAATTAGAATAAACGTCGAGTAAATGTAATATTTACTATCAATATTTGATATAAACTCTCGTGATTCTTGTATATCCGTATAGTAAAAAGATGCAACTGTATTATATGTTGGAGAGCCATAAATTAAACCCACTGGTAAATAAAGAGCAGCTAATATGGTGAAAAATAAAACAAAAAAACGGTATGACCTATTCTTTACATAAAGCAAACCAATACTTATAAATAATACATAAAGCGGCTTAAATGGATACCCCATGACCTTATGTAATAAAGAAAAAAGAAGAAAATTTGAAATAAACTTGAGAATTAACTTGCTTTTAATTACATTTTTTATTTTCTGATTCATAACTAAATTTTTATAAAATCCACTCTTAATTTTTGCCGCGTAGGCTAACATAAACAAAGTAAATGAAACATAACGATATTTACAGTTAACAACATAATCAGAATAATTAACTATTTTTTTTAGTTATGTCACCATTCAAAAACCTTCACTATGTACATTCACTAATTTCAATTTAAAATCGAACTCTGACAAAAAGAGTTCGTTATTGTTAGCATTCAAGATTATCATTATAATGCACTTGTTATTGAACCTATTCACCTGTCTTTGCTGTTCCCGTATGGCTAGTTAATATAAATCCTATTAAAACTTAAATAAGATTTATATTTTTATATTTGAACGCAATCAACATACGGGAAAGATTTTTGATATAATCGCATATATTTTAGTGACATACCTCTTGTTAACATTATTCTTTATATCTTTTCAATACTGGATACCTTCCCTTTTTAATCAGTATCACTTATTTGCTATTCAAATAAACACTTCTGTCTTACATAATTCTGCGACCTTAAAATCATGTGCTATCTGAATAACCAATAATTTTGTTAGCGAAATGAGCAGGTTGGTCGATGATGGTATTATCTATAGCTGAGGTGATAACACCTTCGACTTTTTTATGCCTAGGAAAATCGCCACAGTGAACTAGTCTATCTTTATCTTGATGATTGAGATGGCTGCTATCTCCGTTTACTCACACAATTGTCTTAAGTCAAAAGGCCTAAATCAGAAACTTAACCAACCATCTAACTCAATAAGCGAATATTCTTTGGTCGCCATTCCATTAGCCATCTCTATGACCTCATTCTTTGGGGTAGTTAACTCATAACCGTTAAGCAGTAGGTAAACACAACTCGCCATCATAGCGGTTCGTTTATTCGCATTAGCAACTGGGTGGTTTCTTATCCAGCTTTTAATTAAAGATGAAACAAGAACAAACATATCATCTGTTTGCTGGTAATAGTTCACATGACTTGAACTTGATTGGGATAAACTAAGATCATTGAAGTTCAATACTTCTACTTCTATTGGCTCATTAAGAGTTTGCAGCACTATCAATACGCTGTTGATACTTTTTAAGTCATCAACTGGCAGATAAGTAATTCCTGCAACAAATTTCCCTGTGATATTCAGCACTCACTTTACCTTAGCTAATTTTCCATGGTTTTTTCGTGGCAAGCAAAACCAAGGTCAAATGCATTTTTAATTTACTCATCCTGAGTGTGATTTTTGCTCGTGGCTGGCCTTGGTATTGCGATTTTACTTTTATTACGAGCAGGTATATTTACTTTTGCAGTGCGTGCCCCACATCAACATCATTGTAAGCCTACGAGCTATACACCATATCTAGATATATGATAGCTATTACTCCAGATAAGAGTTAAAATTAAGTTTCATTAAGCTAATAGCATTGTTTTACATTATCATACGTATCATTCTCGCTCTGGGAGATTAGCGCCGCCTCATTACAGACGACGATATTTTGTTAGTGCGTTACTGATAAACCGTTTAGCCCATTCTTCCTGCCAAGGAAAGAGCAGTAAATGGAATATACGAGGGTAAGCCACGCTCAGGATTACGTGGGTCGTTAATCATCCCCCAATCAATGATAAATTGGGCTGGATTGTCTTTGTCACATGCTCATCATGCAGGAAATAGCTCAGTATTTTTAAATCAAATGGGAAGGAGTTGGCTTAGTCAATTCCTTACATTTAGGGGCTATTTAATATAATCCACTTAAGCGCTTCGACAATGGCAAATGAAACAAAACCAATATTTTTTGGTTTTTTATTGGTAATACATTAAAATCAACGTTTATAAACAACAAAACAATGTGGATAATAATGATATCTATGGACAGAGTTCTACACAGCTTGGTCTGCGTCAGTTTTTTTGTAGGTTGGTACTTAATTCAGTATGCCTTACTGGCATTTCCTGGGATAACCACCTATAACGATGCCTTAGCCGCTTGGCCACTATTTACGATTCTATTTATCTTACCTTATTCCCTGTTCTCTCGAGCATATTACCAGAAACGAACCGAGCTAATGCCTTTCGGCACAGTACGATTTTCAGATCTCAGGCTTCCAATAATAGCAATGGTCATATTATCTGTTGCAACTATGTTTTACGGAGAAGATGAAACATCGATACTTGAGATGCTCACCCTATCACCATTGCATCAGTTTATTCTGGTCGTGTCAGTCGTTTTCGCAGCGCCAATTATTGAAGAAATTATTTTCAGAGGCTTTTTACTGAATGCCGGAATGGGCTACGGCCCAAATGGCAAGCATGTGATGATTATTATCACCTCTGTACTATTTGCAATGATACACCATCAATATAATTCACCTGCCACATTTATTATGATTTTTGTGATGTCCGTTATTTTTTGCCATGTCAGAATTCAGACTAATTCGCTTATGGCACCAATTATTTTGCATATGATTAATAACGCCGTGGCAATGCTTTTATTGTTTCTTTTAAACGACACCCCCTAAGGGGCATCCTGCCCCCCACTTAAATGTGACTAACACATTTTTATTTAAAATAATGGTGCTTACCCCTACGGAAAACAGGTTCAATTTAGTTTCTGCAGATAAGCACCATTTATCTAAATTACTCCTTAAAAATGCATAAATTCTCAGTGAATAAAACGTACGTAAAATAGGTGTTTTTGCATAACCTATTTTTTCGCTCAAACGGCTATTTCCAGTAATTAACCCATTAGTTTTTTATAAGCGTCGGCAACCTCTTGTGAAGTCATGTTTGCAACTTCAGTTTTAATAGGTTCGCCGCCTTTGCTGGTTAATTCAGTTCGGGTTTTCACCATCCCTAAATGTTGTGTGGCCATTTTAAGCGCATCACCTTAATAGCGAGTGATTACCTCAACGCCAAACTTCCCCTACTTCCCCCCACAAATAACTGGCAAGATGCACCGGCTAAAGTCCCTCAATCTGGTTTAGCCATCGTGTTTATCTTCTTCGCTGATTAAAAAGGCCACTCATAAAAATAGATTTTTGATTGTCTCGCTGTCACGTCATTAGATGCTCGCAAAGTTATTGCCGCCGTTCAGCGCCTAACCAATACAGATTATTGGTATCGCAAATTAAAAGCCCATCGTACCCAATGGCTTGAAGCCTTGATGATCGCAAATATGGATGTTTGCCAGAATCGCAACCCCTACGCCAGTAAACAAGCCATTCGAGCTGTGCAAGCGCAACGTTTATCTAATATGCAGTATTTACAAGGCATGGATATTGAAGACGTTGAAACGGGTGAGCGGTTTGATCTGTTCGATAAAGTGATGGCAAGTGTTTCAAACCCTGAAATTCGTCGCATGGAATTAATGGCGCAAATGGCCGGCATTGAACGTGTAGCGAAAGAACGTGGCGATATCGGTATGTTTATTACCAGGACCTGCCCTTCTAAATATCATCCAACAAAACTGCGTAAGCGTAAGAAAGACGTGATCGCTGCGCTTAATGGTAAATGGAAAAATGAAGCTTACACACCAAAAGACGGGCAACAATATTTAGTCAAAGTTTGGTCGCGTATTCGTTCAGCCTTTAATGATAACAATATTGATGTTTATGGTGTTCGTGTTGTCAAGCCGCATCATGACGGAACACCCCACTGGCATATGCTGTTATTTGTTGATAAAGCCAGTCGGGCGGACGCAATTGATATTATGCGTAAACGTGCTTTGAAAGAAGATGGTGATGAGGCCGGCGCACATAAATACCGTTTCAAATGTAAGCACATGAATCGCGGTGGTGCCGTAGGTTACATAGCCAAATATATTGCAAAAAATATTGATGGTTATGCGCTTGATGGCGAGATAGACCACGAAACCGGCAAAGATTTAAAAAGCATGGCGGCAGCGGTTACTGCTTGGGCTTCTACTTGGCGCATACCTCAATTTCATTTTTACAAACTTCCCTCAAAAGGTGCTTATCGTGAATGCCGTCGGCTTCCGCGAGGTGTTTCTATTGCAGATCAGCTTGGCGAAGTTGCGGAGCGCGTACGTGCGGCAGCAGATGGTGGTGATTTCTTTGAATATGTGATGTCACAAGGTGGGCCATGTATTCGTCGTAAAGAAGAAACGATACGAGTTGCACGTGAAGTCAGTGATGTAAACACATACGGCGAAGAGGTGCAGAAAGTTGTAGGTATTTATAACCAGCTCGCAACCGGCAAACCAACACTCAAAACGCGTGAAAGGCAATACAAGATTGTGAAGAAAAACACCGATGCTGCGGGCGATGGTCTTTTAAAAAGCGCCATCGGCGCGCCTCGGAGTCCTGTCAATAACTGTAGATCGCGGATCACATCCAATCTATCAGATGTGCAATTTTACGAGCCAGAGCACTGCTCTGGTGAAGTATGCAACATAGAGGAATACGGTTTTGCCTTTATTGAAACAGACGCTCAGAACGCAGCAGGAGCCGAAATATCACAGGGTAGACAACAGCGGCAAGTATCACGAATTGAATTAAATGAGGGTGATAAAGAAATTCAGTCGAAAATAGTTACTTTTGCTAATGAGGTCGGCATTAATTTCGATATTCCACAGATTAAAACAATGTTCATTAATGGTTTAGGCGTAAGTGATGGCCTACATTTTATAAAAGTTGACGGGGATAGGTTGAGATTGAGTTTAAATGAGTATGGGAAAGGGCTGCAAAAGCAGGAGTTAGAAGCGCAGAGAGAGGCGATTAGTAGGAAATATAGGCAGAGGTGTGTGAATGTATTAGCTCGAATTAATAAATTAGTAAAATAATTCTGACCCACTATTATTCATGAATAATGAGTCAGAAATCTTTAATTAATTATTTTAGGGCTGAATTAATAGCGTTAATTAGGTTAGTACAACCTTGAATCTCATTTTTAGTTAAATTAGTGATTGAATGGTCTCGTGACCATTTTAAAAATGCCTTTGCTAACTTATACTTAGAGAAGTCTTTGCCTATTTCCTTTTGGAATATATTAATAATCGGCTTATCAATGGCGCCAGAAAAAGATGTTGTTATATCCCAGTTAAGCTCATCTTTTGCAATTTGAACTAATGTATCTCTAAGTAGGTCTTCAATTTCAGCTTTATCAATCTTAGGCCTAGTAAAATCAGAAGTACGAAGAATTCTTTTATTACCAAGACGATGAACTAAAACTTCCTGTTTTGCAGCTTGATCTCCTGCATTATCGGAGTCAAGCAAAGCTGCCACTTTAAGATTATGTGAGGTTAAAATTGTAGCGAAATAAACTATTTTACTAGCTGTGTTAGCTGGCACAAGAGCTATCTTGTCATCTAAAAACTTCTCTCCTCCATCTTTCAATAAGTTAGAAATTGCTTCGATATACCAATAATCTGTCAATCCTTCTAGGATTAAATTACGTTGATGAGCAAATAGACTTTGAGCTAGGTCATAACCAAGAGCTTCTTGCAATGGTAATAATGCAGCAGGATCACTAGAAGATATTGTTGTATGAACTTTAGTGCCAATAGCTCTATCGGTCAATTCAACAACTCTTACTTTATCGAGTTCATCCGGCCCTACTAAAAATGGAGAATGAGTTGAGTATAATGTCTGATTATTTTCAGAAAGTAGTGAAACTGTCTTTCTAAATTCTCTTTGCTTTAAAGCGTGAAGGCTTACCCCGGGTTCATCTAAAAGTAAAATAGTATTTTTATGCTTTCCTTTTGCTTCTGCAAAAAATACTATAAAAAAGGAAACTAACCATTGAAATCCTTCGGAACGCTGGTCTAGCTCAACTTCAACACCAATATTATCCTCTACCACTACTTTGAGATATTGTCCATCTGCAACTAATTTAAGCCTGCTAGCTTCAGCTTTATTATCTTCAGGATTCCATACTTTAATTATTTGACGAGTTAACTCGACACTAGCAGCATTTAGTTCATAACTACGCCTATCTAAATTTTCGCGATAAGCATCCATATTTAATTCAGTTGAGTTGTTGGTAGATTCTGATACTTTTCCGAGTTCAGAAAGCTCCTCAGCTGTAAACCCAAGCAAACTAAGTAGGCAACTATTACCATAATCATAAGAGTCATCATCCATAATGTTTGAGGTCAGGCGTTTAGCTAAGTTCTCCAAATGAATAATAGGCTTAACTCGGAAGTAGTTGCTATATAATACAAAAGTAGGTTTATTATCCCAAAGATACGAAAGAAAATTATCTTTTTCTATTTCAGTACTTAATTTATCTTCGATCTCTTTATGGCGTTTAATTTCTTTTTCATTTTCTTCATCAATTAATGTGAAATTATTCTCAAGCCACTCTAATAGTGTTCTAATATTTTCAATAGACAGTTTTTGTTTTCAGTAAAACCACTCGTTATCTGAGTAAGGCTATCAGTGTAGGTTTTATTATTTTCATCCTCAAGAAGACTATCTAAATAATGAGCTATTCTTCTTAGGTTATCTTTAACTTCGCCATAAAGTAGTGATTGCACCCCAAGTAAATTATGAGTTGCATGATTATCCATATATCGAGTAATAACATAACTAATTTCTTGATTTCTTAATTTTTCAGGTGCGTGCTTTAAATCAGACTCTTCTAATTTAAAAGTTGCAGTCACTACCTTGATATATTCAGGTTTTAGCTCTCCCCTACTGATTTTGGTGTATTCAGCTCTAGGATAGTCACGAAGCGGTTTAAACCCCTTCATCTCTTTAGGGGGATTTATTTGTTGAATGGCTTGGAGAATAGCCGTTTTCCCGGCCTCATTTGGGCCAACCAAAATTGTTTTAAACTCATCCACATCAAATTCACCAGTATCAATAATGCTACGATAATTTTGTACCCGAACTTTACTTAAACGCATAATCAATCCTTTAAATATGTGTAACTAGTCTTTTTATTTTAAGAAGCCTAACTACATAGTTTTGTAGTAAATAATGAATTAAGATACTACCTAGTATTTTATGAGATAAAGTAAATTATAAAACATGAAATAATACTGTAAATAATTTTTATCACCATAACCTTCATCATAAATTCCGCAATTCTCTGCCCCATTCTGCAAGATTAAACAAGGATCGTGACCTGCGTAAAGCGCCTGCACTAGCGCGGTTCTGACGATCTCTTGCACCTGCATGAAAACCGACCTATTTAGTGGGCAGGCGTGGCGGGGCTACGATTGCGCGGCGACATGTTTATTGTTAATTATCCGTCCGCAAAATCTCAGCGTCACAGAGGCGTTAAAATCAATTATTCATGCCACAGCAGCAATTATTTTTGCGCTGATTACAGTGGCGTACAGCGCGCTTAATTCGCTAATTAGTGAGGGGGGGATTTCTGCGGATTCGTCTTGGTGGTGC